>JAYSXP010000261.1:0-14774 GCA_043717125.1 Polyangiaceae bacterium | reverse complement strand
GACCTCGTCCGCCTTGCGGAACGCGTCGATGAAGGAGAGGTCCTCCTCGCCGAGCATGAGGAGCTTCTGGTTCGGGATCGTGATGAGCGTGTCGACGTGCTCGGTGAGCTGCGCGAGACCGAGCTCGGCGCGGCGCGACCGCTGACGTCCCTCGAAGAGGAAGGGCTTCGTGACGACGCCGACCGTGAGGGCGCCCTCTTCACGCGCGAGCTGCGCGATGACCGGAGCTGCTCCGGTGCCCGTGCCGCCGCCCATGCCGGCGCACACGAAGACCATGTCCGCGCCGCTGATGAGCTCCTTGATGCGCTGGTGATCTTCCATGGCCGCCTTACGACCACGCTCGGGGTCGGCGCCTGCGCCGAGACCGCGGGTGATCGCGCCGCCGATGTTCAGCTTGGTGGGGGCTGCATTGCCGTTGAGAGCCTGAGCGTCGGTATTGACGACGATGAACTCCACGCCTTCAAGGCCGAAGTTGATCATCGTGTTGACCGCGTTGCCGCCGGAGCCGCCGCAGCCAATCACCTTGATGCGGGCCTGGTATTCCTGCTGCTCGTCTGCAAACTCGATCGAAAACGTCATGAGCCTCATGCCTCCCGGGGATTACACGAAAATGGAGAGCTCGCGCGAGCGCGAGCGAATCCGCACGACCGAGGCGCCTCTTCCTCGATAGGGCGGTAAAACGAGAATTGGTATTGTCGGTAACGCTGATATCGAATCAGATCGTGTGAATCACACGACACAAGCTTGCGAAGATCGCTCAGAAAGCGGCCTTCAGCCACTCCCACAACTTCGACGAAGACTTGGGCATCTCATCCTTGCCCTCTGCCATTTCGTCAGACTTCTTCACCGCCGCAGCGGTCATGCGCATCATCGAGTGCGCCGGAGCTGCCGCGCGGGCGTGACCGTCGGCGATCGCTTGCGCGCCATACTTCACCAGGCCGACGCCCGTGGCGTACTGCGGTCCGTGAACGAGCTGCGTGATGCCGCGCACCCCCGTAGGGAAGCCGATCCGGACGGGCATCCCGAGGATCTCCTCGGCGAGCTCGGTGGTGCCCTCGAGGAGGACCGCGCCGCCCGTGAGGACGACGCCGGCGGAGATCTGCTCGAGGAGCCCCGTGTCCTCGATGCGCTTGCGCACGACGGCGAAGATCTCCTCGACGCGCGGCTCGATGATGTCGGAGAGCACGCGGCGCGGGGTGCGGCGCGGCTTCTGGCCGCCGACGCCCGGGACCTCGATGTCCTCGTCGTCCGCGACCATGCGCCCGAGGGCGCAGCCACAGAGGCGCTTGAGGCGGTCGGCCTCGGCCATCGGCGTACGAAGACCGGCGGCGATGTCGTTCGTGATGTTGTTGCCGCCGACCGGGATCACGCTCGCGTGGGCGATACCGCCGTCGATGTAGATCAGGATGTCGGTGGTGCCGCCGCCGATGTCGACGACCGCGACGCCGATCTCGCGCTCGTCATCGGAGAGGATCGCCTCGGCGCTTGCGAGAGGCTCGAGGACGACATCGGCGACGACGAGGCCGCAGCGCTCGGCGCAGCGGATGACGTTCTGCACGCAGCTCGTGGCGGCCGTCACGAGGTTGACCTTCGCGCCGAGGCGAACGCCGCTCATGCCGATCGGGTCGCGGATGCCGTCCTGGATGTCGACGACGTACTCGCGGGGAAGGACGTGGAGGATCTGGCGGTCGGCGTCGACCGGGATGGCGCGGGCGCCTTCGAGCACGCGCTCGACGTCGGCGCGAGTGACCTCACCGCCGGCGATGGCCGCGACGCCGTCCGAAGTCTGCGACCGGATGTGGCTGCCGGCGACGCCCGCGTAGACCGTGCGGATCTCGACGCCGGCCATCGTCTGGGCGGCCTCGATCGCGTCCTTGATGGCGCGGACGGTCCAGTCGATGTTGCTGACGATGCCCTTGCGCAGGCCGCGACAGGGCACCGAGCCCACCCCGAGGATCGTGATTCCATCCTCGGCGATCTCTCCGACGACGGCACACACCTTCGTGGTGCCGATATCGAGGCCGACGACGATCTCCCCTTGCGAAGCCGACGTGCTCATCTATGCCCAGGGTTCGCATAGTCGGAGGCGCCGGGCCAAATAAGTGGCGCTCCGATTTCTCGAGATTCCCGGGAGATGTGGGGGGTAATCCGACTTTGCGCGGGTCCGCCCGAGTGGTCGAGCACGCACCACACCGAGCCTCGGGGGTCTCAACGGGAGGGATCAGACGGGCTGATCTGCGGGCGATCGGCCGCGATCGGGTCGGATACGGAGGTTGCTCGTTCCTCCTCGGCGTGTCCTCGCACCGCACCGTCATGGCTGTCGTGCTGATCGCTGCGAGCGGATTTTTCCGGCTCGAAGGACCCGGCCACTTACGGCTCGACCGGAACGCCTCCCGCAACCTCCTCCTCCGGCAGAGGCTCGAGCACGAACACGAACACCACGGCCTCCGCGAGCGGCGGCGACCCCGTCGCCCCTAGCCAAGAGGCCGAAAAAAGAAGCTCCCCCTGGCGGTCAGGGCTTCCTGATGATCTTGATCGCAGACGCAACCGGCTTCGCCGACGCCGCCGGCTTGGCGGAGGACGATGCGGCCGCAGAGGCCGACGGAGCGGGCTTGGCGCTCGCAGACGCCGCCGCCGATGCGGACGCGGCGGGCTTCGCCGACGCGGAGGCCGCGGCGGAGGCCGAGGTCGCAGACTTGGCCGACGCGCTCGCCGACGCGCCGGGCTTCGCCTTCGCTGCGCCCTTCTCGCCGCCCGCAGCAGAGGAAATCTTGCCGCCGCCGCCGCTACCGGTGAATGCGGCGCCGCTCGTCTGATCGCAGTGCAGCCGCTGGCCGTCAGCGTCCACGGTGCAACCCTTTGCGCCAGGGCACGTCTTCACCAGGGAGAACTTCTTGGACTTGCAGGTATTGATCGACTTCTTGTCGACCGCGCAGGCGAAGAAGCTCTCCGAGTTGCACGGGTCGCCGTCGTTCGCGAACGAATCGTCACAGTCGAACTCGACGAGGTCGCGCTCCGGGTGCTCCTCGAAGGTGCACGACTTCGGGCCGCGGCAAGCGTCGACCGCGGTGAAGATGTTGTTCTGGCACTTGAGGATCAAGGCGCGGTCGTTCGTGCACGCGATCTGACCGTCACGGTGGCAAGGGTCGTCCTTGTCGGCGAGGGTGTGATCGCAGAAGAGCTCCTCGTCCTTGAACTCGCAGCCCTTCGCGCCCTTGCACGTCGCGCCGACGACCCACGTGTGGTTCTTGCAACCGAGTTGCGCCTTCTTGTCGGTGGCGCAGGCGATGTTGCCCTCGACCTCGCAGCCGTCACCGGCGATGGCGAGCGTGGCGTCGCACGCCGACGAGGTCCCGGCCGCGGTGCAGCCCGCGGGGCCGTGGCAGCCCGCGGCGACGTACTTGTTGTTGTCGCCGCAGAAGAGCGCGCCCTCCTTCGTGCAGACGACCGCACCCGACCTGCACTTCGTTCCGACCTTCGGCTTGCAGCCCGTGGAGAGGACGACGAGGCCGACGACCAGTGAAAGAACGACCCAATTTCCGACGCGCATGAATTTCCCCGCTCCCGGTTGGTGCTGCACGACGCGACAGTGCCAGCCCTCGCGGCCGAAACCAAGGGTGTCGTTGCGACGTGCACCAAAAACCCCGATCCCGCGCGCGTTCCCAGGCCTACCGCAACGCTCAGGCTCAGCGCATTCGTACGACGACGCGGTCTGGCCGCGCCTCGTTGTCGAGCATGATCGAGTCGGGCTTCGCCCCACGGCGATCGAGCTCGGCGATTACGCGGATGGCTTGTTCCAGCTTGCGACGGTAGGGCGGCGCGCCCATGTGAAGCGCCACGGCGTTCTTGCCGACCACCAGCGTCATCTCGCCGTTCGCCTCGACGTGGACCTCCTCGAGCGGAGAGCGGGACGCGAGCGGTGTGTGGTCGTAGTCAGCCGCGAGATCGAGCGCACGACGGATCGTGCGCACGGCGCCCTCGCGATCGTCGAGGAGGTGCTGGAGCACCACGCCGGTGACGACCGTGAGGTCCGTCGGGTCGCCCGTCTCGAGGCGCTTGATGATCGTTCCCTCGCGCGTGACGATGTATGTCTCGCCGCCCGCCGCCTTGGCGCTTCCGTCGTTCGTCGCGACGATGCCCCCGGCCTCGCGCTCGACGACGCGCAGGAAGACCGTCCCGGGTAGCTGGCGCGCGAGTGAGGCTTCGCTCACCCACGGATCCGCGATGAGACGAGCGCGCGCGCGGTCGAGATCAGCAGTGAACACATTCTGGCCCTTCGCGATGCCCGCGATGCTCGCGAGCTCGTCGGGCGCACGACGCTTCGCGCCCGTCGTGATGACCTCCTGGATCGCGAAACGCGGGCTCGTCTTCACGTACTTGCGCGCGCCCCAAGCCACCGTGCCGCCGATGCCGACGACCATCAGGAAGCCGACCACGCCTCGCGCGATGCGCATTGCGCGCGACTCGCGAGCCATCGTCTCCTTGGCGGGCAGCGCGATCGGGGCTTCGCTCGGCGGCGGAACCGAGCCGCCCGACGCGCGCCTCGGGGACGCGCTCTTGCGCCGCGCGTTCCCGCTCGGGGGCGGAGGAGCGGGCATGTTCGAGAGGGGCGGAAGCGTGCTCACGGCGCATTCTCCTTCTCGAGAGCGGCGACGAGCTCGCGCGCGCTCGCGTTGATGTCGCCTGCTCCAAGCGCGATCACGAGATCACCGGGGCGCGCGATCTCGTGGAGCGCAGCTCCGATCTTCCTCTTGTCGCCGACGTAGCGCACGTTGTGATGGCCGTGCGCGCGGATGGCGTCGGCGAGCGCCTCGCCGGTCGCACCGGGAATCGGCTTCTCGCCGGCGGCATACACGTCCGTGATGATGAGAACGTCGGCCTTGTTGAACGCGCGCGTGAAGTCACCGAAGAGCGACTGCGTCCGGGTGTAGCGATGAGGCTGGAAGGCGACGACGACGCGACGGTCGAAGCCGTTCTGCGCGGCGTCGAGGGTCGCCTCGACCTCGGCGGGGTGGTGGCCGTAGTCGTCGATGACCATGACATCGCCCTTCTTGCCCTCGCGCTCGATGGCGGGCGTGCCGACGACGGTGAAGCGACGCTGCACGCCGTGAAAGCTCTTGATCGCCTCGCGGACGATGTCGAACGGCACCTCGAGCTCGTCAGCCACCGCGATGACGGAGAGCGCGTTGAGCACGTTGTGGTGACCAGGCATCCGCACCGAGAAATTCCCGAGCGACTGGCCCCGGCGGAACGCCTCGAAGTGCGTATCGAGACCGGAGAACTGGATGTTCTTCGCGCGGTAGTCGGCCTGCCGCGAGACGCCGTACGTCACGTGGCGGCGCATGATCTGCGGGAGGATCGCCTGGACGTGCGGGTGGTCCAGGCAGAGGACGGCGAGCCCGTAGAAGGGGATCTTGTTGGCGAACTGCACGAAGGCTTCTTTCACCTTCTCGTGCGTGCCGTAGTGATCGAGGTGCTCGGCGTCGATGTTGGTGATGACGCCGATGGTGGGCGTGAGCTTGAGGAACGAGCCATCGCTCTCGTCAGCCTCGGCCACGAAGAGGTCGCCCTCGCCGAGCCGCGCATTCGAGCCGAGCGCGTTGACCTTGCCGCCGACGACGACGGTGGGGTCGAGACCGGCCGCGCGCAGCACGGTCGCAACGAGCGAGGTCGTCGTGGTCTTGCCGTGCGAGCCCGCGAGGAGCACGCAGTATTTCACGCGCATCAGCTCGGCGAGCATCTCCGCGCGAGGGATGATCGGGATCTCCAGCTCCCTGGCGCGCTGGATCTCGGGGTTCGTCGGGTCGATCGCGCTCGAGTAGACGACGACGTCTGCGCCCTCGACGTTCTTCGCGAGGTGGCCCACGTCGACGCGAACGCCCATCGTCTCGAGTCGGCGCGTGATGTCGTTCGGCTTGAGGTCGGAGCCCGAGACGTCGAACTCCATCGTGCGGAGGATCTCCGCGAGGCCGCTCATGCCGATGCCGCCGATGCCGACGAAGTGTGCGTGACGGACGCGTCCGCGGAACATCAGGAGACTCCCTTGGAGGTCGAAGTTGGGATCTTCATGGTCGAGGAGCCGTTCGTTCCGCCGTTCATCGGCCTGTGAGGCGGTGGAACCTCGGCAGGCTTCAGGCGGATGCCCGCGAGCGCGAGCAGATCGCGAGCGACCTCCTTGGCAGCATGCGGATGCCCGAGGTCCCGCGCGGCCTGCGCCATTCGCGTGCGCCGCTCCTCGTCCTCGAACATCAGCGTGAGCTCGGTCGCGAGGCGGACCTCGTCGGCCGCCTCTTGACGGATGCAAACGGCGCCGCCGAGGTCGGCGAGCGCCATCGCGTTCTTCGCCTGGTGGTCGTCGGCGGCGTGCGGGAAGGGCACGAGGATCGAGGCGCGCCCGATGGCGAGGATCTCCGCGACGGTGACGGCGCCTGCGCGCGCGACCACCACGTCGGCGGCGGCCATATGCTCGGCGACGTCATCCAGAAACGGAACGACGGTCGCGGTCGTGATGCCCGCGCGGTCGTAGGCCTGGCGAACATCGGCCTCCCGATCCTTGCCCGTCTGGTGGACGACGCGGAGTTCTCCGATGTTGGCCGAGGCGCGCGCGATGGCGCCGGGCACACGCTCGTTCAACGCGGTCGCGCCCTGGCTACCGCCGAGCACGAGGACACGCCGCTCGCTCGACCTCGACGTGTAGGCGCGCGGCTCGAAGCCGGGACGCAGCGGCACGCCGTAGAGGCGCGCCTTGTCGCCTCGGAAGTGACGCCCGGTCTCCGCCCACGCCACGTACGCGCGCGCCGCGAACGGAGCGAGCAAGCGGTTTGCGAGACCGAGGGTGCTGTTCGGCTCGAGAACGGCGAGCGGGATGCGCGCGCGTACGCACGCTAGCGCTGCAGGCCCCGCGGCATAGCCACCGACACTGAGGACTGCGCTCGGATGAACGCGCCCGATGAGCCCGGTCGCGTGACGCATCGCCTTTGCCGCGACGAGCGCACCGCGGATCGCTCGCGCGGGCCCCCCACCCTTCATCGGCTCGACGTCCAGGAGCTCGAGGGTGTAGCCGTGCTGCGGGATGATGCGCGTTTCGAGTCCGCGCGGAGAGCCGGCGAAGATCACATCCACGTCGGCGAGCTCACGCAGCGCCTGCGCGACGGCGAGCCCAGGGAACACGTGCCCGCCCGTGCCACCGCCGGCGATGAGGATCGTCTTCATGCCGCGGGCCCCTCCGCGGCGAGCGCCTCGGCGATCGCGGTGTCTTCGACCTCGGGCGCGGACGGCGTCTCCACCTCGGACTCGGCGACGGGGCGAGGCGCGCCCTGGCGCGAGATGTTCAGCAGGATGCCGGCCGCCACGGCGTTCACGAGCAGCGAGGAGCCGCCGAAGCTGAGGAACGGCAGCGTGAGGCCCTTCGTCGGAAGGATCGCGAGCGCGACGGAGAGGTTCACGAGCGCCTGCACGCCGAACATCGTCGAGATGCCGAACGCGAGGTACGCGCCGTAGTCGTCGGGGGCGCGAAACGCCGCGCGAACGCCGCGCGCAGTCAGCGCGAGGTATACGAGGCAGAGAGACAGCACGCCGACGAAACCCAGCTCCTCGCCGACGATCGCGGCGATGAAGTCGTTGTGGGCCTCGGGCAGGTAGAGCGTCTGAAGCCCTTTGCCGATGCCGGTGCCCCAGGTGCCGCCCGAGCCGAACGCCATCACGGACTGGAACGGCTGGTACGCGAGGTCCGCGCGGTGCTGATCCATGTTCATCCATGCGAGGTACCGCTCGTAGCGATACTGCTTCGACATGATCGAGATCGCGCCGAAGGCTCCTCCGAGGATCGACGCGCCGAGGATGTAACCGACCTTCGCGCCGGCCACGAAGAGCATCGTGAACGTGAGGAGGAGGAGCACAACGGAGCTGCCGAAGTCCGGCTGCTTCATGCAGAGGAACATGAAGACGCCGGCGACGAGCAGGTGCGGGAGGAAGCCGACCGTGAACGTCTTCACGCGCTCGGCCTTCTTCGCGAGCGAGTACGCGAGCCACGTGACGAGCGCGAGCTTCGCCATCTCGGCGGGCTGCACGTGAACGGGACCGACGGAGAGCCAGCGCGTCGCGCCGCCACCGCTGTGGCCGAGACCGACGACGCACGCGATCAGCAAGAGACCGACGCCGCCAAGCACGGGATACGTGAGCTTGTAGAGGCGGTGGTAATCGATGAGCCCGAGGACGAAGAACATCGTCAGCGCGATGACGGCGTACGCGGCCTGGCGCTTCAGGAAGAACTGCGGGTCGTGGTAGTGCAGCGTCGCCTGAACGGCGGACGCGCTGTAGACCATCACGACACCGAAGCCGATGAGCGCGACGACGAGCGCGGCGATCGCCACGTCAACGGGCTTCTTGGAGGCGTTCTCGACCGGCCTGGCGTCGAGCGGCAGCACGAGCTGCATCGGGATTGACGCGGCCGGGATGCGGCGAACGTTCTTCATGATCACTTGGAGCCTCCCGCACGCGGGGCGTCGTCGGCGAGCGATTGCACGGCGTTCACGAACACGTCGCCTCGCTCCTTGTAGTCACGGAACATGTCGAAGCTGGAGCACGCAGGTGAAAGAAGCACTGCGTCGCCCGGGCGCGCGAGGACGGCGGCGACGCGCACCGCCTCGTCCATCGATGCGGCGAGGTGGACTGGAACGACGTCGCCGACCGCGTCGCGGATGAGCGGGGCGGCCTCGCCGATGAGGACCGCAGCGCGGCCCTTCGCGCGGAGCGCCTCGACGAGCGGGCCGTAGCTGCCGCCCTTGTCGCGACCGCCGGCGACGAGCACGACGCGCTCCTCGACGACTCCGCGTACCGCGGTGACGGTGGCGCCGACATTCGTGCCCTTCGAGTCGTCGTACCACCGGACACCCCCGCGACTGCGGACGAGGACCATGCGGTGCGGCAGGCCACGAAAGCCCTCGAGGACCTCCTCGATGACGTGCGGGTCGAGGTTGAACGGCCCGACGGCCGCGATCGCGGCGGCGACGTTCAGCGCGTTGTGACCGCCCTGGAGACCGAACTTCGCGCGCGTGAAGCTCAGACGTGATCGGTGATCGACGACGGCGTCGGCATGGACGTCGACGATGCCGCCCGGGCCGAACGTGACGACGCGACCCTTGCCGCGATTCGCCTGCGCCGTGCACACAGCGTCGTCCACCGGGACCACCGCGACGTCCGTGGCCGTCTGCATCACGAAGGCGTTTCCCTTTGCTCCCGCGTAGGCTTCGAGGTCCGCGTAGCGGTCGAGGTGATCGGGGGTGACGTTCAGCAGCACGCAAATCTCGGGGTGGAACGCATCGACGCGCTCCATCTGGAAGCTCGACACCTCGAGCACCAGGGCATCGAACGGCTCGTCGGCGTGCGCGGCGAGCGGCTCGCCGAGGTTGCCGCCGACGAACGTGCGAAGGCCGGCGCGTTCGAGGAGCGCGCCCACGAGTGACGTCACTGTGCTCTTGCCGTTCGTGCCACCAATGGCGACGAGACGCGGCGGCTTGCGGCCGGCAACTCGCGAGGACTCGTTCACGGCACGGACGGCGAGCTCGACCTCGCTCCAGATCGGGATGCCCTTGCGTTCCGCCGCCTCGAGGTCGGGGAACGACGGCACGCCGGGCGAGACGATGACGAGGTCGGCCTCCGCCACGCGGGCCGCGTCGTGACCGCCGAGCGCGAGCGTGACGCCCTCCTCGCGCTCGAGGGCCTTCACCTCGTCCGAAACCGACTCGGGCCGCTTGCTGTCGGTGCCGACGACCTTCGCGCCACGCGCGGCCAGGAGCCGACACGCGGCGACGCCGCTCAGTCCGAGCCCGACGACGATCACGCGCTTGCCGCTGAGGTCGAGCATGGTGTTCATCGGAGCTTCAAGCTCGCGAGGCTCACGAGGGCGAGAAGGATCGAGATGATCCAGAAGCGCACGATGATCTTCGGCTCGGGCCACCCCTTCTTCTCGTAGTGGTGGTGGATCGGCGCCATCAGGAAGACGCGCTTGCCGGTCAGCTTGAACGACATGACCTGGGTGACGACGGACAGGCCCTCGAGGAAGAAGACGCCGCCGAGGATGACGGAGAGCAGCTCGTTCTTGGTGAACACTGCGCACGTGCCGAGGCCACCGCCGAGCGCGAGCGCGCCCACGTCACCCATGAAGACCTGCGCGGGATAGGTGTTGTACCAGAGGAAGCCGATGCCGGCGCCGACCAGGGCGCCGCAGAACACGGCGAGCTCACCCGAGCTCGCGATGAACGGAATGTCGAGATACTTCGCGACGACGAAGCGCTGCGCGACGTTCACGATGCCGAACGTGGCGCCCGAGAGATACGCCCAGATCAGGTACGTACCGGCGTTGAAGATCACCGGGCCGATGGCGAGACCGTCGAGGCCGTCGGTGAGGTTCACGGCGTTCGACATCGCGACGACGGTGAAGACCGCGAACACGATGTAGAGCGCGAGCGGCAGGTGGATCGGATGCTTGTTGAAGGCGACGAAGGGGATCGCCAGCCGATCGCGGATCTCCCAAAAGTCGGGCGGTAGATGCTCCTTCGAGGTGAACACCCACGTGAGTACCGCGCCGGCGACGAGGAACTGGCCGAGGAGCTTGTAGCGACCCGGAAGGCCCTTCGAGTTCTTTGCGCGGATCTTCAGGTAGTCGTCGAGGTAGCCGATCACGCCGTAGCCGGCGGTGATCGCGGTCGCCGCGAGCACGAACACGTTGCGGAGGTCACACCAGAGGATCGTCGACCCGAGCACAGCGAGGAGGAGGAGCGCGCCGCCCATCGTGGGGGTACCGCGCTTCTTCAGGTGACCTTCGGGAATCATCCCGGCTTCGCGGCCGACCTCGCCGATCTGCTTTTTCTGGAGCTCGCGGATGAACCACGGTGAGAGCGCGAAGCAGATCATCATCGCGGTCATCGTCGAGGCGATGACGCGGAACGGCACGTACCGAAGCACGTTGAGCCACCCAAGCCAGCTCGCAGAGTGGCGCAGCGGGTAGAGGAGCTCGTAAATCATCCGGAGTACGACGTTGCAGAATTTCCCGCAAAGGGCCAAGTTTCTATAAGCGCGGCGACCACCCGTTCGGCCCCAACGGAGCGGGAGCCCTTCACCAGGATGGCATCCGAGGGGAGGACGCGGGCGGTGGCTTCACGGGCAGCCTCCTCGGTCGAAGCGGCCATGACGCAGGTGACGCCGAGCTGCGCGGCACGCTCGAGAGACCTGGAAATAAGGCCTCCGCAGCCGATCGCGAGGGTGACGCCCGCGGCGGCGAGGACGTCACCGAGCGCCAGGTGCTCGGGCTCGGCGTGGGTCCCGAGCTCCTTCATCTCGCCGAGGACGGCGACCTTCCGGCGTTCGCCTGCGATTTCCGAGAGCGTCGAGAGAGCGACGCGCATGCTGGCCGGGTTTGCGTTGTAGGTGTCGTCGAGGACGACGATGTCCCCGCCGAGGTGCGTGAGGGTCGCGCGGCCGGAGAGGCGAACCGTGGCGAGGGCGCGCTCGATGGCTTCGATCGAGAGGAGAACGCCCGACGCGGCCTCCTGTGCGGCGAGCGCGGCTGCGAAATCGATGGCCGCAGCCTCGCCGGCGAGCGGGAACTGCAAGGTGAGCGAGCGTTTCGGGGTGGCGAGCGTGAGCGTGGAGCCGGACTCGCCGCACGCCTCGCGGCTCGCGATGCGGTACGTGGCCTTCGCCGAGAGGCCGAAGGTGAGGACGGTCTTTGCGGCCGTGCCGGCGGCCGCGCGCACCACGCGCACGTCGTCGGCATTGACGATCGCGATGCCGCTCGCGTCGAGCGCGCGGTAGACGGCGCCCTTCTCCCGCATGACGCCGTCGGGTCCGCCGACGCCCTCGGAGTGCGCGACGCCCACGTTGGTGACGATCGACACGTCGGGGTGCGCGAACGAGGTGATGGCGTCGAGCTCGCCTGGCAAGCTCATGCCCATCTCGAGGACGGCAAAGCGATGTTCGTTCTGTAGCCCCAGCACGACGAAGGGAACGCCCACGCGGTTGTTCAGGTTCCCGGCGGTGTAGTGGGTCGCGCCGACCGCGCCGAAGAGCGCCGCGGCGAGCTCCTTGGTAGTGGTCTTGCCGGCGCTCCCGGTGATGGCGAGCACCCTCTTCTGGGCTCCGAACACGCGCCAGGCCTCGAGGTGGAGGCGCGCGAGATCGCCGAGCGCGATCAGGGTGTCATCGACCTCCACGACCCAGCACGCGTCATCGCAGCCGGCCGCACGGCCGCGCTCGACGACGATGACGGAGGGCTCTCGCTTCGCGGCCGCGCCGACGAACGCGTGTCCGTCGTGCGACTCGCCCCTGATCGCGAGAAAGACGTTGCCAGCAGCGACGGCGCGGCTATCCGTCACGACGCCGACCGGCTCGCGAGGGAGGGCGGCCCGACGCACGAGCGTCCCGCGGGTGGCACGGAGGATCTCGTCGATCGTGAACCGTGCGCGGTTCGTCGGTATCGGCGTCGCCATCTAGCGCGACTCCGGCGTGCGCTCGCGGCGAGCTCGGAGCGCGTTTCGCGCCTCGAGGCGATCGTCGAACGGCCGCTTCGTCGTGCCGATGATCTGGTAGTCCTCGTGGCCCTTGCCGGCGATGACGACGATGTCGCCAGGCCGCGCCAGGTCGATCGCCATCGCGATCGCGCGCTGCCGGTCGAGCTCCACGAGGTAGCCCTTTCGAGCCCCCGCGATGTCCTGCGGTGCGAGCTTCGTGAGGCCCGCGGCGCGCACGCCCTCCTCGACCGGCTCGGCGATCGCCTCGGGCGACTCGGTGCGCGGGTTGTCGCTCGTCACGATCGCGACGTCCGCGCGCGCGCCGACCGCCTCGCCCATGGGAACGCGCTTGCCCGGATCGCGATCGCCTCCGCAACCAAACACGCAAAGCACGCGCGGTGCAGCGACGCGGGGTCCGCCCGCCTCGTCACGTGTAGACCGCGCTCCGGCATGCGCCGGAGACGCGCCGTCGAGCGGCTTCGACACCGCGCGCACCGCATCGAGGACGCGCGCGAGCGCATCCGGCGTGTGCGCGTAGTCGACGACCGCAACGACATCGTCGCCGGGACCGTCGCAACGCTCGAGCCGACCGGGCGCACCGATCTCGTGCTCGAGCGCGGCGGCGGCGCGATCGACCTCGAGGTCGAGCACGCTCGCGATCCCGATCGCGACGAGCAGGTTCTCGAGGTTGTGCAGGCCGACGAGGCGAGTCTTGATCTCGACGTCACCACCGGGGACTTTCGCGAGGATGCGCATCCCGCTAGCGCTCGCGTCGACGGACAGCGGCGCGATGTCGGCGTCGGTCGCGCCGACCTTCGTGCGCACGCGCAGCACCTTGCACTTCGCGGCCGCGGCGATCTTCATGCCGAACGGATCGTCGACGTTCACCACCGCGAGGCCCGGCTCGCAGGTGGTGAAGAGCGCCATCTTGGCGGCCGCGTAGGACTCCATCGACCCATGAAAATCGAGGTGATCTTGCGTCAGATTCGTGAACGCCGCCACGCGGAAGCGCACCGCACGCACGCGACCGAGCACGAGCGCAATGGAGGAGACCTCCATCGCGACATGCGTCGCGCCTCGCTTACGCATGACAGCGAGGACGCGCGCGAGCTCATCCGCTTCGGGCGTGGTGTGTGAGGCCGCGATCGTCTTGCCGGCGTACGTGTGCCCGATCGTGCCGACGATCCCGCACTTCGGGAACCCGAGCGCACCGTCGACGGCGGCACGGACGAGGTGACTCGTGGTGGTCTTGCCGTTGGTCCCGGTGATACCGATCACGTCGAGCGAGAACGCCGGGTGCCCGTACACGGCGGCGGCGGCATACGCGAGGCCGGTCGACACGTCGTCGACGCGCAGAACCGGCACCTGCGCGTCGGCGATCATCGAAGCGCGATCGGCGAGCAGCGCGACCGCGCCTCTCTTGACCGCGTCGCCGACGAACGCGCTCCCGTCGTGCGTCTCGCCGCGGCGCACCACGAAGAGATCGCCGGGCTGCACGCGGCGCGAGTCGTGGTGCACGCCGGTGCAGAGCACGGAGGCATCACCGTCGACGGACGCGGTGCTGCCCGGGAGCTCGCGCGCGATGTCCCCGAGGCTCATTCCTTCGGTCGCCTTCGCTTCCTCGAGGAGGTCGTCCCCCATCAGCCGCACCTCTGGTGCGGACCCCTCGGCGCAGAGCTCATGACGCGGGCTCGAACACCAGACGCACGGACGACCCCTTCGGAGCCGGGGTACCGGGCGGAGGCACCTGCTTCACCAGACGTCCGGTTCCTTCGACGAGCGGCACGAGGCCCGCGTTGCCGACCGTGCGAACGGCGTCGCGCGCGCCCATGCCCATCGCGTCCGGAACGCGCACGTCGCTGGGCGCGGGGGGTCCGACGGGCGTCGTACCCACGACGTTCGCCGGCACGCTGTTGCCCTCGGCCTTGGCGTTCGCGGGATTCGCGCCGTCCGCCTTCATCGCGGCGAGCGTCGCGTCGGCGACATCTCCATTGCGCGTCACGGCCTTGATTTTCGGTGTGGAGTGGGAGGGCGGGACGCCCAGGTACCTCAGGCTCGCCTCGGCGACGCGCCGGAACACGGGACCTGCGAGGTCTCCGCCGTAGCGCCCGATCATCGGTTCGTCGAGCACGACCGCGATGACGAGGCGCGGCTTGTCGGCCGGCACGAATCCGACGAACGATGCCGTGTACTTGTCCTCGGAGTACTTGCCGGTCGCGGGGTCGACCTTCTGCGCGGTCGCCGTCTTGCCAGCGACGCGGAAGC
>JAYSXP010000027.1:0-7323 GCA_043717125.1 Polyangiaceae bacterium | reverse complement strand
ACTGTAGGAGCGTGCTGAACTGCTGGAAGACCCCTTCGCGCTTGCGCATTCTGCTTCCCCGAAGCGACGCTACGAACATTCCTCGCGCGGCCTCCGTGCCGCGGAAGCGCCAGAGCGTTGCTGATACCGTCTCCCACGAGGCGGCAATCGTGGTAACCGATGGCGCGTCGGGAGCGAATATTTTAAACTCACTCATCATGGTATGACCCTGAACGTTCGATAATGATCGTCCGTATAGTACGCAGTTCCGTCGCTACCAAAAACGACCCGTTCAGGTCCGCGATTCGTTCCTTGCTTGAATGGATTGACGTCGTACTCCTTGTACGAAATAGCCTGCCCTGAGCCGCTCTTCGCGGGAAGAACCTCGCCGCCCCCTCTGCCGTCGTTGCTGAAGGTGCCGCCTCCCTTGTGTCCGTCTGGCGCCTTACCTCCGTTCCGTTGGGCGTGGTCGCGAACGCTCTTCGCCTTCTCAGGAACGCACGCGTTGTGGACCCAGAGCTTTGCTTCGCCGGCGAAGTAGGTGTGGGTGCCTTCGACCTCGAAGTTGTAGACGGTGCCGCGTTTCTGGAGCGAGAGCGCCGCGCTCAGGGTCGCGAGGTCGCCTTCCGCGGTGACCACGTTGTCGCCGAGCTCGAGGCGGCCCGCCGCCACCCACGCGCCGCTCGCCACGCGGAACGGGTGCTCGGGCGTCGTCACCAGAGGCGCGCTTTCGCCGCCCGGGCCGGTGAAGGTCAGCGCGACTTCCTCCGCGTCGTGGCGCTCGAAGACCTGCGTCACCGTCGCGAAGCTCGTCTCTCCCGCCTCGCTGCGTGACAGCACGCGGTCGCCCGCGGTGATCTGCTCGATCGGCTTGGGCCCCGCCTCCGTCGCGATCGGCGTGCCCGCGGCGAAGCACTGGCGGCCCTTCGACTTCATCGCGCCGGAGACGGCGCCGAACGCTGCGCCCCAGCCCGCAGCCGACTTGATCTTGTCGCAGTCGTAGCCCGTGAAGTCCTTGTCGAGCGCCTGGACCGCGGCCTCCTCGGCGCCCCCGACCACGCCGCCCTCGACGCCGCCCACCAGCGCGCCGACGATCCCCTCGCCCTCGGGATCCACGAAGTTGATCGGGTCGCCCGCCGCGTAGGCGTAGAGGTTCTCGCCGCCGCCGAAGCGGCTCGGATCCTTGCGCGTGAAGCTCCCGGTCTCCGGGTCGTAGTCGCGCGCGCCGAAACGCACGAGCCCGGTGTCGGCGTCGTAGAGACCACCAGCGAAGCCGAACGGCTGAAAGCCCGGGCTGCTGTCCGAGAGCACGCGCCCGAAGGCGTCGTAGACGAGCGCCTGGGCCACCACCCCGCTGCTCGCGTCGACGACGAAGCGGACGCTGCCCCGCTCGTCCTTCACCAGCATGTACGTCGCGCCCGCGCGCTCGAGCGCGTCGGGGCCGAGCTCGCCGCGGCCGTACAGGTAGCGCGAGAGCACGTTGCCTTGGTCGTCCACCTCGGCCCCCGGCTGGAGCGCGTTGCGGTAGAGGAAGCGGTTCTGCACCGTGCCGTTGCGGCGCTTCGTGATGCGCCGGCCGTAGGCGTCGAGATCGTAGTCGGCCCGGAGGCCTCCCGGTAGCTCGACCGAGGTCAGGTGCCCGCGGCCGTCGTACCCGTAGCGTGTCTGGCCGGCGCCGCTCGTCTTCGTCGCGCGCTCGCCGGCCGCAGAATACGTGTAGGTTGCACCGTTCATCGACTGGACCCGGTCCTGCCCGTCGATCAACGCACCGCCGTCGGTGCGGTTGCCGTTCGCGTCGTAGCTGTAGGCCGCGACCTCGGCGCCGTCCTTGCGCACCCGCACGAGGCGCCCGCGCGCGTCGTAGTCGTGGTGCCAGGTGACGCCGTTTTCCACCGTGTCGACGATGCGCGCGAGAGCGTCGTAGGTGAGCGTCACCTCGAGCAGGTTGCCGCCCGCGCCTTGCGAGCGATAGCCGGCGAGCTCGCCGAACGGCGTGTGCGTGAAGCGCTGCGCGGTGTCGAGCACGTCGATGCCAGACAGGTGGCCCGTCGCCGATTCTCGACCGAGCAGCACCACGCCCGCCTTGGTCACCAGGCCGTCGTGATCGAACGCGTACGCCGCCGTGCTCGCGCCGATCTGCTCGCCCGCGCCCCGCAGCATCGCGTCGTACGTGAAGGTCACGACGCCCGGCGCCGGCCCCGTCGCGGTCACCGCGCGCAAGAGCGCACCGTCGTGCTCGAACGCCAGCGCCGAACCTGGCGCGCTGAGCGTGCGAAGCTGCCCCGTCTTGCCGTCGTAAGCGAGCGCGAGCGCGCCACCCGGGTACGCGACCGCGCTGGGACGGCCGGCGGTGTCGTAGGTGAGCGACGTGCCCGCGCCGTCTTCGCGCGTGACCGAGGCGAGCGCGCGGTCGAGGTCGTAGCCGAACGCGACGGGAGGGCTGCCCGGTGCGGTGTAGCTCTGCTCGTTCCCGTCCTTGCCGAACTGCATCACGTGCTGCGGCTTGCCGGGCGGCGTCAGGCCCACGAGGTCGTCCATCGCGCTCCACGCGAGGAGGCTCTTCGCGCCGTCGGCGTGCGTGAAGCCGGTGGTACGGAGCGCTCCGTCACGCGTGACGGTCACCGCCTGGCCGAGCGGATTCTCCACGCGCAGCAGCGCGCCGGACTGCGGATCGTACGCCGTTCGTGTCACGCGTCCGCCCTCGTCGACCGACGCCACGCGGCCGCGATCGTCGTAGGAGAGGACGACCGGCATGCGCCCCGGCGCCTCGGAGCGCACCACGCGGCCCTCGCCGTCGAGCGTCGTCTTCGTCACGCGGCCCTCGGGGCTCGTCGTGGTGAGCACGCGCGCGGCGGCGTCGTAGATGGTGCTGCTGCGGCCGTCGGGCGTGCTGCTCTCGCCCCGGAGCTCGGCGAGCGCGCCCGCGGCGTCGACCTTCGCATTCCAGATCTGCGCGTCGCTCCGCACGAGGCCGCTCGGAAGACGCACCGTGTGCTTCGCCGCGTACGGGACGAGCATGCTGAGGCGCGGGTCGGCCTCGCGCGTCACGTCGATGACGGTGCCGTTCGGGTAGGTGACGGTCGCGGTGCCGTCACGGCGCAACGTCCACGGGAGGATCGTTCCGTCCGGCGCCTGGTAGGTCCGCACCTCGTCGCGATCGATCCCCGCCTTGAAGGTGTGCACCTCGCGGCGGCCGAGAGCGGTGGTGACCGTGGTGCTGGTCGGGCCGTCCGAGGTCAGCGCGAACGTCGCGTTCTCCGCGGTCGCGTCGCGGGTGAGCCGACCGAGCTCGTCGTACGCCATGGCGTGAACGCCGCCGCCGGCGTCCACCCGCTCGACCAGGAGCCCACCGGCGTCGTAAGTGAAGCCCTCCTTCCGGCCGATCGGATCGGTGATCTCGGTGAGCCACCCTTCCCGGGAGTACGCGAGGCTCGTGATCTGCCCGAAGGGAGACGTGATCTGCGTCGCGTTCCCGCTCGCGTCGCGCGTCATGACGAGCGCGTTGCCGTGGCGATCCTCGATCCGTGACAGCCGGCCCGCCGCGTCGTACGAGAACGTGGTCAGGACGTCCGAGGTCAGCCCGTCGAGCGTGCGCTGGTGCCGCCCGCGGCCGTCGAAGACGAAGAGCCGCGAGCCGTCCTCGTTCGGCAGCACGAGGTCCCCGGTCGCTGCGCCCGGGAACGCTCCGGAGAACGCGAGCACCGTGTGGTCGTCGTCGTTGATCGCGTACAGCGTGCCGTCGCGCGCCACCACCATGCCCGTCGCCGCGACCGACGCGAGCCGCGCCGCCGCGCCGGGGCCGCCGCGCCGATCCCCGCCGCCCGCGAACGGCTGGACCTTGCCGGAGACCACGCGCCGGATGCGCGCGTTTCCCTGATCGGCGACGTAGAGCGCGCCCTCGGCGTCGAGCGCCAGCGCGGTGGGACCGCGAAACGTGGCGCTCGTGGCCGCGCCGCCGTCGCCGGTGTTGCCGGCCTCGCCCGAGCCCGCGAACGTCGTCACGCGCCCCGACGGATCGACCCGACGAACGCGATGGCGTCCGGCCTCGGCGAGGAAGATCGCGCCGTCGGCGGCGATCGCCAGGCCGCGTGGTCGCGCGAGCTCGGTCTTCAGCGCCGGGACGCTCTCACCGGCATCGGTGCCGCCGCCCACCGCGATCTCGATGGTCCCCGCGCGATCGATCCGCGCCACGAGGTTCACCGCGCCGAGCGTCACGAACACGCTGCCGTCCGGGCCCTCGGCGAGCTCGCCGGGCCTCGTGAGCTTCGCCTCGAGCGCCGGGACCGGCAGAGGGCCGAGCTCCTTGGTCCCGCCGCCGGCCAGCACCCGCAGCACACCGTCCGTCCCCACGCAGCGGATGCTGTCCTCGTAGAATTCGCTGAAGCACACGCGTCCGTCGCGCAGGACCACGAGGCCTGTCGGCCCGTTGATCTTCGCGTTCGTCGCCGGGCCGCCGTCGCCGTCGTGACCGGCGGCTCCGGAGCCCGCGAAGCGCGTGATCCGACCCTTGTCGATCTTGCGAACGAGCTCGGCGCCGGTCGTCTCTGCGACGTAGAGGGCGCCGCCGTCATCGATCGCGATCGCGTTGAGCTGCCCGAACTGCGCCGCGCTCGCCGCGATCTCCGCGGGATCGATCCCGCCCGAAGCGGGATGCGGAAGGCCCGCGAACGCGCGGACGTTCGCGCCGATGCCGTCGGCGTTGCGACGCCCGCCGTCGCCGCGGTACAGCGTGCGGCTCGCGGGATCGTAGACGTGATGGCTCGACAGCGACCAGCCGCCGAGCCCCGCTCCCGCCTGGGAGAACGCGCCCAGCCGGTACTCGTAGCGGCGGTTGAGGACGACCTCCTTGCGCGTCCGGTCGCCTGTGATGGCCTCTCCGTTGCCGAATGCGCCGAAGCTGCGCGTGTCGACGTAGACGCCGTCGTAGACGAGCCCCACCCGCACCTCCGCCACCGTCTCACCCGGCCACGCGCGGCCGTAGGCGTCGCGACCGCTCCAGGTGAACGTGTGGGAGCGGCCGGGCGCAGCGTCGTAGGTCTTCGTCTCGCTGACGCCGAGCACCGTGATCTCGACCTCGGCGCGCTTGAGCGAGGGCGGAACGACGGCGTCGGTCACCGGCACCGTGAACATCGACGCGCCGCGGTACCCGGGCATGCGATCGGACTTGTAGTGAAGACCGACCCCCGTTCCGACGAGCGGGATGTCCTCGCCGAGCGTGCGGCGCTCGCATTCGAAGTACGATCCACCCTCCTTGATACACGGGATATCGGGATCGCCGCCGCCGTCGCCAGCTGGCGGGAATACCGAATCGGAGGGAGGGCCGAATCCCCAGTTGAAATCCCACGACGAGAAGTGCGTCATCGCCACGCGTAAGTAGCTGCCCGAAGGGGCCTCGCGCGCGAGCGTCGCGATCTCCTCGGGCGTGATGCCGAGCGCCGCGAGCTCGGCAGGCGAATCGGCGACACCGTCGCCGTTCGTGTCGAGGGAAGGTGCGGCGCCGCCCACCAGCGCGACGACGCGGCCCGAGGGCTGCGCCTTCCACCCGTCGTCTCCCTCCTCGAGAGCGCCCGAGGGGACCGCCGCGCCGCCCTTCATCGCGAGGAAGTTGTCGAGATAGGCAATGACCGGCGTGGCGAACTCGATGCGCGCATCGGGCCCCGCCTCGTCGATAAGGAAGCTCGACGCGTACGTGTAGCCGCTCGCCGGCGGGAGCTCGGAGGGCATCGCCGCCGGGCCGCGCGCTCCCCGCGTGTACTCGGTGATCCGGAGCGTGCCGCTGTCGATGGGCTGCCGCGTGCCGTCGGCCTTCACCGCCGTGGCTTTCGTGCCGGGAGGAACGAGCAGGCGAACCTTGCGCTCCTTGCTCTCGTCCTTGCCGACATCGCCGGTCGCGACCTGCCAGGCGCCGCCGCCGAACGAGAGGGAGCTCGCCGTGCCGCTTCGCGGAACGAGCGCGATCTCGTCGAGCACAAGGAAGCGGTTCGTCCTCGCGTCGGCGCTGCGCTGGGCCACGAGGCGCCCATCGGCCTCGAAGCGCAGGCGGGCGCGCGCGCCGCCGTTCAGGACGAAGTCGAAGGCGCCGTCCGCGCCGGTGCGGGTCTCGCCGTACCTGCGCTCGCGGGGGACCGTGATGCGGACGCCCGCCAGGGGCGCGCCGTCCTCCCTCACCACGTGGCCGCGCACCACCGAGACGCGGAGCGGATCGAAGACCGAGGCGTCCACCCCGGTCTGGCGCGGGCAGGCGCCGGCATAGAGGAAGCGCACCGCGTCGGCGAACGAGACCGCCGCGGTGCCGTCGACGCGCGGGGCGGCGCAGGGATCGACGGTGTCGTCGAACAGCGACTCCGGCCGCCCATCGTTGCCGCAGCCGCAGCCCGGGATGATCGCGAGCAGCGCGAGGAGAATGGCGAGGGCGCCGAACGCCTTCGAGGGAATCGCCATCATGCGGCTCCGAGGGTAGAGGGTATGCTTCGACCCGCGCGCGCGATAGTTGCGAGCAAGCGCACGCACACGGTCGTAAACCTGTTTCGGCCGCCGCTCGCAAGAGTTGCCAGAGAAATGCGATGGGCCCGGTCATCGCCGGCGGTGAACCGCGCATCGCCGGCCGTGAACCGCGCAACGCCTGCGCGAGGAAGCGAGAGCGCTCTCGTCTCCCGCGCGTAGCGCGTACCCGAAGTCTTCGCGGCTCTGCGCCTCTCTCCAGCCTCCCGATCGAGGCCTCCACGCGCCGCAATCGTGAGCGAGAGCGATCAGGCCACGCTGGTGCCGTCCACCGCGCGGCGGCGGCGGAGCGGGCTGATGACCGAGCCGCCGCTCAACTCGAAAGGGTGGCCGCGCCAGACGATGGTGCGGAACGCCGTGCCGGTCTGGACCCGCACCGCCGCCGACAGAAGGCAGGCCGTGTGTAGGGGGGGGGAGGGCCAGCAGCCCGAGCGAGGTCACCACCAGGGGGCAGAGGAACGGCTCGACGGCGAAGAACCAGGGCTGGATCGATCGCCGCATCTTCGCCCAGCGGACATGCCGCTCGAAGCTGCGCGCAAAGGACCTCGTAGGGCACTCCTCCGAGCTGCGCGAACGAGGCCAGGTTCGCGGCGAGGTCGTCGTCGTGACCGGCGAGCGGCTTCAGGATGCTCACGCGCGAAGGCGCCGGATGGGAAAGTCCAAGCAAAGCACTTTTCGCCTGAAGGGGGCCCGGTTCGTCCGGTTCGGCGGGGTCGGTGGAGGTGTCGGGCCTGATGAGTGGGCTGGGGGACGGCAATTTGGGGGTCCGGGGCGCAGGTGGGCCCCGGGGTCGCGCTGGCGCTCCGTGATGCCTCGGGTTCAGGCGGCGTCGTCGTAGGTGGG
>JAYSXP010000260.1:0-14776 GCA_043717125.1 Polyangiaceae bacterium | reverse complement strand
GAAGTGTTGCTGGAGCGCGCCGCCGACCGCCCACTGGCGGGAGAGCTGGTAGTCGAGGCCGACCTGCGCCGCGCCGCCGATGACCACGAGCTGGTTGTCGAGCGTGCCGCCCGCGAGGCGATAGCCCCCCACGAGGACGCCGAAGTACGGGACCCAGCGGAGGATGTCGATCACGTAGCCCACGCCCACGAGCGCATGGCCGATCTGGGTGGGGCGCGTGTGAGGCGTGGTCGCGGCCTCGAGCTTCTCCCCTTGCAGCATGAAGGAGGCGTTCAGCTCCGCCATGAAATTGAACTGGTCGTTCATGCCATACGTGTAGTGTGCACCTAAGCCGAGGGCCGTGCTCATGGACGACTTGTCGTCGACCTTGAGGAGCGCAAGCGTCGGATCGAGACCGAAGTGGTGCTGTCGCTCGATGGCCTGCGCCTCTCGAGGCGACGCGCAAAGCGCCGCCACGAGGGCGAACGAGGCCAGGAAGAGGGCGGGAGCGAGGCGCATCTACTTGATCGACAGGAGCTCGATCTCGAAGTTGAGGGTCGCCTTCGGGGGGATGACGCTGCCCATGCCGTGATCACCGTAGGCGAGATCGGAGGGGATGGTGAGCTTGCGCTTGCCGCCGACCTTCATGCCGAGGATGCCCTGATCCCAGCCCTTGATGACGCGGCCCGCGCCGATCTCGACCGTGAAGGGCTGACCGTGCTTGCGCGAGCTGTCGAACTCGCTGCCGTCGTTCAGCGTTCCGACGTAGTGGACGGTGACCGTGTCGCCCTTCTTCACGGCGGGGCCGGTGCCGATCTTGGTGTCCGTCATGACGAGGCCGCCGGGCTGAATGACAGGCGCGACTGCGACAGGCGCGACTGGAGCTGCACCGACCGGCTCGACGAGGACGCGGTCGACGAGCTTCTTGAACATGGAGAGCGGCTGCGCGCCGCTGAGGTAGTACGGACCGATCGTGAACGACGGCGTGCCGCTGATGCCCGCGTCGTTCGCCGCCTTGGTGTCGGCCTCGATCGACGCCTTGTGCGTGCCGTCGGTGAGCGCCTTGTTGAACTTCGTGAGGTCGAGCCCGACGATCGCCGCGTAGCCCTCGAGCGCGTTGCGCTTGAGGCCGTCGCGATCCTTCTGCCCTTTGAAGAGCAGCTCGCGCATCTTGGAGAAGCCGTCGTTGCCCTTCTGGACGA
Source organism: Polyangiaceae bacterium (assembly GCA_043717125.1). Lineage (GTDB taxonomy): Bacteria > Myxococcota_A > Polyangia > Polyangiales > Polyangiaceae > Labilithrix. The sequence continues at coordinate 13,595 of JAYSXP010000260.1, read as the reverse complement.
ACGCCTCGCGCGCAGCCTCGGCGGCGAGCGGTGCGTCCGGGTGCATCGGGAGCGGAAGGTTGCGCCACACGACCTTCACCTTGCCGGGGTAGGCCTTCAGCAGCTCGTCGACGGTTGGCTCGACGCGGCTGCAGAACGGACACTGGAAGTCCGAGAACTCCTGGATGACGACCTTCGCGCTCGCCAAGCCGCGGAACGGCGACGAGCCGAGGCCCGGCGCGACGGACTTGCGCTCGGGATCGGGCGCGGACCTGCCGTCCTTGAGGATCGTCTGGTAGAGGGCCGTCTTCGCGACGCCGCTGCGGACGAGGCCCTCGGCCTTCGCGATCTCGGCGTCGATGAGCGCCTTGAAGTTCTCGTACCGCTGCGCGCCGACGATGCGATGACCGTTGACGAAGAAATGCGGCGTCCCGCTGGCCTGGACGTCCTCGCCGAGGGAGACGTCCTCGTCGATGCCCTTCTGGAAGGCCTTGTTCTTGATCGCCGCGGTGGCCTTCGCGACGTCGAGGCCCATCGTGCGCGCGACAGCCTCGAGGTCCGCGTCGTCGAGCTTCGGCTGCGCGTCGAAGAGCTTGTCGTGAGCGATCCAGAACGCGGCTTCACCCTTCTGCGTTCGCGCGAAGCGCGCGAGCTCGGCCGCCGGCATGGCGCGCGGATGGAACGGGAGCGGTTCGTCCTTCCAGACCCAGCGAACGCGGTCCCCGTACTCGGTGCGCAGGCGCTCGAGCGTCGGCTGGACGCGCTTGCAGTACGGACACTGAAAATCGCCGAACTCGACGACCGTGACGAGCGCCGACGCGGAGCCGCGCGTCGGCGACGTGGCGACAGGGACCTTCCACACCTGGGTGTCGGGCTTGTCGTCGTCATCGTCATCGTCGTGCTTGGCGACGGACGGCTCCTTGAAGTTCGCCGCGGCCATTCGGCCGTACACGCGATCGCGCGAGACGCCGCGCTGGACGAGCTCCTTCGCCTTCGCGAGCTCGGAGTCGATGACGTCCTTCCACTTCTCGTAGGGCTGCGCGCCGGAGACCGAGACGCCGTTGACGAACGAGGCGGGCGTGCCGCTGGCGCCGAGGCGCTTGGCGAGGGCCTCGTCGCGCTCGACCTTGGGCGACCACTTCTCGTTCGTGAGGCCGTCCTCGATGTCGCGACCGTCGGCGCCGGCGGCGATCGCCCAGGCGCGGATCGCGTCCGGGCTCATGAGCTGCTGACGACGAAACGCCATGTCGTGATAGCGCCAGAACGCCTCGCTGCCCTTCAGCGTCATGACGGCCTGTCCGACCTCTGCCGCGAGACGCGCGTGCGGATGGAAAGAGAGCGGATCGTGCTTGAAGACGAAGCGAAGGTCGTCGCCGTACGACTCGGCGACGCGCTCGAGCGTCGCCGCGAGCTTGCTGCAATAGGGACACTGGAAATCGGAGAAGATCACGACCGTGACGAGTGCGTTGCGGCTACCGCGGATCGGATCGTCGGCGCTGACGGGCACCGCGGCATCGTCCTCGCCGACGGCATCGCTCGAGGGGCTCGTCGCGACGGCCTGAGAGCTCGCTTCGCCGTCGCCGCCTACGACCAGATCGGGAGCCTTCGTCGGCGTGGACGCGCCTCCGCAAGCGGTGAGCCATGCCGTGAACAGCACGAGCGCCGCCAGGCCGAGACGACGGAGCAAGACGAGCGGCATGAACTCTCCGGGAAACAGGGGACGAGGGCCCCCGATTCCTACCGCGCCTTTCGAGGCAGCGCGAGAGCTCGTTTGTCAGGCCGCTTTGCCAGCGTGCGCGCGGCGGCCGACCTCGAGCTCGGCGAGGATCCCGTCCCGCACGCCGGCTGCAGGGACGAGGATCGAGCGTGCGCCGGCCGCCGCCGCGACGCGCGCAAGCACGAGCGCACCTGGCACGATGGTGTCGGCGCGGTCGGAGCGGAGGTCGAAGGCGCGAATCCGCTCCGCTTCCGTCATGCTGCGGAGTCGCTTGGTCGTACGGTTCACGTCGGAGAGCAGGATTTCGTCGGCCACGCCGCCACAGATCTTCGCGAGCGCGCGCGCGGTCCCGCCCGTCGCGACGAAGCGATCCGCCCTGCGAATGTGGGGCGCGATTTGCGCGAGCGAGCGCTCCACGTGGTCGCCGAGCGCCCGGAGATGGCGCGCCCCGATCGCACCACGCGTGCCAGACCGAGCCGCGAGCGTCTGTTGCGTGAGCCGGAGGGTGCCGAGAGGCAGGGACGTCGAACGCACCACGGTCTCGCCGTCGAACACCGTGACCTCGGTCGAGCCGCCACCGATGTCCGCGCTGACGGTACGGCCCTCGAGCAGCAGGACGCGGTGCAGCGACGAACGAACCAGGCGCGCCTCCTCGTCGCCGTCAATCACGTCGAGGTCGATGCCCGATGCCCGGGCGGCGCGGACGACCGCTCGCCCGTTCCGGGCGTCTCGCGTGGCGCTCGTCGCGACGGCGCGGTACGTGTCGACGCCGTGTTCGTCCATCACGTCGCGAAAGTGGGCGAAAGCGTCGCCCGCCAGCGCGAGGGTGCTCGCGGAGATCGCGCCGCTCGAGAAGACCTCGGCGCCGAGGCGCACCGGCGCGCGAAGCGAGGCCACCTCGACGTGCCTTGCTCCGCCGTAGGCTGACCGCACGATCCGCAGGCGCATCGCGTTGGACCCGACGTCGATCGCTGCCAGGTGTCTGGGGGCCACGCGGTTATCGTCCCTTGGACGTGCGCCGATTCGGATCTTGCCGTGTGACAATCCAGCGACAACTGCCGTGGAGGCCACGGGAACGGCTCCTCGGTCTACGTCGATGCACGCACGAGCGCGGGCTCCGTCCGCAGCGGCCGGCCCGGCGACACGCCGGACACGGACGTCGGCCTCGGCGTCGTATCGAAGAGCGATGTTCCCCCGCGGGCTCTCTGCGATGCATCCCTTGTACACGGAAAAGACGAAGGCCCCCGCAGCGCGTTGCTGCGAGGGCCTCGTCATCGTGACACCGCGAAGAGTTACTTCGCCTCGTTCATCGCCTTGTCGATCAGCTTCTTGAACTTCGGGAACGGCTGCGCGCCGCTCAGGTAGTAGCCGTTGACCAGGAACGCGGGGGTGCCGCTGATCCCGATCTCGGTGCCGGCCTTGTCATCCGCATCGACCGCGGCCTTGTGCACGTGGCTGTCCATGGCGGCCTTGAACTTGTCCATGTCGAGGCCGATCTCCTTGGCGTAGCCGTCGAGATCCTCGCGAGCCAGCTTCTGCTGGTTCTCGAACATCTTCTTGTGCATCTTCCAGAAGCCTCCAGGGCCCTTCTGCTTGAGGGCCTCGCGACCCGCCTCGGCGGCGCCCGGCGCGTTCGGGTGCATCGGGAGGGGCTTGTCGCGCCACACGATCTTGACCTTGTCGCCGTACGCCTTCTCGATCTCGTTGACCGTCGGCTCGACGCGCGAGCAGAACGGGCACTGGAAATCGCTCCACTGCTGGATGACGACCTTCGCGTCCTTGCCGCCCTTGTAGGCGTCGCCCGGCGGAACCGGCGGCGCGACCTTCTTCTCCGGCTCGGGAGCGCCCTTCGCGTCCTTCATGATCGACGCGTAGTAGTCCTTCGCGGCGATCTTGCCCTTCTGGGCCTCGAACTTCGCGACTTCCTCGTCGATGATCTTCTGGAACTTCTCGAAGGGCTGCGCGCCCACGAGACGACGACCGTTGACGAAGAAGTGGGGCGTGCCGCTGGCGGCGACGTCCTCGCCCATCTCCATGTCAGCGTCGATGTCCTTCTTGTGCTTCTTGTCCTTGATGGCCGCCTTCACCTTGGCCATGTCGAGGCCCATGTCCGAAGCGACCTTCTCGAGGTCAGCGTCGTCGAGCTTGGGCTGCGACTCGAACAGCTTGTCGTGTGCGTCCCAGAAGCCCTTGTCGCCCTTCTGCGAGCGAGCCTCGATGGCGAGCTCCGCGGCCGGCTCGGCGCGCGGGTGGAACGGAAGCGGCTCGTGCTTCCAGACGATGCGAACCTTGTCCGCGTAGGTCTCCTTGATCTTCTGCATCTGCGGCCCGACGCGCTTGCAGTACGGGCACTGGAAGTCGGAGAACTCGATGATGGTGACGGGGGCGTCCGTCTTGCCGTAGATCGGCGAGCCGTTGACCGGCACGCGCCAAACGGTCTTCGTGTCTTCCTTCTCCTCTTCCTCTTCTTCGCCCTTCTTCGCGGGGGCGGCCTTGAAGTTCTCGGAGGACATCGCGACGTAGATCTTGTCCTTGGGCGTTCCCGCCTTGATCTTCGCCTCGGCCTTGCCGAGCTCCTTGTCGATCGTCTCCTTGAACTTGTCGAAGGGCTGCGCGCCCGAGAGCTCGATGCCGTTGATGCGGAACGCGGGGGTGCCGTTGGCGCCGACCTTGTTACCGATCTGCGAGTCCTCTTCGACCTTCTTGGCGGCCTTGTGCGTGGCGTAGGCGGCCTTGAACGCAGCGAGGTCGACGCCCGACGCAACGGCCCACTTCTCGTAGCTCTCGGGCGAGAGCGACGCCTGGTTCTTGAACGCGGTGTCGTGGAACGTCCAGAACGCGTCCGAGCCCTTGAGCGCGAACACGGTCTGGGCGGCCTCCGCGGCCGGCTTCGCCTTATCGTGGAACGGCAGCGGCTGGTTCTTCCAGACGATGCGGACCTTGTCCTTGCCATAGGTCGTCTTGACCTGGTCGAGCGTCGGCTCGACGCGAGAGCAGAACGGGCACTGGAAGTCCGAGAACGTGACGATGGTGACGGGCGCGTTGCGATTGCCCCAGACGGGGTCCTCGCTGGTGACCGGAATCGGAGAGTCCGAGTCCGCCCACTTCGCGCCGCTGCTGCCGCTGCTCGAGTCGGCAGTGATGCCGCCCGCCGTCTTCAAGCGGTGGCTGTCGTAGCCCCACATGACGGCTCCTCCGGCCAGGAAGCAGAGAATGAATCCGATGATGGCGACTCCGGTGCTCATGCCTCCGCCGTCGCGATCACTGATCGCCGGCGTGCGCATGTCAGCCGAGTGGCTCTTGTGGTCCTTGTCCTTAGCCATGATGGCTCCTTCTTTACGTAGTTCGAGACGACGACGATGCCGCTTTGCGCACGGCTCGTGAGAGCAGTGCGCGCGCGCGATTTGCCTGATCCGAGGGGATGGAAGCTCTTGCGAGCTTCTTCAGGCGCGCGGCGGTCGGTCGACTGTGCTGCGAATACCGGGACGTGAGCACGAGGTGCTCGCGGCCGGAGCGGGCAGGATCTCGCGCGCGCAGGCGGCGAGCATGACGGCGGTGGCGATGACCGCGGCGTCGGAGGACGCGCTGGACGCGTCGAGGGGGAGAGGTGCGCGGCCCGGAGCGGCGCGTTTCACGTCGTCGTCGCGCAAGCTCGCGAGACATTCTTCGAGCGTGAGCCCGGAGTCGAGCGAGACCTCGACGTCCTGCATCTGCGGCGGGGGCGCGAAGGTCGTCGCGCCGCGCGGGTCACACAGCGGAGCGCGATCGGTCGGAGCGATCCGTGCGAGGCGCTCGGTGACCGACGGCGCGGCAGGCGGGGCTGGCGCGAACGACGCCGCGAAGGACGCGCTGAGCGTCGCGTCGCCTGCGAGCGCGGTCGTCGGCGCCCACCACACGAGCGCCATCACGACGAGCGTCGTGAGAGCGAGCAGGGGGAACGACGAGCGAGACCGCATCGGGCCGCGTAGTTTGGATCCCTTCGACCATAAAAGGCAAGCAGAGCCATGGCGATGCTCGAGCTAACTGCGCGGAACTCCACATAGCGACAAAATGCGAAACGGAGGCCGCGGCGAGCGCGCGACCCCCATTTCTCTTTTTGAGGCTCCGCGACCCGCGCGGAGCCCTCCGCATCACTGCGGCGTACAGCTCTTGTTCTGAACGAAGTCGACCGACTTGTTCACGTTGTTCGCCGTGTTCGGCTCCGAGGGCGAGTTCGTCGCGTTGGCAGTTGCCTGGAGGTAGTCGGCGCCGGCGCGCGCGGCGGCAATGGTCAGCGTGATCGACTGCCCCTTCGCGATGGCGGCGGTCGGCGCATCCTGCGTGCCGACCTGCGTGGAGAAGCACTTCATCCGCTGAAGGCGGAGCGTCGTCGCGCCGACGTCGCGCCACGGGCTCGTGTTCTGGACGACGACGGTGGCCGTCGTGTCGTTCGACCACGCGACGCTCTTGAGGACGAGGTCGGCCGACGGAGGAACGAAGCTCGCCGTACAGGTGTAGCCGTTGGTCTGACCTGACTCGTAGACGTCGACGGAGGCGTTCGGCGCGAGGTCGCTCGTCAGCGTGACGTTGCCGGAGCCGGTGTTGCTGGCGGTCCAGTGAGCAACGACGCCCTTCGGTAGCGTATGGCCGGTGTTGTTCGTGATCGAGTGCTTGCGCGACGCGACGTCCGACGCGCCGCTGCCCGAGCACGCGAGCGGAACGGTGAAGAGCGCGACGCGGACCTGGGACTGCGCAGTCGGGGTCGGCGTGGGCGACAGGATCGGCGTGTTGTCGGCGGAAGCCGCGCCGGGGACGAGGAAGCCTGCACCTGCGAGAAGGGCGATTGCGAGAGCCGACGAAACGTTCTTCATGACCATGTTCTCCTGGGCCCCGGGTGGGGGTCCGTAGCTGCGAATTCCGTGTACAGGTTCTGACGCAGCTGGAGCACAATGCTTCATGAGCGCTCATTGAGCGTTCGATGAGCCTCGGATCATGAAGCGCTCAGGTAACGCTCAGGGTCGAGACGGCGCGAGTTCGCGTAAGGTACAGAGCCGTGCGCGGCGAGCGTTATCCGGCGTTTGTGCGAAGCGGAAGGCCTCGAGACCACGACGCGCATAGCGGCTTGCCGCCTCGTGGTCCCCGGCCGCGTGGGCGAGCTCCGCGGCGCGAATCGAGCAGTCGACGGCGGCATTGACGTCGCCGACAACCGCGGCCTCGACGAGATGATCGGCGATCTCCGCGACGCTCTTGTGGTCCGGCGAGTCACCGAGGTGGTTCTCGAGCGCGCTCGCGGCACGACCGTGGAGGCGAGCGCGCTCGGACGAGAGCAGGCGCTTGTAGATGACGTCGCGGACGAGCGGGTACGTGAAGCGATAGCTCGCCGGCCCGGCGCGCGTGACGATGCGAGCGACGTCGGCGGCGTCGAGCTCGCCGAGGACCGAGTCGTTCGTCCGATCAAGAGCGGCCGCGAGCGGCGCGAGCGGGAACGTGGTGCCGAACACGGCTGCGACGTCGAGGACGCGGTTGGCGGACTCGGGCAGCGCCGCGAGCATCCCGGTGATCGTGTCACGGATGCCGTCACCGCCGACGAGCACGCTCGTCGCCATTCCGCCGGAGCCGACGCGCTCCTCGGCCTTGAGGACGTGCACGAGCTGGGTGACGAGCAGCGGGTTGCCCTGGGTTTTCTCGAAGACCTTGTCGACGAGCGCGTCGCTGAGCGCGCGCCCGTTCGCCTGCACGACGAGCGCGGCCACCTCGTCACGCGTGAGCGCCTCGAGCCGGAGCACCGACGTCGACGGCTCCTGAGCGAGCGCGCTCATGGCGGCGCGAAAGCTCGGCAGACGCGGCGTCGTGGAGCTGTAGGCCGCGACCAGGAGCAGCTGCGCCGACTTGAGCTGCGGAGAAAGGAGCGCGAGGAGTCGCAGCGTGTCGAGGTCGGCGCGATGGAGATCGTCGATGACGAGGAGCAGCGGCCGCACCTTCGCGGCGGCCGTGAGCGCGCTCGCGGTCGCGTCGAAGAGAGTGAACCGTGCCTGCGGATCGGCGAGCGTGCTCGCCGGAATGCGCCCTTCCGCCAGCGCATCGAGCTCGGGACCGAGCGCCGCGCCCGAGCTCCGGAGCGTCCGTACCGCCTGGATGAACGGCCACAGACCAGGAGCGCCGTCGGGGCCGGCGCAGCTGACGAGGACGGATTGGACGCCCTCGGTCACCGCGCAGAAATCCTCGACGAGGCGCGTCTTGCCGATGCCCGTCTCGCCCGTGACGAGACAAACGCCGCCTCGACCGAGTCGCGCGGCGTCGAGCGCTTCACGCAGTGCGGCCAGGCTCGAGGCACGCCCGACGAGCGACGGCGTCGCAGGCGCGGCGCCGCCACCGGCGTCGACGCGAACCGGCTCGGCGCGCTCGTTCGTCGTGACAGGGCCAACGAAGCGGTACCCGCGCCCGCGGACGGTATGGATGAACGTCGGTTCCTCACCGTCGTCGCCGATCGCCGCTCGGGCCGCCATGATGGCCTGGGCAAGCGAGTCGTTCGTGACGACGACGCCGGGCCAGACCTTCGCCATGAGCTCGGCGCGCGAGACCACCACGTCGTGACTGTCCACGAGGGAGCGCAGGATGTCGAACGCCTTGGGCTGGATCGGGATGACCTCCGGCCCCTTACGGAGCTCGAACAGCTGATCGTCGAGCTCAAAATCGCCGAACCGGTGAATCATCGGAGAGTCGATTGTCGCTCACGTTGGAGATCCGAGCCAGTGAAGGCGGTAGTTGCTGCTGTGAACACGCTGTGCTCTGGTCATCTTACGGTGTCCTCCTCCGCGCTGCCGCTCCTGATGGAGGACCAGACGCTCGGGCGTTACGAGCTCCTCACACCCATCGGGCGAGGCGGTATGGCCAGCGTCTGGGCCGCCCGCTTGCGCGGCTCTCACGGCTTTTCCAAGGTCGTCGCCATCAAGACGATGTTGCCGGTGCTCTCGAGCGACCCTCGCTTCGAGAAGATGTTCCTCGCCGAGGCCCAGATCGCCGCGCGGATCGACCATCCCAACGTGTGCGAGATCCTCGACGTCGGGGAGGACCGTGGGATCGTCTACCTCGTCATGAACTGGATCGACGGCGAGTCCCTTGCAGGGCTCCTCTCGACGTGTACCGAGGCGGGGCGATCCATCCCGCCGGCCGTCGCCGCACGGATCGTTGCCCAGGCGGCGCGCGGGCTTCACGCCGCGCACGTCTTGCAGACCGAGACCGGGGAGCCCTGTCCGGTCATCCACCGGGACGTCTCCCCCCAGAACATCCTCGTGACGTGCGCGGGGGTCGTCACCATCGTCGACTTCGGCGTTGCGCGTGCCGCCGGGAGGAGCGAGCCCACCACGGAGGCCGGGTTCATCAAGGGGAAGGTCGCTTACCTCGCCCCCGAGCAGATCGAGGGACGCGACATCGACGTACGCGTCGACATCTTCGCGCTCGGGGTGGTGCTGTACGAGCTCGTCAGCGGCAAGCATCCCTTCGCCGCGGAGACGGATCTCGCGACGTTGCTCGCGATCGCAGCGCCGGATCCCGCGCCGCGTCTCGTCGACAACGAGGCTTGTCCCGCCGCGCTCCGCGCGATCGTGGAGCGAGCGCTCGAGAAAGATCCGACCAAGCGCTACGCGTCGATGCGCGACCTCGCGACGGCGCTCGAGACGTTCGCGGGCGGCGTCGAGAAGGGGTCCGACGATGTATCGACATTTGTGACGCAGCGGATCGGCGCGCAGCGAACGGCGCGCGCTAAGGAGCTGCGCGAAGCCGTGCGTTCCGCGGATCTCCGCCGCGAACAGCGAGAGGCCGACACGGGGCGCTCGCTCTCGGCGCGACCGGGTCCTCCAGGCGGCGAGGCGAGGCCTCGAGCGGCAAGGATACCGCCGCCGACGCGGAGGCGGGCGCTCGTGTTCGTCGCGATCGGGGTGGTGGGGATCGTGGGTGTGATGGGGTTGCGCGCGTCCTCGGCCCCGACCCCTACCCCAGCCCTGCACGCGACCCCCTCGACGAGCGCGAGCGCGAGCCCGAGCAATAGCGCGAGCCCGAACCCGAGCAATAGCCCGAGCCCGAGCAGCGCGAGCGACACGAGTCCGGTTGCGAGCGCGAGCGTGGGACCCGTCGCGCCGAGCGCGCGCGGGGGAGGGCCGAGGGCGACCGCGAGCGTGAAGGCGGCGCCTTCCTCGTCTGCGAGCCCCCCGAAGAAAGGGCCGTTCGACAGCTGGGATTGACCGCGTCACCACCAGGCGGCGCGCATCTCGAGGCCGCCACCCCCCTCGCCGCCGGCCGGCCTCGAACGACCATGGGCCAGGCACGCCGGGCCGATGCCCAGCGACCAGGGCCGAGCATCGTCACGACGGCGACGGTCGCAGGCGACGGTCGCAGGGACGTCGCCTTGCGCGCGATGCTCGAGCCGCTCAGAGAAAGCCGTTGAGCGGATCGAACGGGCTGCCGCCACGCTCGGTCGGCTCCGACTTGAGGAACGAGGGTCGCACCGGAATCGGCGGCGTGACCGGCGTGCGCGACGTCTGGCGACCCGGACGAGGCTTGTCGTCGGCGCGCAACCGGCGCGCGAGGTCGAGCTCGCGCAGATGGCGGATCTCTCGCTTGGCCAAGCGCGCCGCGCCGCGCGGAGAGGTTTGTTCGGTCTCGCGAAGCACGCGCGGAAACGTCTGCGGGACGACGACCGCGGGCACGCCGGCCAGCTCGCTCGCGCCCTGCGCCATCGCTCGCGATCGCGTGCGGAGGTCGATGCCCGTCGCGTCCGAGAAGCGCATCGCGAACGCGAGCATGCAGCCGATGGCCGCAACGGCCACGAGGGAGGCAAGGGGACGCCCAACGCCACTCTTGAACGCCTTCGCGTCGCCGAAATTGCGGACGTTCCAGGGCATGTCGACGTCCGTTTGCGGCGCCCCGTCCGTCTCGTCCATCGCGACAGGAGACAAGCTGGCGGCGCTCGAGAGCGAGCCCGACGGTCCGTCCTTGATCTCTGCTGCGGTGCCGAGGGTCGTCCACACATGGGTGCCGACGGCACGCACCTGCGTCCTCGCATCCACGAGACCGCAGTCGAAGGAGCGCTCGAGCTCGCTCGCCGTGGCGGATTCGATCTCGCCGCTCGAAAGACGCACGAACCAGGTCTCACTCTTGAAGCTGCGTGGGAACGCCATGCGTGGAGAACGGGCATGCGCGGCGCGACTGAAGGGCTATGGCTACGATTCTTTCATCCCGCGCGGGCCGCGTTCCGGCGGAGGTGCCAGTGGGCGCCGAGCGCACCGAAGGCAGAGCCCAGCAGCGCCCCCGCGAGAATGTCGATCGGGAAGTGAACTCCGAGCGCGCAGCGAGACATGGCGATGCCGAACGCAGCGAGCAGCGCCATCGCCGAGAGCGCAATGCGACGCTTCCTCTTCGTCGACTCGTAGAGCGCATGCCGGACGAGAACGACGGCGAGGAACGTCGCGAACGCGAAGCTGCCCGCAGCATGGCCGCTCGGGAACGAGAAGTCGGTCGGCGCCTCGAAGACCCGCGGGTGCAAGCCGGGCACGACGAGGTACGGACGCTTGCGCTGGACGATTGCCTTGAGCACGAACACGACGATCGCGGAGGTGCCGAGCACCGCCGAGAGCGACGCGGCGAAGCGCCTTGTCCGCGGCGCGGCGAACAGCGGGAGGACCATCAGCGCGCCCCACCCGCTACCGATGACGGAGAGGACGGTCATCAGCGCGAGCCATCCACCTTCACCGAAGGTCGTGTGGAGGTAGAGGAAGACGCGAACGTCGAGGGCGACCAACTCGTTCTAGTCGTCGCCCCACGAGCCACCGCCGACGTCATCGATGACGTTCGAGACGTCGAAGGTGTCGTTCGACGACGGCGGGGAGTAGTCGTCGCTCGACGAGTAGTACGCGTGGTGGTGATGCGAGCCGCCGATCGAGGCACCGACGGCGGCGCCTGCGAACGCCGCAGCGACGTTGCCCCACGTGCCGACCGCCTGCATGTTCTGCTGGTGCGACTGCTGCTGTTGCATCGAAGCCTTACGCTGCGGTGCCCCCACGAAAGCCTCGTTGCAGCGGAGGCAGTTCGAGCTGTTGTGCGGGGAGACCGAGCCGCAGAAGATGCAACTGACGACGAGCCACGCCTGGCACGCGGCGCATTTCTGCTTGCCCCAACGGCACGCCATCCTGCAAGCCGGGTTGGGGCACGGGATGGCCTTCGCGAGCGCATCCGCGGAAACCGCGCACGTGCAGTACCTGCAGTTGACGAACTCGCCGTCATCCGGCGCACCGCAGGAGGAGCAACTCGCGGACGGCCCTGTCGTCTGGCTCATCCTCCAAGGATGTCACAGGAGGCGGCAAGGCGAAATTCCCAGGGAGGTCGCGTACACTAGGGCGGAATGTCGTCCAAGCCTGCGCCCGAACTCGCGGTCATCCGCGACGAGCTCGCAAAGACCGACCAAGACCTCGTCGGGCTCCTCGCCAACCGGATGCGCCTTATCCGCGAGGTCGCGCGCGTGAAGGCCGACAACGGCCTGCCGTCCTTCGACCGCGAGCGCGAGGGAGCTCACATGGATGATCTCCTCGCACGCGCGAAGGAGGCGAACGTGCCGGAGGACGTCGTTCGCGACGTCTACGCGCGGCTCTTCGCGGCGTCGCGGCTCGAGCAGCGGCGCTTTCTCCAGGCGCGAGCCGAGCACTTCTCGATCGGGATCATCGGCGGCACGCAGGGCATGGGTGCATTCCTCGCCCGCGTGTTCGCCGACGCCGGCTTCACCATCGACGCGATGGGCATTGGCCAGGGGGACGTGGCCGTCGAGGTCGCGGGACGAAACGACCTGGTCGTCGTCGCGGTGCCGATCGACACGACGGTGCAGGTGATCAAGGAGATCGCGCCGCACGTCCGCAAGGGCGCGTGCCTCATGGACGTCACGTCGATCAAGCGGGCGCCGCTCGAGGCGATGCTCGAGGCCGCGCCCGAGGGCGTCGACGTGGTCGGAACCCACCCGATGTTCGGTCCGCACGGCGTCGACTTCGACCGCCAGAAGGTCGTGCTGTGCCGAGGGCGCGGAGACCGCGGGTTTGGCCGCGTGAAACGGCTCTATGAGGGGTTCGGCGCGGAGACGGTCGAGGCGACCGCGGAGGAGCACGATGCACAGATGGCGCTCATCCAGGTGCTCGTGCACGAGAAGACGATGGTGCTGGGTTCGGTGCTCGAGCGCCTGAAGGCCGATCTCGGTCGTAGCTTGCAGTTCGCGAGCCCGATTTACCGCACCGAGCTCGCGATGATCGGCCGCATGTTCTCGCAGCGCGCCGAGCTCTACGCCGACATCCTGACCGTGAACCCGGATGCCCCGCGGCTCTCCCACGTGTTCGAACAGGAGGCGGCATACTTCGCGCGTGCGGTCGCGATGAGCGATCGCGAGTCTGTCGTGAAGCGCTTCCGCCAGGTCGCCGACTACATGAAGGACTTCTCCGCGTGGGCGAAGAAGCAGTCCGACGCCATTCTCGACGACCTGGTGCGCCACGGGTAGTCGTCGATCGCCGCGAAGGACGAGACTGGCGGCCACGACGTGATTCCCGGGCAATGCGCCGTACTCGGTCGAGCTCTGGGTGCGGGTCGGCGTCCTCGCGAACTACGGCGCGCTCGCGGGCGGCGAGGTTGTTCAGAACTTCACCAGCCGCAGCGGCTGGACGATCCTCGTCGATGACCAGGGCCTCGTCTACTAGTTCCGTCGGTCTGAAGTCCGGCCATCGGTCGCGATCGTGGTCGTGGTCGTGGTCGTGGTCGTGGTCGTGGTCGTGGTCGTGCGCGTGCGCGTGCGCGTGGTCGTGCGCGTGCGCGTGCGCGTGCGCGATTGAAGGCAACCGCCAGGGCGAGGCGGCCGATGTCCGGCCATGAGCGGTCACGAGCCGCCGCCGCG
>JAYSXP010000259.1:0-5145 GCA_043717125.1 Polyangiaceae bacterium | reverse complement strand
CGCAGCGCAGCGAGCCACGCGTCGACGGCGGCCTTGCCTTTCTTCGCTTCGAGACAGAGCAGCAGCGCCTTGATCTTGGACGCGCTGGTCTGTCCCGTTGGGAACGTGTGACGGACCTTCAAGGGAGCCCTCCAAGGTTACGCCGCGGCGCCGCCGTCGAACAGGGAGGTTCACGCATGATCCAGGGCGCGCTCCGGCCTCCGCGATTCGTGGGGCTTTTCGCGACCAGCGATCCGGCGCGTTTGGATGGCCGTAAGGGCGGAGGGGGACGGAGGGGGCATGCGAGACGGTATCGATGTGCGAGCCGGGCTGGCGGTCGCGGCGATCGCTGCCTGTGTCGCCGGCACCATCGCGTGCACCAGCTCGAGCCTGCCGCCTTCGACGCGGGCATCCCGTCGAACCCCGCCGACGATCCGCCGGTCGACCCCAATATCCGCACGATGTGGGCCGTCGACGGCGCAAATCAGCTCGTGCGCTTCACCGCCGATGCGCCGGGCATGGTGACCGCGCGCGCGCTCGAGGGTCTCGCATCCGGCGAACGTGGGATGGGCATCGACATCCGACCTGCGGACGGCAAGCTCTACGCGGTCGGCTCGACGAGCGGACTCTGCGTGGTCGATCGCAAGACGAATCTGCGGCTCGACCCCGCCACCGGGGGCGCGGTGAACGACGGCATGCTCGCGCTCGCCAAGGGCGACGTCAACGAGGGCTAGAGCCCCAACCTGGTCGCGAGCGCCTGCACGAACAGCGTCAGCCCCGCGCCGCCCGCCACGCTGCTCTTCGCGCTCGATTCGACGCGCAACCTCCTCACGAGCTTCGTCGACCCGAATGATGGTCCGGTGACGACCATCGGCTCCGTCGGAACGATCACGGCGCTGCGGGGCCTCGCGGTCGAGCCATAGCGCCGAGGTGAGGTAGGATCGCGCCTGCGATGAACGACGACGCGCGAACGCCCGACGGGGCAGCACCGCTCGCGATCGTGCAGGAGGCTGACTGCTCCGAGCGCGTCGTGGTCCTGAAGATCCGCGTGCCCGGTCGTTCGGCATTCGTGATGGTGGGAGCGGCGAAGGGTGGCGCGGCGGCTGGGCTGTTGCCGCAGGGCGCGCGGCAGGAGCTCTGGGGCGGGAAGCTGCCGCCCGCCGCGCCGAGGCAGCGCGCGAGAGAGACGGCGTTGGCGCTCGCGCGGGTGGTGGCGATCGTCGGGGCAGAGGTGTTCTTCGAGCCGCACGTGACGCCGCGCGAGGACGAGCGCGAGGACGAGCACGAGGAAGCGAGCGAGAACGCGGAGGCAAAGGCCAAGGCGGAGGCCGAGTCGGGGCCGCGGATGGGCGCGGTCAGGTGCTTGCGCGTGCATGGCGGGCGGGTGGTCGTGACCGACGCCGTGATGCCTCGCGACGCGAGGGCGTTCGTCGAGGTGCTGTTCGACGAGGCCGAGCGGCGCGAGCTCGAAGCGAGAGGCATCGAGCTGGCGAAGGCGATCGCAGAGGACTCGATCGAGCTGCATCGCGCGGAGCTGCTGCGCGCGCTCGAGAAAGCGCGGCAGCGGATCGAGCGGCGCCGGGGCGCGGTCGGCGAGGATCTCGCGAAGATCACGCAGGCCGACAAGATCGCCGGGCAGGCGCAGTGGCTCGTCGGTGAGGCGGCGCGCGTGCCCCGCGGAGCAACGAAGCTGGTCGTGACCGACTGGTCGAGCGGCGAAGGCGTGCCGATGGAGGTCGCGCTCGATCCCGCCAAGAGCGCGCGAGAGCAGGTCGAGGCGATGTTCAAGCGCGCCAAGCGGCTCAAGCTGGGCGGGCGGATCGCGGAGGAACGGCTCGCGCAAGCCGAGGCGCAAGCGATGGCCGTGGCGGCGGCGCTCCAGGCGGTGCGGAACGCGGCATCGCTGGGGGAGATGGATGTCGCGGCGAAGGAGGCGAAGAGGCGGGCGCCGCGCGACGTCACGCTTGTCGATGGCGGAGCGGGCGCGAAGGGAGCGAGCACCAAGGGAGCGAGCACCAAGGGAGCGAGACGCGTGCCCTTCCGGACGTTCCTCGCGCGTAGCGGGACGAAGCTGCTGGTGGGCAAGGGCGCGGCCGACAACGATGCGCTGACGCTCAAGATCGCGAAGCCGCACGACCTCTGGTTGCACGCGAAGGACCGTACGGGCGCGCACGTGATCGTCCCGCTGCAGAAGAACCACACCTGCCCGGCGGAGGACCTGATCGACGCCGCCCATCTCGCCGCGCACTTCTCCGATGCGCGCGAGGAGAAGGCGGTCGATGTCCAGTACACGCCGCGGCGCTATCTGCGAAAGCCGAAGGGCTCGGCGCCGGGCGCCGTGGTGGTCGATCGCGAGAAGGTGCTGCTGCTCCGCTTCGACGCGGCGCTGCTGCGCTCGCTCCTCGAACGCGAGGACCTTTGAGCCCCCGCAGCCGGCGCCGTCGTCAGCGTGCGATCACTTCGGCACGCCCGGCGTCGGCGGCACCACGACCGTCGTGATCGGCTTGACACTGGCTCCGGCGGGATACGCGTAGCTCACGAACTGCGTGCTGAAGCTGGTGGTGGCGTTCGAGCCCCAGCCCCACACCGTGAGGCCGAGCGGTGCGTCGCTCTTGATCTCGTGGCGGCCGTTGTCGCAGGCGCCTTGCTTCACGAAGTTGCCGCGCACGAGATCGAAGCGCGTGTATTCAAGCTTGCCGGACGTACCGACCGGCGCCCAGCCCGTCAGCGGCGCGCCCGCGCAATCGAGCGTCACGTCCTTGAACGTGCCGTCCTTGGCCTTCGTACGCACGATCACGAGATTCGTCTCGGGATAGGTCGGATCGGTGAAGAAGACGTACGAGCTGAGGAACTCCTCGGGCGGGATCACGTTCACGAACTCCGGGTCGCCTCGGTTGTCGCCGCCCTGCGACACGACCGACGAGCCCGTCATGTAGCCCGCCATGTAGAACGGATGCTGGTCGTCCTGGCTCCGCACCAGGAACGGGCCGGCCGCGGAGAACTCCGCGACCTGACGGCCGTCTATCGTGGTCGGCGCTCCCGCCGGCGCCGCAGGCTCATAGGTCAGGATGGTGCCGTCGACCGCACCGACGATGCGCCACGGGGGCGTCTCCTCGACGCCATCGAAGCGATTGCGATAGCGGACCGCCGCGTACTCGTGACCGAGTGCGCGCACCGGCGGGATCTGCTGGTGCGCCGCATCGCACGCCGACTTGTCGAGCGGGAGGTCGACGCAGCGATTGCCTCCCCACAAGCCGATCGGCTTGTCGGACTGAACCGGGCTGCCGATCAACTCCTCGGCCTGCGTGATCTGGAGGACCTGGCCCTTCTGCAGCGTGTACGTGTGCGGCGCACCGGCCTCGGTGGCGGCGACGCCGACACCGCCGACGATGGCCTTGGTCGGGCTGATCGTGACGTGCGTATCGTTCTCGGCCGCCGCCATCTGGATCCACGGATAGCCGTCGGCGTTCTCCTGCGCGGACACGGGATACGCGTCGACCGCGATGTAGTTCGTGTCCCAGGCCGTCGTGGGGAGTAGCAGCGAAGCGCTCGTGATGGCGCTCACGCCGCCGCCGTACGGAAAGATGTCGTAGGCCGACACCGGCGCCGTGGTCGTGATGTGGAACGAGCTGCCGATACCCGTCGCATGCAGAGCTGCATCCACGTTGGTGACACCGGGCACGATCCCGGCCGGGCATGCCGTCGTGAAAGCCTTGGCGGGACCGAATGCGGCGAGAAATAGAATGGCAATCTCGCCGGGCTGCAACTTGCCTCCCGTGAGCGGCGCATACGTCAGGGAACTGCCTGTACCCGAAGGGATTCGCGCCAGTCCTGTCATGTCCAGCGGCGTTCCTGCGTAATCTGCCGTAATCGAAATAGCGGCATTCCAGGTATTCGCGACGAATACCGCATAACAGGCTCCGGACGAATACGTAGTATCGGGATTCACCGCGTAATAGTCACAGCCCAACGAGCTCTTGTTGGCCTTGGCGCTCTCGCACGGGAGGATGCACGCGCCGGCGCCGCAGCCTTTGTCCGGTGGGCACGTCTCGATCACGCCGCCGTTGCAGTCGAGGACCTTGTGGAGATCGCTCGAGCACGTCGTGCCGCACGCGTCGAAGGCGCCACCGCCGTCACCAGGGCCCGCTTCGGCGAACGGGGGCGAAGGCGGGATGTCGCCGGCCTCGGCCTCTGCGTCGGGCGGCGGGGGCTCGAAGATCGAGTGGACTTCCTCGCCGCAGCCGGCGAATGCGCCGACCAGCACGAACGCCACGGCCATCGCGGTCGCCGCCAGGTGAGCCGAGGTCCGGGGGAGCCTGTTCACCGTCTGATCGTCTCATGGCGCCGCACGCCTCGCAAACACGCTGATCACCGTGGTAAGCACGGGGTCCGAGCATGTCACGCCTTGCCGAGACCATCGCCGGTTGGCTGGGACGCGTCGAGGTCGTGCTCGCCGGGGTCGACGGGTATCTCTACGAAGGCCAGGAGGCGCTCGCCAAGGGTGACCCGATGCGCGCGCGCGCGGCGGCGAAGGCCATCCTCATCCGCGTGCCGCATTCGCCGATCGGGCTCGCGCTCCTTGCCGACGCCTGCGAGGCGGCTCGTCTCGACGCCGAGCTCGCGCTCACGCTCGAGGAGCTTGCCGGTCGCGTCGCGTCGCGCGGCGAGATCTGGGTCCGCCTCGGGCGATCCCGCGAACGCGTGGGCGCGCCGCCCGAGGAGACACGCGACGCGTTCCTGCGCGCGCTCGCCGTCGCCGAACCCGGCAGCGAGGCACGTCGCGAGGCGCTCCTCTGGCTCGCCGACCTCGATCTCTCCCATGGTGACGGCGCGCGTGCCGAGCTCTGGCTGGAGCGCCTCGCCGATCGCAAACACAAGGACGTCGCGCTGCGTCGCGCCGAGGCTCGTCTCCTCCAGAACGACCTCGAAGGCGCGCGCGCGGCGCTCGAGGGCCTCGAGGTCGACCCCACCGATGGCCGCGCCGCGCTCCTCCGCGGGCGCGCGCTCGCCATCGGCGGAGATGCGGCGGCGTTCCCGCTCCTCCTCCGCGCCATGGTCCTCGAGGTGCCCGGCGCGACCGAGGCGCTCTCCTCCGCGCTCGCCTGGCTCCCGACCGACGAGGTCACGCGCGGGAAGATCCGCACCGTCGTCGACGGGCGCGGCGAG
>JAYSXP010000258.1:0-1685 GCA_043717125.1 Polyangiaceae bacterium | reverse complement strand
GACACTTTTTCTGCGCGATGCAGGTAGAAGCTTTCCGCCCTATTGCGGAATTCAGGGCTGAAATGGATGAAATGATTCGCGACCTTAGAGCCACTCCGCCTGTTTCAGGGGCGGCCCGTGTTTATGTAGCCGGTGAAAAAGAATATATGGCTGAAAAAGAAAATCTGGTAAAAGGAGTGCCTTTACATCCGAAAGTGCTTTTCCAGCTTAAACAGTTGAGCCAGGAATTGGATATACCTTTTCCCTTTAACGCCTAGCTGTTGCCGGAAATCTTCTAGTCGTGCCTCAACACTCTAAGAACAGTTGCCGCCCAGTGGTTCTTGTCACTACCTTGTCACTATATAGAAGCTTCAAATAATTGCGAAGTATCTTTTGCAGGTTAATCTCCGGTAGTACAATTCTTTTAAGAAATTACTAAAGGTTTTATTCCCCTGAGTGTGCAAGCAGGGAACCGCGACTGTGGTAACTTAGTTAGGTTCTAGCAGAACCGAAATCACGTTCTAGTTAATTAAACTTACCTGTTTGCAAAGTTCTAATTTGTGATGTAAAGTTACCCTGTGAACGCATATACTTTGCTTGACAAGAACAACCTGGTATTTTAGCAAAAAATAAAGGCGATAAAGTACTATACAAGATTGCTATAACTAAGTTACAATACTGTTAATATAAGAAAGAGTCCTATGTTGATGCCTGCTCGTTCGGAGAGTTCATTCTGACTTTACTTCGGTATAAATCGAAATTAAAATATTATTCCCATTTTGATCTCCAATTATGGTAATAATAAATTAAAGCCTAGTGAAACCAACAAAATTCTGTTGCGAATTTGCCACTTCCGCTGGCTTTTCACAGGGATTATTTTTATAAGTGTAGAACACATTTCGCAATATTTAACTTTTTCTATAATTCAGTAAGAGAGTTGGGGATAACTCTAGACGGAAGGAGTATCAGGTGCAAATAAGTCACAAAACTTCAGGTGGAAAAGCGCTGCGGGTGCGTATATTGGTGCTTTTGATTGGAACACTGGCATTAATAATGGCCTTGCAGGGTTTGATCAATCCTCAATTAACCGCTAACGCCGCCACCGCGCCAACCCTGGGTACGGCAAAAAACTTCACCTTGTTGGCTGGTTCGGCGGTAACTAATACTGGTCCGAGTGTTATCAATGGCGGCAGCCTGGGGGTCAGTCCAGGAACTGCGGTTACAGGCTTTCCTCCCGGCCTTGTACATCCGCCAGGTACGATCCAGGCCGGGAACGCTGTTGCTTTGCAGGCCAAGGATGATGTTACCACCGCCTACAATAACCTGGCGGGCCAGCCCTGTGACTCTGATTTAACGGGTCAAAATCTGGGCGGGCTGACTCTAACTACCGGAGTTTATTGTTTCTCCACCACAGCGCAGTTAACCGGAGCGCTCACTCTGGATGCGGCGAGTGATCCAAATGCGGTGTTCATTTTTAAGATTGGCAGCACCCTGACTACCGCCAGTGATTCAAGTGTGGTGGGAACTGCCAAACTTAATCCCTGTAATGTATTCTGGCAGATTGGCAGCTCCGCTACCCTGGGTACCGGGACGAGATTTGCCGGTAATATTCTAGCCCTGACCAGCATTACCCTGAATACTACCGCAAGCATTTCAGGCCGGGCCCTGGCAAGAACCGGCGCAGTAACGCTAGATACGAACAATAT
>JAYSXP010000257.1:0-5158 GCA_043717125.1 Polyangiaceae bacterium | reverse complement strand
GGCCAGTCGCGCCGAGAGCTGGAGCTCGAAGCCGAGCGCGAGCTGATTCGCTTGCAGAGCTCGGTCTACACCGGTCAGGCGACCCGACGCGCGGCGGGTCCGAAATACACGCTCCTTGCGGTCACGTGTGGGATGGCCGCGATCGGGTCCTTCTGGCGCGCCTTCACGAAGGCGGAGCCGTTGTGGATCCTCGTCGCGCTCGTGCTCGCGGTCGTCGGACTGACGTTCGCGCGTCACGGAACGGACGCCGGCAAGGGGCGATGATCGGATCCGCTGCTATCGTCGCCGCAGGGGCCTGAACCCGTACTCGTGCGTGACGAAGCGCACGCCGAACGCGCGCTGTCATGGCGGCCGAGGATGGTCGTGGGGGCGGTGAACGATCGTCACCTTGTCGTTGGTGCAGGCGGCGTACTGGCCCACGTCCCAGGTGCCGCTCACGTTTCCGATCGGCTCTGTCGGCCAGCTCAGCGATGACGAGGTCGTCAGCGTCTCGCCCTTCTTCACCTCGCGCGGCGGGAGCGGTTGGAGAAGCATGCTCTCTTGCCCCCGATCTCGAAATCCAGCGACCACGTGCCGACCGGCGCCGTCAGCTGGCCGACAAGAACTCAGGAGCGAGCAGCATGCGCGAGGACGCTGCGGCGGGTCGTCGCGTTCGCTTGGCGGTCGTCGTCGGCTTGGTCTCGAGCTACCCGCGCTGTGGGCGCGCTGAAGCGTAGTTTGATCACCACGACGGTGTCTCGAGGATCTCTGTGAGGAGCGCGTCGGCGTCGGCGCGCACGACGAAGCGCACCCCCGCGGTCGACCGGTAGCCCTCAACACCGACGCTAGGCACGGACTCGACGATCGCTTCGAGGCGAAACCGGTCACCGGCGCGAATCGTCTGCTCGCGGAAGCAGATGACACCGAGGCCGGATGCGTTGCGCAGGTGGGGGATGAGCTCCGGCGGCGGATTCGTGAGCGGAGTAGCCGTGTCGTAGCCCGTCGCGAAGGCGAGCCGCGCCCTCCGCGCGGCGATGGTGATCTGCGCGCCATCCTCCGTCTCCAGGACGAGAAGCTCGCCGACGACGGTGGACCCGAGAAACGCGTATATGTCGGCGACCTCATGGGAGCTGGCGAAGAAATGCGGGGCGGCGCGCGCCAAGCGCTCGACCAGCTCCAGCTGGAAGAGGGCCGCCGTCACCCCGGAAACCGAGCTCGTGATGGCGTTCGGTGAGATCACCGTCCCGAGCAAGTTCACCTCGGTCGGCCCGTCCAGATGCGTCTGGGCATCGAGACGCGTCCTCGCCTTCTTCTTCGCAACCGACGTCGCCACGGCGACGATGATAAGTGACCCGACTTCGGTCGAGAAGCGGCTCGTGGCTCGGTGGTGAGCGTTCTCCCGGCGAGCTCGAGGCCGGCAAGAAGGCGACCACGCACGGCGTCGACGTCACCGAGCTGAAGGACGGGAAGATCGCGCGGATGACGCCTACGCGGCTTTGCCTATTGGAGGATGACGGGGGCCGCGACCCAGTCGTAGGCGCGGGTCGCGGCGGCAGCGCCGCGGCCCAGGTCGCCGTAGTAGTTGTTACCCCAGCACGCGACGCTGCCGTCTTTGCGGAGCACGCACGCAAAGCCGGCCCAGCCGACGGCCAGCTGCACGGCATCCGCGACACCGCCGACGTGGACCGGCTCGGGATGGTCCGTACCACCGTCGGGATCCACGCCGACGGCGCCTCGCCCGCTGCTGCCCCAGCACGCGGCGCCTCCGTCGGTCGTGATCGCGCAGCTCGTGCTCCCGCCGATGCCGAGATCGACGACGCCCTCGAGGCCGAGCGCGACCATCGTTCCCGACTGTCCCGCGTCGGTCGCGGGCCCGAGCTGGCGGTGGTTGTTCCAGCCCCAGAGGCGCACAGTCTGGTCGCTCAGGATGACACCCTCGCCGTAGCCGAGCGATCTCCCGACGCGCGTGACCGCCCCGGGGAGCCCGACGACGGGCGCAGACACGGGATCGGCGGCGCCGGTCGTTCCGCGTCCGAGCTCGCCCCACGCGTTCGTCCCCCAGCAGCTCACCCCTCCGTCACCGAGGAGACCGCACCCGAAGCGTCCTCCGAGGTCGAGCTGCTTCACGCCGGTCAGCCCCGACTCGGTCGGCGTCGAGACGTTCGTGCCGAGCGGGCCGCCGTCCGGCAGGAGCGCGCCGATCTGGCTCTCCGCGTTGTTGCCCCAGCACTGCATGGTGCCGTTGGTCCGGAGCGCGCAGGTGTGGAAAAAGCCGGCCGAGAGATCGGCGAGGGTCCCGGTCGTCGCGACCGGCGTGGGGGACGCGGTGAACGACGCGCCGCCGTCCGCGGGCAGCCCGAGCTGGCCGTAGATGTTGCTGCCCCAGCAGCGGACGATATCGCCGTCGAGGAGAGCGCAGGAGTGCGTTGCGCCGAGCGTGATCGCGCGGACGTTGGTGAGCCCCACGACCCGCGTCCCGATGAGCACCGACGACCCCGCCCCGCCGTCCGTCGGCAAGGCCTCTCCTGCCTGCCCCACGTAGTTCGCGCCCCAGCAGCTAACGGTCCGGTCGCTCATCAGCGCGCATGCATGGTCGTTTCCCGCGGCGATGCGGACGGCGCACGGCGAGACTGCACACGTCACCGCACCGTCGCCCGTGGCGACGTCCTTCGCAGCGTCGAGCGACGCGTCACCGCCACCGCCGGTTGCCGCGTCGTCGGTTGCCGCGTCCGGGCGCGACGTCTCGGCGGCCGAGGCGTCGTCGCCTGGCGTGCCCGTCGACGTGGCGTCGTCGGAGCACGAGACGACCGCGAACGCGCTCACATTGGCGACGGCGACGGCGAGGAACGCAAACCGGAGGGTGCTCTTGGGGAGAGGCATGGGCACCTTTCACTCTCCCACGCGGCGCTTCCTCATTCGCTGAGCGTTGCCTGAGCGAACGCCTATCAACCCGTGTGCTGCCCCTTTCTTCGGCGGCCCTACAAATGCGAGAAAGTAGGCTCACGTAGTGCGGGCGGCGGAAGTACCTCGTCGAGCTCGAGGCCGGCAAGAAGGCGACCACGCACGGCGTCGACGTCATCGGCCGCTGATGCCGAAGACAGACCTCGAGCTCGACTGGGCTCCCGCGCCGCGGGCCACCGGTGGAGCAGATCGGAGCGCGCTGCTCAACGAGCGACCGCAGACACTATCGCCTCGACCGCGCCTTCGCCGAGAGCCTCGATGGATCCACATAGCCTGACGGGCATCCACGGCGTGGCTCTCGCGTGCGCTGCACTCGTCCGATGGAGAGCCTCGAAGAGCGGCGGGCGCGGCGTGCCGCGATGGTGTTCGGAAAGGCCGAGACCTTCGCGGAGCACGAGGCCCAAGGCGTCGAATTCTGGGCCAACGTTTCGAAGGCCGATCGCTTCCAGGCGATCGTCGAGCTCGTGAACGCATCATGGTACCTTCATCGTCACGATGGACCTCCACCCCGTTGACCGAACTGCTCACGGAGCTCGGCGTCTCGGGAGCTGAGTATCTGATCGTCGGGGGCTGGGCCGTCGGTGTCCACTCGGAGCCCCGCTACACGAAGGACCTCGACCTGCTGATCGGCACGTCGCCGGAGAATCTGGAGCGCGTCGTTCGCGCGCTCGAGGCATACGGTGCTCCGCCCGGCCTCCTTCGAGATGTTCGAACCATGAAACCGAACGAGTTCGTGTTTTTCGGAGCTCTGACCTGTCTGGGTTTCTCGGATCAGCCGCGTAGAGCTCGCCGCGAAGGAGTCGCTCCCCGTGCGCGATGGAGAGGATGTTCGGGGCCACCTGCAACGCCGCCCCCGTCGCAACGAGCGTCGACGTCGGCACAGCCGAAGCGGTCGCGACGAGCGCCGCCTCGCCCGTCCTACGCTGCGCGGACGGCCCCAGCCCCGGCCGCTCGATGCGCGAGACGACGGCGGCCCCTGGCTCGGCTCTCGCCGCTGCCACGGAGCTCGTGCTCTTTTTCTTGGACGACGACGTGGCGCATTCCGCCTGCGATCGCCTCGTGGCTGTTCCGTGCGTTGATCCAGGCGTCGAGGCCCTCCTCGACGGAGGCACGGACCGTCTTCGACTCGTCGAGGTCGGGCTCCTGCGCGAGGTAGGCGACGCGCGCGCCGCGCCTGGTCGCCACCGAGCCGGTGTCGGGGGTCTCGGCGCCTGCGAGGAGCAGGCGATCCCCGTACGTTTTGGTGACGTCGAGAGCTGCAAGTACGGACATCGGAAGCGGCGCACCTAGCACTTCTCCACGCGCGCGCGCCCGCTCGGGCTTCAGGGACAGAGCGTCAGGCGCGGATTGGCGATGGTCACGCTCTTCGATTCCGTGGCGGACCCGGACGAGTAGCGGCTCGCATGGAGCACGCCGCACCGGAGGAAGAAGCCAATGCTGACCTCCGGCACCGCGAACTGGTCGCTCCGGGTCTTTCCGTCGACGGTCACGTCGATCTTAGCGTTCACTCCCGAGGTCGTCAGGTCGACGTCGACGTGGAGAGTCGAAGGCCCGCTCGGCGGCAGAGGCCAGAACGCGGTGTTTCGGTGCTCCAGGCCGCCGTCGGACAGGGCGATGTCGAGGTTCTGCCCGACGACCCCTTGGTCGACATAGAACGTCTGCCGCAGGTTTTCGTCGGCGTTGTTCAGGAGAACTACGCTGCAGCCGGGCTCCACGTAGAGCACGTCGCTCCGGGTGAGCGTGAGGTCGTACGCGAGATGAACGCGCGGAGGCGCCGGAATGAAGTCGCGGCGGACGAACGAGCCGCTCTGCGCGCCTAGCGCGCTGGTCGACGCGACCGCGGTGACGGAGGACGCGGTGACGACGACGTTGCCCACTCGATCGAAGTCCGCGAACGTCGTGAACGTGGTGCCGCCCGAACATATCGGTGCCGCGTCGGGCGCGGGCAGTGCGCCGTCGCCGCCATCGGAGGTGGTGGGGTTGTCGACCGAGGGGCCGTCGCCGGCGGCCGCATCCGAGCGGACGCTGAGGCCGCTCGTGTCGACCAGCAGCGAGCACGCCGACAGCGCGCCCGCAGCGCCGAGCCACGATGCACCGACGAGGTAGAGCGCGAGCTGACGCATCTCCGCGACGAGCATACGTGAGTTGGGAGCTTCACGCCGCCCGTTTGCGTGCGGCGGCGGTCACCGTCCCGCGCAATTCAGCGTCGATCGCGCGA
>JAYSXP010000256.1:0-14847 GCA_043717125.1 Polyangiaceae bacterium | reverse complement strand
GCCTCGACGGCGGCATCGAGATGATCGAAGCGACCAACTTCTTGATCGCGGCCGGCTCGCAGCCCCGCGTGCCGGACGGGATTACCGTCGACGGCGAGCTCGTCGTGACGAGCGATCAGATCGAGGCGTTCCCGGCCTTCCCCGAGAGCATGGTCATCATCGGCGCGGGCGTCGTCGGCTGCGAGTACGCGACGATGTTCGCCAACTTCGGCAAGACGCGCATCCACATCATCGATCGGCAGCCGCGTATCCTGCCGTTCGAGGACGAGGACGTCGCCGAGGAGGTCGCTTCGAGCTTCGAGTCGATGGGCGTCGTGATTCACCGTGCGTCCAAGCTCGAGAGCCTGAAGGTCGTGGACGGCAAGGTGGAGTACGTCATCACCAACGCCGAGGGAAAAACGGAGACGATTCGCGTCGAGCGCGCGCTCGTGTCCGTTGGGCGAGCCCCGGCGACGAAGGACCTCGGCCTCGAGGCCGCAGGCGTGAAGCTCGACAAGGGCGGCGGAGTCGTCGTCGAAAATACGCGATCGACGACGCCGCATATCTACGCAGCCGGCGACGCCACGATGGACATCGCGCTCGTGAACGTCGCCGAGCTGGAAGGCCGCTACGCCATCGAGGCGATGTTCGGCGTCGAGCCGCGCCCCATCCGCTACGAGGCGCTCTCGGCGATCATGTTCCTCAAGCCCGAGGTCGCGAGCGTCGGCTTGAACGAGCTCAAGGCCAAGGAGCAGAAGATTCCGTACCGCGTCGGCGTGGTTGCCAATCGACTCATCGGCCGCAACATCGCGATGCGCGAGACGCGCGGGTTCATCAAGCTCCTCGCGTCGCCGGACACGCATCGGATTCTCGGAATGCGTGTCGTCGGTCCGGAGGCGTCGAGCACCATTCAGGGCATCGCTTTCCTCATCGACCAGGAAGCGACGCTCGAGGACATCGACCGCTGCGTGCACCCGCACCCGGCGATCACCGAGGGCGTGCAGGAATGTGCGCGCATGCTCCTCGGGCGCTCCGTGATGAAGGTCTCCGTGTTCGGTCGCGAAGGTATGATGCGCTGCGGAGAGGGCTAGCAGTGGGGCTCCGCCTCCCACTTCGTGACCCTCCCCGTGAAGCGACCTGCCCGGCGCCGATTTTCACGCCTGGATTTCCCGCGCGTGGGAGCAGCCAGGGCGAAGATCGGCTACACCCACCCGATTGAGCCCGCCCCGAGGTCCTCGCGGTAACGAACCGCCCCAGAAACTGACCGCGCAGTCGCTGAAGAAGGCGATGCGTGACAGCGCGGCGTACACGCGTCGCGCCTTCGGGCTCGTCTGGCGCTCGTCCAGGCGGCTCACGGTCGCGCTTGCTCTCGCGACGTTGCTCATCGCCGCCGTCCCGCCCTCGATCGCCTGGGCGGGCAAGCGGATCGTCGACGCGGTCGTCGCACGTTCTCACGACGACACCATCAAGTGGGTCGCCGTGGAGCTCGGTCTCGTCGTCCTCCAAGCGAGTCTCACCCGTGGTCTCGGCCTCATCCGGAGCGTCCTCGGCTCTCGCCTCGGGACGGACGTGAACGTCGCGATCCTCGAGCGCGCGACGGCGCTCGAGCTCCGCCACTTCGAGGACCCCGAGTTCTACGACAAGCTGAGCCGCGCGCGCCGCGAGGCCTCGTCGAGGCCGATGTCGCTCGTGACCGAGTCGTTCTCGCTCGTCCAGAACCTCCTCACGCTCGCGGGATACGCGGCGCTGCTGCTCCAGTTCAGCGGCTGGGTCGTACTGGCGCTGATGATCGCGACGGTGCCCGCGACGATCGCGGAGATGCGCTTTTCGAAGGCGACCTTCCGCCTGCGCAACTGGCGCTCCCCCGATTCGCGGCGCCTCATCTACCTCGAATACGTCCTCGCCAACGACGAGCACGCGAAGGAGGTCAAGCTCTTCGGGCTCGGTCCGATGTTCCTTGGACGATACAAGGAGCTCGCGGAGCGCTTCCACGCCGAGGACTCGAAGCTCGCGACGAGGCGGTCGATCGTCACCACATTGCTCTCGCTCCTCGCGACCGGCGCGTTCTACGTCTCGTACGGCGCGATGGCGCTGCTCGCGGCCGCGTCGAAGCTCACGCTCGGCAACATGACGATGTACGTGCTCGCGTTCCGGAGCGGCCAGTCGGCGTTCCAGTCGATCCTGAGCGGCATCGGCAGCATCTACGAGCACAACCTCTACATGTCGAACCTCTTCGCGTACCTCGACGGCACCGTCGCCGCCGAGGACGAGGCGAAGGCAAAGCCGATCGAGGCGGCGGCGCCGAAGCTGCTGGACGACGGCACGAGCGAGCAGGGCATCCGGCTCGAGAACGTGAGCTTCCGCTACCCGAACCAGAAGAAGGACGACAAGTGGGTCCTTCGCAACGTCGATCTCTTCATCCCACGCGGGCAGAGTGTCGCGCTCGTCGGACAGAACGGCGCCGGCAAGACGACTCTCGTGAAGCTCGTCACGCGCCTCTACGAGCCGACCGAGGGCCGCGTGCTGCTCGACGGCAAGGATCTACGCGCCTGGGATCGCACCGAGCTGCTCGCGCGGTACGGCGTCGTGTTCCAGGATTTCAACCAGTATCAGCTGAAGCTTCGCGAGAACGTCGGCGTCGGCAGCGTCGAGCACCTCGATGAGGTGCCGCGGATCGAGCGCGCCGTGGACCAGGGCGGGGCGCATGCGCTCGTCGCGAATCTCTCCACGGGCATCGAGACGCCCCTCGGCAAGTGGTTCCAGGACGGCGTCGAGCTCTCGGGAGGCCAGTGGCAGAAGGTGGCGCTCGCGCGCGGCTTCATGCGCGAACAGGCGGACATCCTCGTCCTCGACGAGCCGACCGCGGCGCTCGACGCCGAGGCCGAGCAGGCGGTCTTCGAGCGGTTCAAGGAGCTCTCGAAGGGCAAGACGACCCTCATCATTTCCCATCGGTTCCCGACGGTGCGATTGTCCGATCGCATCCTCGTGCTGGAGAACAGCGGCATCTCCGAGGACGGGACGCACGAGGCGCTCCTCGCCGCGAACAAGACGTACGCGCACCTCTACTCGTTGCAGGCCGCGGGCTACGCCTGAAAAGCCGAAACCCCGCACGAGACACTCGTGCAGGGCTTCCGGCAGCGACGCGCGGCGATCAGGCGCCGAGCGTGACGAACTGCTTGCCCTTGAGCGAGCCCGCGAAGCCGGTGAGGACCTCGTTCACCTGGTTCCAGCTCGGGAGCGCGCGCATCGACTTCATCCAGCGGTCGACGTTCGGCCACTTGGCGAAGTTCGCGCGGATGAGATCGCCGCACGAGAAGATCTCGGCCGCGAAGTAGTCGGCGATCGAGATCTCGTCGCCGCAGAGGTACTTGTGCGAGCCGATGATGTTCGTGTCGAGGATGCCGAGCCAGTGCTCCGCCTTCTCCTTGCCCCAGTTGAGCGTCGCGGTCTGCACGGCGTCGGGCGTGCGGTTGTGGTTCGGGAACACCTGCGGGTAGACGAGGTGGTAGGCGAACTCGCGGTAGAAGTTCGCGTTCACCCAATCCATGCGCTCGTTGATGCGCGCGCGCTTCTTGAGGTCCTTCGGGTACGCGGGCGAGTCGATCTTCTCCGCGAGGTACTTGAGGATGGCCGAGGACTCCGTGAGGACGAAATCGCCGTCCTCGAGGACGGGGACCATCTTGCTCGGGTTCAGCTTCGCAAAGGCTTCCTTCGTGTGCTCGCCGGTCATGAGGTCGATGACGACGGGCTCGTAGGCGATCTTTGCCTCGGCACAGAAGAGCGCAACCGGGCGCGAGGCGGTCGAGACGGGGTGAAAATAAAGCTTCATCGGGGAGCCCTTTCTTGGCATCAGCGAACTGGAAGCCGGGAGGGTAAACTCGCCCCACCGCGGTAAACAAGGGGCAGAGGCACGATATGAGGCGAAGTTTTTCGACACGGCGCGGGTTGTCTTCGGCGAGGGCAGCGTTTCTCGCCTCGAACTGGAGGTAGGCGCGCTCGTTCAGGCGGTGAGAAAAGCCGTCGTCCTCACGACACCCGGCCGGAAGGCCGAGGGTGAGACTCTCGCCGCGCGGTGAATCGTCCCCGCGTCGATCATGGACCTCATCTGCGAGGTGATCGTGAGGGTCCCCGCGGCGCCGGTGCCGATCGCCAGCTGGAACGGGTCACCTATCGAGCGGACCTTTCAAACCGCTACTGGCGGCCCCTGGCCAGGGACACCTGCAAACTGTCCGGGACAGCCCTACGTCGCGCTCAACTGCGCGACATCGCACGATCGCGAGCGTGGTCTGCCGCGTGCTGAAGCGAGCTGTCATGGATGGTGTCAACAAAGTCTTCGTTCTCGGAAACCTCGGCGCGGACCCGGAGCTCCGCATGAACCCCGGCGGCCAAGCGGTGCTCAAGCTGCGCGTCGCCACCAACGAAAGTTGGCTCGACAAGGAGAAGGTCAGACACGATCGGGTGGAGTGGCATCGGGTGACCGTTTTCGGCCGCCGCGCCGAGGGGCTCGCCAAGTTCGTTCGAAAAGGGATGAGGGTCTTCGTCGAAGGTCGGAACGAGACGTCGACCTACGACAAGGACGGGCAGAAGCATTACAGCACCGAGGTGATCGCGGATCAGGTGCTGGTCACGGGGAGCCCTCGCGGCGCAGAAGCGACGGCGGGTGAGACCTCAGCGGGCGCGGATGCGCCGTTCGCTCCGCATCTCTCGATGTCGAACGGAAGCTTCGGGCGGTCGCCCGCGGCTCCGGCAGCGACGGACATTCCCTTCTGAGGGCGTGGTGACCGCGGGGGCCCGGCTCGAGCGCGAGCACGGGCTCCCGCGCGCGCCCTGCGCTCGGCCTCGCGTTTCGCGTCGCGACCCTCCGGCGCGTCGTCCGCGGAGGTGAAGGGGCCGATTCTACGCTTGCGGGCAAACGCGAGCACGGCGCCATCGCTGCGACTCCCTTGGCGTCGCGGCCGGCGCGCACCGAGCGTCGCACCCAGTTGCCGGTGCGTCGCTCGAGCGTCTTCTTCACAAAGCGTGTCGGCGCAGCGCCGGGCTCACGTGGGCTCGACGGCCAGGCGCGCCAAGTGCAGAGCACCTCGACGAGGGCTCGCCATCCATGCCGCGAACGCTCAGGCCTTGGAGACGAGGTCGTCGAACGCGCGATCGAACTCGTCGTCGGCGCCGACGGCTGCCTGACGCTGCTGCGCCTTCGGCTCGTTCTTCGCGAGACGGCGAACGCGCTCTTGAACATCGCGGTAGTTGGGGTCGCGGCGCATCGCCTTCTGGTAGTAGGAGAGCGCGTCCTTCGTGAGCTTCTTCGCTTCGTAGGCAGCGCCGATCTCGTAGCAGAGCACGGTCTCTTGCTCCGCATTCTTGTGGGGCGAATTGAGGCCCATCAAGAACGCGTCGATCGCCTCGTTGAGGCGGCCGCGTTCGATCTCGATCATGCCGATCATCGAGCGACACACGCACTCGCGCTTCGGATCCTGCGCCGCGACCCCGAACTCGCGGATCGCGTCGTCGATGAGCATCATCTCCTTGTAGGCGATGCCCAGATTGTAGTGCGTGTCGGAGTCGTCGGCGCTGACCTGCTTCGCGACGCCTTCCTTGAACTTCGCGAAGACCTCCTCGACGTCGACTTGCTGACCGGGCGCCGCGTGCCCTTCGGCCGGCTGGATGCCGTTGAAGTCGAGGCTCTCGAGCGCATCGAGCGACGCCGCGATGTCGTACGCGCGGTCGGGCTCCTGCGGCCGCTCGCGCGCGCCGCTGCCGCCACGCTGCTCGTCCTGAGCCTCGAGCTCGGCGATGCGCTCGCGGAGGAGCGGGTTGTTCGGATGCTTCGTGAGCTGCTCGGCGAGGATCGCGCGCGCGTCGTCGAGCAGACCGCGCGAGCAGAAGAACTCGGCCTCGTCGAGCGCGTCCTCGAGCTCGCGGCTCGAAGCGGCGGCGATGCTGGCGGTCGGCGCTTGCGGCGCGACCGACTGCACGCGCGGCGCGCCCGAAGGCATGCGCGGAAGGGGAGCGCCGGCGATCGGCGCGAAGTAGCCCGTCCGGTCGTTGTCGAAATCTTCCCCGGGTCGCTCGGTGCTCGTGCCGCGCACGAGCATGCCGTCGTCGAACTGTTCGACAGCGTCGGCGTCGGCGTAACCCGCCTCGACCTCAGCGTCGGGCTCGTCGAGCGGGAAGCTCGGGAGGTCCCCGCCGGAGTCCTTACCGGGGGCCTGCGATGCGGCCCTTCCGCCGACGAAGACCTTGCGGTCGTCGGCGTACTGGGGCGATACGTCGGACGCGCCCATCTCCTCGAGGTCGTAGGAGGGGAGCGGCTCGGGGTGCTCCGGCTCTTCGGCGGCCTCGGCTTCGTAAGCGGGCTCGCCCTCCTCGGCGACCGCGCCGGCTTCTTCGCTCTCGTCGACGATCTCGTAGCCGAGCTCCTGGAGCATCTCGATCGCGCGAGCGTTCTGCGGATCGAAGGCGAGAACATCCTGGAGCGCTCGCGCCGCCGAGTCGCCGTCGAGCGAATCGATGTAGAGTGCAGCGATGACGAGCATCTCTTGCACGGCTTCTTCGGTCTGGCCGGACTCGATGAGGATGTCGCGATAGACCTCGTGCAGATCCATCGAGCGAGGATCGATGTCGAGTCCGACGCGTAGCGTGTCGAGCGCCTTGTTGTAGAGGCGCACGCGTCGGAACGCGTTCGCGTCCGCCAGCGACTTTGCGACGAGCTCGCCCGCGTCGGTCGAGGAGCCTTCCTCGACGACCCCTCCCTCGCCGTAGCCTTCGTGCTCGTAGCCCTCGGCGGCGGCTTCCGGCTCACCCGCCCCGTAGGCGTTCGCGTTCGGGTCGGTGTACGCGGCTTCTTGCTCGTACTCCTCGGGCTCGGGCTCGGGCTCGGCGTATTCCGCGGCCTGCGGCTGGGCCTCGACCACGTCCTCCGCGTCGACCTCCTCGTACGAGAGCTCGTCGACCTCGGCCTCCTCTTCGATCGGCGCCGACTGGGGGTGCTGCTGCTGTCCGTACGCGTTCGCCTGAGGCTGTCCGTAGCCTTGATGCTGCTGAGCCTGCGCCTCTCCGTAGAGCTGGTTCTGGTTTGGAGGCTGCGGCTGGCCGTAGCCCCCGCTCTGCATCTGGGGCGATGAGCCGGTCGCGGCTGGAACGCCCTGGGCTGCGGCGCTGCCGTAGGGCGGCTGCGAGGCTCCCGTGCTCGCGGCCGGCCCCGCGCCCGTCTGCGACATCAGCTTGCGAACGCCGTCGTCCTGCGGAGCGACCCGCATGAGGCGCTCGACGATC
Organism: Polyangiaceae bacterium; assembly: GCA_043717125.1. GTDB lineage: Bacteria > Myxococcota_A > Polyangia > Polyangiales > Polyangiaceae > Labilithrix. Next base: position 7,596 of record JAYSXP010000256.1, on the reverse strand, counting down.
TCGCGGAAGAGATCCTGCTTGCCCGCGTCACGTGCGACGCGAGCCATCTCCTTCTGGACCTCGATCGCCTTTGCGCCCTGGCCGATCGCGTTGAACGCGCGCGCGAGCAGCGAGAGCGTGTCGAAGTCGCGAGGGTTCGCCTGAAAGCAGACCTGCAGCTTCGACAGCGCCTGCATGCCGTCCTGCGGCATTCCACGGGCGAGATAGAGCTCCGCGCAGATACGCGCCTGTTCGGAGTCCTGCTTGTGATGGAGCAGGCGCTCGAGGACCTTCAGCGCGTCGTCGCGGCGACCAATGCCCGCGAGTTGCGCGGCGGCCGTCTTGAACTCGAAGACGGCGCCGTCCGTGTCCTGCACGCGCGACAGCGCCTCGGCCAGACGGAGGTGCGGCAGCGGATTCGTCGGATCGAGCTCGACGATCTTCCGGAAGACCTCGATCGCTTCCTGGTCCTTCTGCTGACGTTGGAGGCGCGTCGCGACCTCGTCGAGCGCGGCGAGCGCGTCGCTCGTCAGACCGAGCTGCTGATAGAGCTCGGCGAGCTTCGGCGGGATGTGGCCGTACCGCTCTTCGAGCTGCGGGACGTGCTTCGCGATGATCTCGCGGATCTGTTTGTAGACCGCGATCGCCTTGAGCGCGAAGCCCTGGTGCGCGTAGAGCTTTCCGACGGTCTCGTACGTCGAAATAGCTTCCGCGTGCAGGCCTTGCTTGGCCTGATAGTCGCCGATCTTGAGCAGGGTCCGAGCGTCGTTCGGATCTGCCTCGATGAGCTTTTGAAGCTCCTGAACCGCCTTGTCGTACTTCTTCTTTTCGACGTACTTCTGAGCGGCTTCGAGCACCTTTTCGCGGTTAATCGCCACGTTCTACCGAAAGGGAGAATAGCGCTACTTCTGACGGCTTGCCTACTAACCCTCGATGCGGCTCGCGATCGTTTGTCGTGCGATCCCGTGCGTTTCAGCTTTGCAATCCATGGAGGGCTATGTAGGGAGATCCTCCGCCCGGCCGTGCTTCCGCCTCGCGGCATTCGCGGGTAAGTTGCGCACATGGCGACTCACTCCGCGCTCTACAAGGCTCCCTTCGGTCCCGGCGGAGCGAGCGAGGTCGACGTGCAGCTCGCCGAGAGGCTGCTTTCTCTCGCGCTCTCGCGCGGCGCCGATTACGCGGATCTCTTCTTCGAATACCGCGCGGCCGGCGGTTTCGTCTTCGATGACGGCATCTTGAAGAGCGCCTCCCGCGGCGTCTCGATGGGCCTCGGAGTCCGCGCGCAGCAGGGTGACGCCACGGGCTACGCGTACACGGAGAAGCTCGACTGGGACGCGATGAAGCGCGCGGCCGACACGGCGGCGTCGATCGCGACCGGTGGCGGTACTGCGGTTCCCCAGAAGGTCGAGAGTCGCATCCTCCCGAGTCGCTACGAGCTCGACCGCGTCACGCTCGATGTGCCGGGGATGGACAAGCGCAAGATCCTCGAGCGCGCCGCGGCCGCCGCCCACGCGCACGACACGCTCGTCGTGAAGGTCGAGTGCTCGTTCGCCGAGGAGATCCGCGAGATCCTCGTCGTCACCAGCGACGGCAAGCTCGCCCGTGACGTTCAGCCGCTCATGCGCTTCGGCGTCCGCGTCATCGCCGAGCGCGACGGCAAGCGTCAGGAGGGCAGCTCCGGCGGCGGCGGTCGCACGACGATCGGCTACTTCGATGGAAAGTCGCCCGAGTGGCACGCCGTGAACGCCGCGAGGCAGGCGATCCTCATGCTCGACGCGCAGGAGGCCCCTGCCGGACAGATGGAAGTCGTGCTCGCGCCCGGCGACAGCGGCATCCTCCTCCACGAGGCGGTCGGTCACGGGCTCGAGGCGGACTTCAACCGCAAGGGCACGAGCAACTACTCCGGCCACATCGGCCAGATGGTCGCGAGCGAGGTCTGCACCGTCGTCGACGACGCGACGCTCCTCCAGTCTCGCGGCTCGATCAACGTCGACGACGAAGGCAACGAGCCGCGCTCGAGCGTTCTCATCGAGAACGGCAAGCTCGTCGGTTACATGCACGACCGCTTGAGCGCGAAGCACTTCAAGCTCGGGCCCAGCGGCAACGGGCGCCGCGAGAGCTTCGCCTGCGCGCCGATGCCCCGAATGACGAACACGATTCTCCTCGCGGGGCCGCACGATCCTGACGAGATCCTGAAGACCGTGAAGAAGGGCATCTTCGCGAAGCGCTTCGGCGGTGGTCAGGTCGACATCTCGAACGGCGACTTCGTCTTCTCGCTCACGGAGAGCTACCTCGTCGAGGACGGCAAGATCACCGCGCCGCTCAAGGGTGTGCAGCTCATCGGCAACGGCCCCGACGTTCTTCGCAAGGTCTCCATGCTCGGCAACGACGTCGAGACGTCCGACGGCATCTGGACGTGCGGTAAGGACGGTCAGAGCGTTCCGGTCGGCGTCGGCTGCCCGACGATCAAGATCAGCTCGATCACCGTCGGCGGCACGAAGATCTGAGAGCGACCGGTGGTGTCGTAGCAGTGACTCTCCCTCTGTAGTATCGAAGGCACACGCTCGATGCCCTCGTTCGTCGTCGTCATCGGTCACGGTCCGGATCTCGAGTCGCCCGAGGGCGCGGCGACGTTACTGCGTACCCTCGGCACGGAGGTCAGGACGCTCGACCTCTGGGACGAGGGCGGGGGTCTCTTCGGAGAGACCGGCGCGACCGCACGCGCCATCGTGATCGAGGCTGGCGAGCGACCGGACCTCGCCGTCGCGGCGCTCCGCGCGGTGCGAAGGACCGCCGAGCTGACCGATGTCCCGGCACTCGTGGCGGTCTCGCCGCGGCAGATCGGGCGCGTCGAGCCCTCGAGCGGCTTCGACGATTTCATCGTCATGCCCTGTCCGCCGTCCGAGCTCTACGCGCGGATCAAGCAGCTCGAGTGGAAGCGCAGCGAGTTCTCGACCGAGGAGCGCGTGAAGGTCGGTCGGATCATCGTCGATCGCGCCGCGCACGAGGTCCTCGTCGACGGCCGCGCGATCGTGCTCACCGCGAAGGAGTTCGCGCTACTCGCCTTTCTCGCGCAGAACCGCGGGCGGGTCTTCACGCGCGAATCGCTGCTCTCTCGCGTCTGGGGCGGGCGCTACGAGGGCGGCGCGCGCACCGTCGACATCCATGTGCGAAGGCTGCGGATGAAGCTCGGCGACGCGCTTCCGCTCGAGACGCTGCGCGGCGCGGGTTACAAGCTGCGTAGCCCCGGCGACGGCGGAGGTGAGCCTCCGCCGCGGAAGCGCGCGAAGGAATGAGGTCGCCCGCGCTGGTGCGCCTTGCGGTGAGCGTCGGCTGCCCGTGTGGGATCGGGCCGGAGGTGTCGCTCGCGGGAGCGATCGCGCTTCGCCGATCGAAGGCCGGAGCTCGCGTGCTGCTCGTCGGTGATCTCGGTGCTCTTCGCGCCGCTGCCCGCGCGATCGACGTTGACCCTTCGCGGGTCGTACGCGTGGAGACCGCCGACGAAGCGTGGACGATGACGTCGTCACGGGTCGCGGTCCTCGAGCCGATGCGCGCTCTCGCGGCCGCCGACCGGCGACCCGGCAAGCCTGGCCGAGCCGCAGGGGCTGCGCAGCTCGCGTGGATCGACGCTGCGACGGACATCGTCGCGCGTGGTGCGGCCGACGCGCTCGTGACGGGGCCGGTCAGCAAGGACGCGATCGCGCGGTCGGGCGCACGCGGATCGCGCGGTTTTCTAGGGCATACGGAGCATCTCGCGGCGCGGCTCGGTGCGTCCGAGGTCACGATGGCGTTCCATACCGAGCGCCTCACCACGTCGCTCGTGACCACGCATCTTCCGCTTTCGGCGGTGCCGCGCGCGATCCGTCCCGACCAGGTGGCACGCGCGGCGTTCTGGACCGCGTGGCTCGTCGATCGACTGAAGCCGCGCGGAAGGCGCGCGCGTGTGGCGATCGCGGCGCTCAATCCGCATGCCGGCGAGAACGGCCTGCTGGGAGACGAGGAGCGTCGCCTCATCGCCCCAGGAATGATACTCGCGCGTCGCCGCATCGCCGCCGCGAAGCTCGCCGTCGACCTCGAGGGGCCGGTCCCGGCCGAGAGCGCGTTCCGCCTTGCCGCGTCGGGGCGTTACGCCGCCGTGGTCGCGATGTACCACGACCAGGCTACGATCCCGATGAAGCTTCTCGGCTTCGGCGAAGCGGTCAACGTGTCGCTCGGGCTTCCGATCGTGCGCACGAGCGTCGACCACGGAACGGCCTACGACCGCGCAGGGAAGGGCACAGCCGATCCGCGCGGCATGCTCGAAGCGATGCGCCTCGCGGTGCGCCTCGCTCAGGCCGTGTGAGTCACACGGCACGAGCTCCCGAAGGTCGCTCAGTGATGGCCGAAGATCTTGTACGCGAGGAACGAGATCACCACGACCATGAACACGGCGACGCTCGCCGTCCACGTCCACGGCACCTTCTCGCGCGACGGCGTTTTGGTCGCCATGAGTAGCTGCGTCGCGGCGATGACGATGCCGTTGATCTTCTTCTTCGTGCGCTCGCTTTTCTCCGGATCATCCAGGAGCTTGCGGTAGCGGCCGGCGATCTCCGGGAGCATCCCGTGCTCGATCGCGTACGTCAGCGCGAGCTGGTGCGGCTTGTCCTCGTCCCACGCCTCGAGCACGCGGGCCCAGAGCGCCTGGAAGACGACGTCAGGCGCCTCGCCCACGCCCTCCTCGTCGCCCACGCGGCCCTCGGGCGTCGCGGGGACGTCCGTCGCCTCGGCCTCCTTCGGCTCACTCTCACTCTCGCGCTCACTCTCGCGCTCGCTCTCGCTCTCGCTCACGACGCCATGCTCGCGGATCCGGCGCTGCAATGCCAAGCCCCAGGAAGCGCTCAGCGCAGAGAGATCACTCCTTGGCGCTGTCGATCCAGATCGTCACCGGACCGTCGTTCGTGCTCGAAACCTGCATATTTGCCCTGAATTTACCGGTCGCCACCATGATCTTCTGCGCGCGCGCCTCGTGTACGAACGCGTCGTACGCCCGCTCTGCCTCTTCGGGCGCCATCGCCAGGTCGAAGCTCGGCCGCCGCCCGCGCGAGAGGTCTGCGTAGAGCGTGAACTGGCTCACGACGAGGAGCGAGCCGCCGATGTCGACGATGCTGCGATCCATCTTGCCGGCGTCGTTCTCGAAGATGCGTAGATCGAGGATCTTCGCGAGCACGTAGGCGCGCTCCGCGTCCCCGTCGCCCTTGCCGGCACCGAGGTACACGAGCAGTCCGCGATCGATCTCGCCGACGACCTCGCCATCGACCTCGACCTTCGCTCTCGCGACACGTTGAACGAGCGCTCTCATCGCAAGGAATGCTCCTTCAGACCCGCATCGCGCGCCGCAGCTCCGCGACCGTATCGAAGTAGGCCTGGCGATCGTAGGGCTGGTTCAGGACGTGAAAATCCTTCTTCGAGAGCCCGACGCAGCCGAAGCAGTACGTGCAGCCGCTCAGGCCGATGCACTTCACGAGATAGGCGCTCGCGATGCAGCGATCGCACGTCTCGCAATGCGAGCAGGACAAGCACGCCGTGCAGCCGGTGCAGTGCGAGCACTCGGTGCAGTCGTCGCAGCCGGCGCAGTAGTTGGAGCGCGCGACGTTCTTGCAGTCCTTCAAGAAGGTCGACTCGCTGCATCGCTCGCATCGCTCGCACGCGAGACAACCGAGGTTGCCGGTGCCCTGCTCGTGCGCCGCGATCAGCGCGCGGAACTGCTGCTCGAACTCGGCGGGCGTCATCGACTTTTGCGTTTAGGCGCGTCTCCCGGACGCGTCCCGAAAAAAAGGTTCGCCGTTCGTTTGGCCCAGGGTGGGGGGATGTAGGACCTTTGGCCCATGACGCCCCTGGTCGGACCGGTTGGGCAGAGGAGGACGTGATGAGGCCCGTTGTTTCTTCGATCGTTGCGCTCGCGATCGCCATCGCGCCTTTCGCCGCGATGGCTGCCCCCGAAAAGGCTGCCACCCACAAGCCCGTCACCGCCAAGGTGATGAAGCACCACAAGAAGACCGCCAAGGTCGAGAAAGCCGACAAGGTCGACTCCGCTCCGATCGCCAAGGTCAAGCACGACGCCAGCAAGAACCCGGCGCTGAAGCCGGTCCTTCACCACGCGCACAACGCGGACGTGAGCGGCGCTGGTCACAAGGAGCCCAAGATCGAGAAGGGCGTCCACGTCGTTCCGGCGACGCTCCAGTCGAAGATCGCTCCGGCGGCGGCCCCCCACGGCAAGCTCACGCATGTCTCGCACACGACAAAGGTCGATGCGAAGCCGGCCGAGCTCCCCAAGCTCCCCAGCGCCAACGCCGGCAAGGCGCCCAAGGGCGGCTCCGAGAAGGGCGCTGGAGTGCGCAAGCCCTCGGAGAAGAAGAACGACGACGGCGCCGACAAAGACGGCGAAACCGAGCGCGACGGGGAGAAAGCCGATCTCGTCGCGCCGAACCGCGGCAAGGCTGAAAAGTCAGAGAAGTCCGACAAGGCCGAGGTGGAGCCGAAGGGCGAGCCCAAGGCCGACGCGAAGCCCGAAGCGAAGGCAGGCACCAAGGGCGAGAGCAAGGCTCGTGCTGCCCCCAGCGCCCCCGCTCCCGCCAAGCCTGCTCCCTGCGCGAAGGCTCCCATCGAGATCATTCGCGGCCCGGAGATCGACACGTTCGCCCTCACCAAGTGTGACGGCACGCTCGCGCCCCTCGCGGTCGAGCACCTCTCCGTCCTCGTGAGGCCCGGCGGCGCGGCGCGCCCCGTGGCTCCGATCGCCGAGCTCGCGAAGAAGAAGGGCGCGGAGCTCGCCGCGGGCGTTCATCGCGTCGACGACCGACTCGCCATGCGCCTTCAGGCCCTGGCCGATCACTTCGGTAAGGCCGGCGCGCCCGTGAAGCTCTCCGTCGTCTCGGGCTACCGTCCGACTTCGGTCGGAAGCATGCATGCGACGGGACGCGCGATCGATTTCCGCCTCGAGGGTGCGAAGAACGAGGACGTGGTCGCCTTCTGCAAGACGCTCACGGACACCGGCTGCGGCTTCTACCCGAACAGCTCCTTCGTGCACCTCGACGTGCGCGACCCCGGCGCCGGCCACGTCTCGTGGATCGACGCGAGCGGCCCGGGCGAGACGCCTCGCTACGTGTCGACGTGGCCTCCGCATGTCGTCTCGAGCGCGCCCGAGAAGCTCGAGCCCGCGACGGCAAAGGAGCCCCTCGGCAAGGAAGAGGCTCCCGAGCCGACCGACGAGCACCCCGCCGAAGCGGCTCGATAGCCGCAACCGCACGATCATCCTCCGCGACGCGCGTGGCCATCTCTGGCACGCGCGTCACGCGTTTAACCCCTGGGAAGCGACCTCGACGTCGCGATCGGCCTCGATACGACGAGCCGCATGAGCGACGAGATCAAGTACCTCGAGGCGGAGCTCGACTCGATCGCGACGACCCTCTGGGCTCGCCGATCGACGGCAAGTGCACGCTGCAGAACCAGACCTCGGTCGTCCTCTACTGGAGGCTACTCGTCGAGGGGAACGGGCACGCCGATGGCGCGGAGCACCGCTCGCTCCACCGACAGAACGATCTTCGGCGGCAAGGCGCCACCAAGCGGTGTCCGCCGGAG
>JAYSXP010000255.1:0-5166 GCA_043717125.1 Polyangiaceae bacterium | reverse complement strand
CCGTGAAGGCCCCGTCGCATCCGCCGGACGGTCCGAAGATCCCCGGCTCGGGACCCCCCGACCTCGATCGCAGTCGGCCCGGGATCGTCCATCGCCTCGACAAGGGTACGAGCGGCGTCATGGTCGTCGCGCGTCACCCGCGCGCGCGCGAGCACCTGAAGGCGCAGTTCGCCGCGCACTCGATCGATCGCGAGTACGTCGCCATCTGCGTAGGCAACGTACTCAAGCAGACGTTCGACACGCTCCACGGTCGCCACCCGAAGGAACGCCTCAAGTTCTCGACGAAGGTGAAGGTCGGCAAGCGTGCCGTGACGCACGTGCGGCAACTGGAGAGCCTCGGTCACGGCCTCGCGACGCTCGTCGCGTGCCGTCTGGAGACGGGTCGCACGCATCAGATCCGCGTGCACCTCGCCGACGGCAAGACCGCCATCCTCGGCGACGCGCTTTACGGCAAGCTCTCGAAGCATCCCGTGCTGCGCGAGGCGGCCGAGGCGCTCGGGCGGCCGGCGTTGCACGCGCGGCTCCTCGGCTTCATCCATCCCGTCACGGGCGAGAAGCTGAAGTTCGAGGTCGATCCGCCCGCTGACTTCGAGGTCGTGCTGACGGGGCTCCGCGCGATCCCCTGAGCCGGGCCAGGCGAACGGCTAGGCGGCGTCCTTCGGCGCATCGGCCTTGTCGAGCGCGGCGAGGTTCGGGTCGTCCTTGGCGAGGAGCGTCGGGTGGATGCGCCGCATCCACGACAGCGCGATGAAGCCGACGACGACTGCAAACCAGAGCGTCGCGAAGCGAACGAGGATCATCGCCGCCGTCGCGATTCCCTTCTCGACGTGCCCGAGCTCCGTCATCTGTCCCATCAGCGAGCTCTCGGTGACCCCGAGCCCGCCCGGGACGGGCACGATCGCGCCGACTAGCGTGCTCGTCGCGTAGAAGAAGGTGGCGAGCGGGATGCTCGTCGACTGGCCGAAACCTTTGAGGATGACCCACAGCGCGAGGCACTCGAGCGTCCACGCGGCGGCCGAGAGGAGGCTCGGGACGAGCAAATTCCGGATGTGGAGCATCGTCGCGAGACTCCCGTAGGCAGCCTCGAGCTTCGGGGCCATCCCGCCGATGCGACCGGGCATGCGACCGACGAGATGGATGAGCGCCATCGACAGCTTCTTGTTGCCCACGGTGATGATGAGCGCGAGCACGAGGCCTGCCCCGACGCCCGCCCAAATCAGGCCGCCCGAGAACCCGAGCGAGCCAAAGACGATGAGCGCCACGATGCCGATCACGTCCGTCGCGCGCTCCGCAACCACGATCGGGGCCGTCTTCGTCATGGGGACGCCGTGCGTCTCGAAGAGGACGAGCGACTTGAACACCTCGCCCACCTTGCCGGGCGTGACCGTGAGGACGAAGCCAGAGAGGAACGTGAGAAAGCTGTCGAGCTTCGGCACGCCGCGGATGTCGAGGCGCGCGAGGTAGAACTCCCACTTGAGGAAGCGGAGGATGTAGTTGCCGAACGCCAGGCCGCACGCGAACACGAAGGTCTCGAAGTGGAAGATGGCCAGCGAATCGCGGATCTTCCCGAACCCGCTGTAGAGCGCGAAGCCGAAGTAGACGACGACGCCAAGGAGCATCGCGTAGAGGATCTTGCGGATGTTCGCCTTCACGGCTTGTTCCCTTGTCCTGTCGAACTTGCCTTGTCTGCCTTGGACGCGAGCCGGAGCATGCCCATGCGCCGCAGGACGTAGGCGGCGGTCCCGACCACGACGAGCGCGAGCGCGAGCCAGAATGCCCAGGCGGGCGCCTCCCATTGGCCTCGCGCGAGCCCGGGATCGGGCCGCGTGACGGTCTCGGCGGGCTGAAGCATCGTCCGAGCTTCTACGCGGACTCCCGATGGCAGGCAAAGCCTGCTTTGACAGGGCCCGTAGAGTCGTGCGAACAGAGAGTGCCGTGAGCACCCCCCTCAAAGCCTCGGACGCACCGCAGGCCAGCGACGCCGAGCTCCTCGCGCGTGCCGCGGGCGCGAGCCGCGCGCTGCATGACGCGGTCGCGGCGCGCGTCGTCGGCCAGGAGGGCGTCATCGAGCTCATGCTCGTCGCGCTGCTCGCCCGTGGGCATGCGCTGCTCGTCGGCGTCCCCGGCCTCGCGAAGACGCTCCTCGTCGCCTCGCTCGCGGAGGCGCTCGACCTCGATTTCGGCCGCGTGCAGTTCACGCCCGACCTCCTGCCGGCCGACATCACCGGGACTGACGTGCTCCAGGAGGACGAGGACAACCAGGGCGGCGTGCGCCGGCGCGTGCGCTTTCTCCCCGGTCCGATCTTCCACAATCTCATCCTCGCGGACGAGATCAATCGCACGCCGCCGAAGACGCAGGCCGCGCTGCTGCAGGCCATGCAGGAGCGGCGCGTGACGGTCGGCACGGTCACGCATATACTCCCTGACCCGTTCCAGGTCTTCGCGACGCGCAACCCGATCGAGCAAGAGGGAACCTACCCGTTGCCCGAGGCGCAGCTCGACCGCTTCTTGCTCGAGATCCACGTGGACTACCCGTCGGAGATGGAAGAGCGCGAGATCGCGCGCCGCACGACGAGCGCGGACGTCGGCACGGTGCCTCGCGTTCTCTCGACGGCCGAGGTGCGCGCGCTTCAGTCGCTCGTTCCGCGGATCCCCGTGACCGACGCGGCGGTGTCGCTCGCGGTTGCCCTCGGCCGTGCGACGCGTCCTGCGCTCGTGGGGAGCTCGGCGGGCGTCAAAGAGGTCGACGAGTACGTGCGCTTTGGCGCCGGTCCGCGCGGCTCGCAAGCGCTCGTGCTCGCAGCCAAGGCGCGCGCCGCGCTCCGTGGCGAGGCGGCGGCCGACGTCGAAGACGTGAAGGCGCTCGTCAACCCGGTGCTCCGCCACCGTCTCGTGATGAGCTACCGGGCCGAGGCCGAGGGTGTCCGTGACACCGACGTCCTGAAGGCCGTGCTCGACAGCGTCAGCTGAGCGGGTCCAGGTACAGGGCCGCGTCGCCGACTGCGAGTGTGCCCTCGCCGTCGGGAACGAGATTCTGTGCAAAATACACCTTGTTGTCCATCGCGCGATACGAGGCGAGCGTGCGGAGCGGCTCCTTACTGACCTCGGCGGTTGCCTGATCGACGGTCGTGACCTGGCAGCGGGAGCACCGTTTCGGCATGCGGAAGGTGAGCGCTCCGATGCGCACGCGGGCATGGCGCTCCTCGTCGTACGCCGCTCCGCCGTCGATGACGAGGTTCGGCCGGAAGCGATTCATCGGTACCGGTGCGGCCAGGCGCGCGTTCAGCTCGGCGAGCGAAGCCGTGGTCGCGAGCAGAAACGGGTAGGCGTCGGCGAAGCCCACGCGATCGCCAGGCGTGCCGTACGGCGCCTCGACGGGGCGCAGCACGTCGTCGGGCATGAACACGAGGGAACAGCGCGCTTCGAGGAAATCGGAGAGGAGCTCGACGACCGGACCGCGGACGTCGACGGCCTCGACGTCGTCGTTCCAGATGCGCACGATGCGTCGTGGCGCGCCAGTCGTGACGGGCGCGCACGGGATCTCGATCGCCGCGCTTCCCGGCGCGCCGATGGAGAGCGCTACGGACGTGAGCGCGGTCGTGACGAGCGCGAGCTTCGGATGAGAGCGCTGAGTGACGAACGCGCCCTCCGCATCGAGGAGGAGGAAACGCCGGTCGTGGCGGAGGCCGCCCGGGAGCGCTGCCGCGCGCCCGACCGAGATGCCGCGTGCGCCCTTCAGGGGGTAGACGTGGATGGCTGCGAGATTCACGGTCGTTTGCCCTTCTTTACGGGGGCCTGCTTGGCGGGGAGCGTGTCGTCGTCGGCCTGGAGGTAGAGCGCGGCTCCCACGCCGAGCGCGCCCAGCAGGAGCACGACGGCGACGGAGATCCCGATGATGAGCCCTGCGATCGAACGTGGCCTTTGCGACGCACCGTAGCCCGCCTGCTGCAGGTTCGGATGCGCCCACGCGGGGAGCCCGTTCGGCGGCGCCTGCGCGTGCGGTGCGAAGGGCTCGTCGTCGTCGTCCTCGTCCTCGTCGTCATCCTCGGCCTTGCCGCGGAGGAGCTTCTTGCGTCCCGGTGAGAGCCCGTCGAGCAGCACCCAGAACGGATCGACCTTCGGCGGCTCTCCCGCGATCTGGCGGCGCGCAAGCCTCCCAGGCACGCGCGCCATGATCCCGCAGTACGTGCACTTGACCATCTCCCCTTCGCCGGCGGCGAGGGCCGCTCCGCACTGCGGGCACGCGACCCCGAGCGCGCCGCTCTGTCCACGTGTGGTCCGGGCGACGGGCCGGTCCGTACGCTGCTCGCCCGCGATCACGCCGCGCAGCGCCGCGAACGTCGAGCCGGCATCGGCGGGCAGTCCGTACGTCGCGCCGTCGTTGCAACGTGGGCAGCGTGTGCGCGTGATGCCGCCCTCGAGCATCACCTCGAGCGGCACGCGGCAGGTCCTGCAGAGAGGGTGGCCGGGGCTCACCGTCGTCTTCAGCGTGTGGTGGCGCGTGCCTCGCGCGTCCATGATCATTGCGTTCTGCGTCTTCGTCGAAGACGTGAAATCGGTCCCGATGCGTCCATGAACGCTCTTGCCGGCGATGGGCCGGCCAGGGATGGAATTCTGCCCTTCGGGATTCGGCCCCGAGAGATCGGCGACGTCGTGCGCGTGTCCGAGCGCGTCCGTCCACTGCGCGACATCGAACGCCTGCACGAGCCCGCAGCGCATGCATTCGACCTGCCCACCGAGCTCGACGCTCGCGAGCGGCGACTGCATCCCGCACGCGCTGCACTTGAACTCGCAGCCGTGAAAGCATGCGAAGAGCGCGGAGCCGATGCGTCCCGCGGCGACAGGAGGAGTTGGTCCGAAGGGCGTCTTGCATGCGCCACACTCGGCGCGCGCAAAGGGCGCGATGATCCCGCAGCCCGGGCAGACGCGGATGCCGGACGTTAGAGACATGGCGGGGAGGGGGGCTTGCGTGGCGGCTGCATCGCGAAGGCTGAGTGTACGCGAGAGGCAATTTTTGCAATTAGCTGGATATCTCGCGTCGTGAGGGCCAAAATTGGGGAAACCTATGGCCGAACGAGCCCCGTCAAGCGAAGGCGAGCGTCGCAAGGCCAAGGAGCCCGACGACCCGAAGCCAGAGCGTGAGGCGAAGGCCGAAAAGGCCGAAAA
>JAYSXP010000254.1:0-5173 GCA_043717125.1 Polyangiaceae bacterium | reverse complement strand
ATGATCGCGTCCGGCAAGTCGGCCCGCGCGATCGTCCTTGCGAAGGGCATCAAGCAGATCGCGAGCGCCGACGCGCTCGGCCCTATCGTCGACCAGGTCCTCGCGGCCAACGCCGACGTCGTCGCGCGCTATCGCGGCGGCAACGTCAACGTGTTCGGTGCGATCGTCGGAATGGTGATGAAGCAGACGAAGGGCCAGGGGAATCCCAAGCTCATCGCCGAGCTCGTCAAACAGAAGCTCGCCTGAGCAGCGGCGGGCTCCGATCGAGGACCGCGCGGCTCACGAGCCGACGGCTTGCGTCAGCAGCGACGTGAGTCGCTTCGCAAAACCGTTCGGGTCCTCGAGCGGGCTCCCTTCCGCGACGAGCGACTGCTCGTAGAGAACGACGATGAAATCGTCGAGGCGCGGGTCGCTCGGATTTTCTGCGGCGATCGCGGCGAGGCGCTTCACCGCAGGGTGCGCCGGGTTTAGCTCGAGGTCACGCTTGCCACGAGGCACCTCCTTGCCCGACTGGCGGATCACCTTCTCGAGATGCGCCGGCATCGCACCTTGCGCAAGCACGAGGCACGCGGGCGAGTCGACGAGGCGGCTCGAGGTGCGAACTTCGGCCACCTTGCCCTCGAGGGACTTCTTCGCGACCGCGAGCAGCGCTCCGAAGTCCTTCGAAGCCTCGTTGGCCCTCTTCGTCTCCTCCTCCGAGCTCGGGAGCTTCACGTCAGCGCGCATCGCATTGACGAGCTTCTTGCCGTCGAACTCGGAGATCGCCTCTGCGGCCCACGTGTCGACCGCGTCGGTCATCACGAGCACCTCGTAGCTGCGCGCCTCGAGCGCCTCGAGGTACGGCGAGCCGAGCAGCGCGTCGTAGGACTCGCCCGTCACGTAGTAGATGGCCTCCTGGCCTTCCTTCATGCGGCCGACGTACGCTTCGAGCGAGACGAGATCGTCCTTGTCGGAAGACGCCGTGCTTGCCCAGCGTGTGAGCTTCGCGAGCCGTTCCTTCCACTCGCCGTCGACGACGAGGCCCTCCTTCAGGATGCGGCCGAAGGTCGCCCAGAAGGTCTTGTAGTCCTCGGGCTTGTCCTTCGCGACCTCGTCGAGGAGGTCGACCACCTTGCGGGTAACGCTCTTCTTGATCGTGCGGAGCGTCGAGGACTCCTGCAGGAGCTCGCGGGAGACGTTGAGCGGCAGGTCGTCCGAGTCGACGAGCCCGCGCGCGAAGCGGAGCCACTGCGGAAGGACAGCGTCGCAGTCCTCCATCACGAGGACGCGCTTCACGAAGAGGCGGACGCCGCGCTGGCGGCGTGGGTCGTCGAGGTCGAAGGGCGCGCGCTTCGGCAGCCAGAGGAGACCGACGAACTCGACGGTCCCCTCGGCACGGAAATGCGCGCGGGCGAGCGGGGCCTCGAAGTCGTGCGTGAGGTGGCGATAGAGCTCTTCGTACTGCTCGTCGGTGATCTCATTTTTCGGGCGCTGCCAGAGTGCGGCGCCCTTGTTGATGCGCTCGCGCTTCGTCTCGGGTTTCTTGTCCTCGCCTTCGACCTCCGTGGTCTCGAGCTCGATCGGATACGCGATGTAGTCCGAGTAGCGACGCACGAGATCGCGGAGTGCCCACGGATCGAGGAGCTGCTTCTGATCCTCCTTGAGGTGGAGCTCGATCGCCGTGCCGCGCGTCTCGCGCGCGTCGTCTGCGACGGTGAAGCGATCCTTGCCGTCCGAGGACCAGCGGAAGGCCCTGTCGCTCCCGGCGGCGCGCGAGATGACCTCGACGCGATCGGCCACGAGGTAGGCGCTGTAAAAGCCGACGCCGAACTGACCGATGATCGAGACGTCCTTCTTCGCGCTCTCCTCAAGCTTCGCGAGGAAGGTCTGCGAGCCCGAGCGCGCGACCGTTCCGAGATTCTCGATGAGGTCGGCCTCGCTCATGCCGACGCCCGTGTCCTCGATGACGAGGACGCCGCGCTCCTTGTCGGGACGCAGGCGGATGACGAGCTCCGGCGCTCCTTCGAGGAGCGCCGGCTCGGTGATGGCCCGAAAACGGAGCTTGTCGAGGGCGTCGGAGGCGTTCGAGATCAGCTCGCGGAGAAAGATCTCCTTGTTCGAGTAAAGCGAGTTGATGACGAGAGACAGGACACGGCCGACCTCGGCCTGGAAAGCATGCTCGGTCATGGAGCGCGATATAGCGAAAGTGCGCCGCGGACGTAAGCGGCCTCGCGCTCGTTTCGCGTTCAGTCGAGAATGGGGCGGGTCGTCGACGCGGGCGGGTGGCGCGGCGAACGCACGCGAAGCAGCATGGGCGAGGAGCCGCTGATCGTGCCGTCGAAGGTCTTCAGGCCGACCGCGCGACCCGAGGCGCCGCTCGTGTCGAGCACGGGCGTGACGCGGTAGATACCGGCTTCGTCGAAGGTGTCGGTGTGGCAGACCGCAGTGAGGAGCACCTGCACGGACGCGCGAGCCTTCACGCCGACCGTGGAGTAGAGCTCGCGGATCGGCGAGCCGATGAAACGCTGCGAGCCACACGCCACGGAGCCGGCCGGCCCCGCAACGCTGAAGCGCAGCATCTCGGGCCGAAAGAGGAGGGTGACCGGCCTGTCGGTCTGGTTCGCGATCGTCACGACGGTCGAGATCTCGCTGCCGCGCCCGACGTCGAGCGTCTCCGGCGCGGACACGCTGAACGCCTCCGAGCCCGGTGCCGGCGGGAGCGCCGGCAGAACGCTGACGTTGTCCGCGAGCGTGAACGGGGCGGCGTCGAGGATCTTCGCCGCAGCCACGCGGCCGACCGCGGCACCGACGGGCGCCGCCGCAAACGGCGCAGCGAGCGCCGGCACCTTCGCGGACGGCCGTGCGGTGGCCTTCGCGGAGGAGAGCCAGCCGAAGCGCGCCTGCACGGTCGCGCCGCTGACGAGGACGGCGCGTTCGCGCGCACCGAAACAATAGAGCAGCGGATCGAACGACGCCGACCACGAACGCTTCGCCGGTACGATGAGGTCACGGCCTTCGTCGACCTGCGGTCGCGCGTCATCCGGGAGCACGCACCGCACGACCGGAGGCTCGCCTGACCTCTGCGCCGCCGCCCGCTTCGCCTTCGCGGCCGTAGGATCGACGAAGCCCGGCGGCGGCGTCACCTCGAGGACGAGGAGGCGAGCATCCGCGGCGATGCGGATGGGCACGTCGCCCGTGTTCTCGATGCGGAGCTTCCAGAGCTCGCGACCGCCGCCCGCCCCCGGCTGAACCGAGAGCGCGAGCGGCGGCGGCGGGAGTGCGGCAGGGTCTTCCGCGCGCCCGCTCGTCGGCGTGGTCACGACGACGAGCGACGACGCGAGGACGATCATCCCGAGAGAGAGCGTGCCTCGCGTCTTCACGGCAGCCTCAGCCTCGGAGCATCTCGAAGAGCTCGAGATCCGGGATCGCCGTCGTCATGCGCGTACGCACGACGCCGACGTCGTTGTCCTCGAGCAGCTTGCAGATGGCGATGCCGTCGAAGAGCGCGATCGGAGCGGCGGGGGCGCCGGACTCCTCACGCGCGCCGCTCAGAACCTGACCGGTCGTGAGAAGCCAGCCTGCGGAGGCCGGACCGTAGTGGTGGAGCGCGCCACGCAGATCGCTGACGCGCTCGCGGCCGATCTCGCGGCCGTCCTTGCGGACGACGACAGCGGTGCGGATCTCGTCGGAGCCGCTGCGATGCACGGCGGAGAAATGAGCCTCGCCTCCGGGAGCGCCGGCGCGACGAACGGTACGAATGTTCGTCATGCCGATGCGCTCGAGGCCGAGCAGCACGAGCTCGATGAGCGCGTGACCCGGGAGCTCCTGGAGCTTGCGGAGCATCGAGCGACGCGCGGCCTCGCGATAGCGCTCGATCGCCGCGATGGCGTCGAGCTCGAGGCGCACGAGGTCCGAGCTGAGCGCCCAGTCGGTCAGCGCGATGCGCGACCCCTGGTTGCTCGACCCGAAGCGGAAGCGCGGGCGCTGTCCGCCAGCCAGGCGACGCATGTTGTCGGCGCGGAGCGCAGCGGTGAGCTGCGCGGTCGCGACCTGCGTGTCGCGGGTCTCGGCGCCGAGCCGCCCGCGGCGGAGAAGCGCGTCGACGACGCTGCGCGTCTGGACGGGGCCCTGCGTGCGGTCGAAACCGCTCAGGATCATGACCGTCGCGTCGGCGAGCTCGCGACCGGACAGGTCGTCGGCCTCGCCGGGCGGGAGGTCGATGCCGGTCGGCGCGCCGCCGGCCATGATCTGCTGGCGATCGCGCACCATCGGACGGGGCGCTGGCGCGAGCGGATCACGTGAGGTGTCGATCTGCGAGTCGCTGTCGACGGAGACGATCGCGTTCGGCTGGATCGGCTGGATCGGCTCGCGCGAATCGCGCGAATCGCGCGAATCGCGCGAGGGAGCGGAGCGATCGCCGTTGTGGTCGCGCAAGGGAGCGGAGCGGTCTCCGCCCGTGCGCTCACCGCCGCCCGCAGGGCGGTCACCCGCCATGCCGGCCGTCTCGGGAGCGCCGTCACGGCCCCCACGGCGACGACGACGACGCCGCCGACGACGCCCGCCGTCGGGTCCGAGGTCGCCTGCGCCAGCGGCCGCGCCGCCTGTCGCCGTGCCGCCGCCGCTGCGTGCGACGTCGTTCGAGCTGCTCGGTCCGGAGAGGATCGGCTGATCGTCGTCGTCCTCGTCGTCGAAGAGCTCGGCTCCGCTCGCGGCGAGATCGGCGCGAAGCGCGTCCTCCCCGGAGACGATGAGCGGCTCGTCATCCTCGTCGCGGTCGCGGTCGCGGCTCGCGGCGTCCGCGCGGGTCTGTGCCTCGACCTCGAGCGCGTTGACCTCGGTGCCCTCGCCTTGATCGGCGTCGTCCGAGTCGCCCTCGGGCTCCGCGGCGCCGCGCTTCTTCTTCTTGCCGGCCCACTCGGCCAGGGCGAACACGCCCGGCTTCACGCGGACGATGGGGTTCGTCTTGTCCTCCTTCTTCAGCAGCGCGGCGAGCCGGGCACCCATGGTGACCTCGGGGCTCTTGCCGACGTGGGAGAGAAGGTTTTTCTCGATCGCAAGCTCGGTGATCTCCTTGTAGTGGAGGGGCTTGCCCGCGATGCGCAGCACTTCGGCTGCGGCTTCGGTGAACGTCATTTGATCGTTGCCTGTCTCGAGGTGCCCTGCTTCGCCTGCTGCTGCGCCTCCTCGAGAGAGG
>JAYSXP010000253.1:0-5174 GCA_043717125.1 Polyangiaceae bacterium | reverse complement strand
CGACGATGGCGACTTCGCGCGGGACGCGCACGACGCTTCGCTCGTTCAGGCGCTCAGGGCGCGGGAGAGGCCGGCGCGCTTCCGCTCGGCGCGGGCGTGTTCATGCGGTCCGGACCCGACCCACCGTTCGAAGCAGGGGTGGACGGCGTCGCGTCCGACTTCTCGCGCTTCGTGCCGCGGTCTTTCACCTTGGTCTGCTCCTCGGCGACCTTGGCGCGGAGGGCGCGGTCACCGGACGAGGACATGTACGCGAGCGTCACGCTCGTGAGCATGAAGATGCCGGCGCAGATGGCCGTCGCGCGCGTGAGGATATTTCCCGCTCCGCTTCCGCCGAAGACCTGCGCCGACGCTCCGCCGAACGCCGACCCCATTCCGCCGCCTTTCCCCTGCTGGAGGAGAACGACGAACATGAGGACGAGGCAGACGAAGATATGGACGATGTTGACGAACGTGCTGAGCATGGGTCGTTATTTGCCGCGGACCGCGCGAGCTGCGTTCGCGATAGCACCGAACGAGCCCGCATCCAAGCTTGCCCCGCCGACGAGCGCCCCATCGACGTTTGGGCAGCCCAGGAGCGCGGCTGCGTTGTCGGCTTTGACCGACCCGCCGTAGAGGATTCGCGTGCGATTCGCGAGGTCCGGGCTCTTCTTCTCGAGCCAGGAACGGATGGCCGCATGGATTTCTTCCGCCTCGGTCGGGCCAGCGGTCTTTCCTGTACCGATGGCCCAGATGGGCTCGTAGGCGATGGCGACGGCCTTGGCGCTCTGGGCGATGACGTCGAGAAACGCATCGACCTGCTGCTTGACCACCCGCAGGGTCTCGCCGGACTCACGCTGCTGGAGCGTTTCGCCTACGCAGATGATCGGGAGGAGATCGTGAGCGAGGGCCGCCGAGGCCTTCTCGGCGACGAACGAGTCTGACTCGGCGAAGTACTGCCGGCGCTCGCTGTGGCCGACGATGACCCAGGTGCACCCGCACTCCTCGAGCATCGGGCCGCTGATCTCGCCCGTGTAGGCGCCGTTGTCCTTCGGGTAGATGTTCTGTGCGGCGAGCGCGACGGGCGAGCCGTCGATCGTGTCCGCGACGGCCGCGAGGGCGGTGTACGGAGGCGCGACGACGACGTCGACGCCGGGCAGGTCGCGCGCGAAGGCGACGCACGCCTCGGCGAGCTCGACGCCGGTGCGACCGCCGTTGAACATCTTCCAGTTGCCGGCAATGAGGGGGCGGCGGGCGGGATTCATGAGCGCCCGAAGCCTACCCTAGGAGGTGCTCTCCGGGGCGTCGGGATGACGTCCCGGCGAGCGGTTTTGTTCCAGTCGCGGTCAGGTCGTCTGCGGGGGCGGGGCGGCGCGACGGAGGATCTCGATGCCGGGGAGCTTCTTCCCCTCGATGAGCTCGAGCGATGCGCCGCCGCCGGTCGAGATGTGGCTGAACTTCTTCGCGATGCCCTCGCCCGCTTCCTTCACGGCCGAGGCGCTGTCGCCACCGCCGATCACGGTGAAGGCGTGCGACGCGGCGAGCGCGCGAGCCACCGAGAACGTCCCGTTCGAGAACGCGGGCCGCTCGAACAGTCCCATCGGGCCGTTCCAGAAGACCGACTTCGCCTTGTCAAACCACTGACCGAAGAGGGCGATCGACTTCGGGCCGATGTCGAGCGCCATGTGGCCCTCGGGGACCGCCCCGACGTCGACGACCGTGCCCTCGCTCGCGGAGATGTTGTCCGCCACGACGACGTCGACCGGGAGGACGAGGTCGACCTTCTTCTCGCGGGCCTTCTCGAGGATCGTACGCGCGAGCGCGAACTTGTCCTCTTCGACCTTGGAGGCCTGCATGTTCGCGCCGCGGGCGGCGAGGAACGTGTTGGCCATCGCGCCGCCGATCACGAGCGCGTCGACCTTCTCGAGCAGAGCGTCGAGCACCGCGATCTTGTCCGAGACCTTCGCGCCGCCGAGCACGGCAACGAAGGGCCTGTCGGGGTTCGTGATGATCTTGCCGAGCGCCGCGATCTCCTTCTCGAGGAGAAATCCGCAGCCGCGCTCGCGCATCATCTTCGGCAGGGCGTGCACCGATGCGTGCGCGCGGTGGACGGCGCCGAAGGCGTCGTCGACGTAGACGTCGCACAGCTCCGCGAGCTTCGCGGCGAAGATCTCGTCGTCCTTCTCCTCTTCCGGATGGAAGCGGAGATTTTCGAGCAGGCACACCTGACCGGCGCGCAGGTCGAACACGACCTTCTTCGCTGCGTCCCCGATGCAATCCTCGGGGATGTGTACCTCGACGCCGAGCAGCTCGGCGAGGCGAGCGCCGACGGGCTCGAGCGAGAGCTTCGGGTCCGGCCCCTTGCGCAGGTGGGAGGGCCGGCCGAGGTGGCTCGCGAGGATGACCCGCGCGCCGCGCTCGAGCGCATGCTTGATGGTCGGCAGCGACTCGACGATGCGCGCGTCGTCCGAGATGACCATCGTGCCGTCGGGCTCCTCCTCGAGCGGCACGTTGAAGTCGACGCGGATGAAGACGCGCTTGTTCTCGATCGGAAGGTCCTTGATCGACGTGATGCCAGCGAGCGTGGTCATGACGTGCTCACAGCTTCGCGGCGACGAGCTGCGCCAGCTCGACCATGCGGTTCGAGAAGCCCCACTCGTTGTCGTACCAGCTCATCACCTTGCCGAAGTCGTCACCCATGACCTGGGTGACGGTCGAGTCGAAGATCGACGAGCGCGGATCGCCGATGAAGTCGCTCGAGACGAGCTGCTCGGTCGTGTAACCAAGGATGTCCTTCATCGAGCCTTCCGACGCGGCCTTCATCGCAGCGTGCAGGGCGTCCTTGGTCATCGGCTTCTCGGTCTCGAAGGTGAGGTCGACGACGCTCACGTCCATGGTCGGAACGCGAATCGCCTGGCCGTCGAACTTGCCCTTGAGCGCGGGGATGACCTCGGCGAGGGCCTTGGCGGCGCCGGTCGACGACGGGATCATGTTCTGCGCGGCGGCGCGGGCGCGTCGCAAGTCGCCCTTGCGGTGCGGGATGTCGAGGACGGCCTGGTCGTTCGTGTACGAGTGCACCGTCGTCATGAGCGCGCGCTTCACGCCGAACGTGTCGTGGAGGACCTTCGCGACGGGGGCGAGGCAGTTCGTCGTGCACGAGCCGCACGAGATGATCGAGTGCTTGCTGCCGTCGTACTGCTCGGTGTTGACGCCGAGGACGATGGTGACGTCGTGGTTCTTCGCAGGGGCGGAGATGATGACCTTCTTCGCGCCGGCGGTGATGTGGTGCTGAGCGTGCTCCTTGTCGGTGAAGAGGCCGGTGCACTCGAGGACGATGTCGGCTCCGAGCTCTTTCCAGGGGAGCTTGCCCGGGTCCTTCTCCGCGACGATCTTGATCGCCTTGCCGGCGATGGTGAGCGTGCCTTCGCCGGCCTCGGCGCGCGGGTTCGCGCGGCCGTGGACGGTGTCGTAGTTGTAGAGGTGGGCGAGGGTCTTCGCGTCCGTCAGGTCGTTGATGGCGACGATCTCGAGGCCCGTCACGTTGCGCTCGTGGAGTGCGCGAACGATGCAGCGACCGATGCGTCCGAACCCGTTGATGGCGATCTTCCTGGCCATGACTATATGCGCTCCTCTGCCGGTTTCAGGCAGGCGGGACCGTAGTCGCGGCCTCGGGCCGGAGCAAGGGCGGGCGCGCCTGGGGCGTGCTGCGGCACGGAGCGCGCGACTCTTTCGCAGTGATCTGTTTCGATGCGGTTTCGGACGCTATTTGGCGACGCGCATGACGGTCCCGCCGCGCCGGGTGATCCAGTAGACAGCGACGTCGTCCACGGCGATTCCGAACGGCTGCGCCTGCCGCTCGGCGAGGATCCGTGGGTCACCGGCACACCCGGAGAGAGGACAGCTCATGATGAGCCCCGCGTCTGCGCTCGCGAAGTAGATGCCCGAGGCGTCGACCGCGAGCGCACTGGGCGCGTCGATACCGCTGGCGACGACGTCCGAGCTGCGATCGCTCTTGGTGACACGTTTGACGGAACCCGTCGACGGACTTGCATAGTACACGTAGGTTGTGTCGACGGCGACGTCGGCCGGCTCCGCGGCGACCACGAACAGCGAACTGCCCGCATCGGGGACGCTTGCCGCGTCCTTGGCATACTGGTGGATGCCGTCCGTCTGGGTCACGTAGAGGCTGGTGGCGTCCTGCGCGAAGCGACCCTGGCCGCTGGGAGTGCCGATGGGGGTCGTCGGCCCAGAAGGCTTGGTGTAGCGCGCGAGCGCCCCGTTCTGGAACCCGCCGCCGGGAGGCACGAAGACGTAGAGGTTGGTCGCGTCGGCCAGGTAGGCTTCGTGGTTGGCTTGCAGGATCGTCGTGCCGGCGCCGAGCCCCACCTTGTTCACGACCCGGATCAAGGGTTCGTTGAGGTAGATGAACGCGTCGTCGAGGGCCGCGGAGATGCCGCCCATGCATGCCGACCCCACGAGCTCGATCGCGCCGCCGCCCTTCGGAACCCGCCCGAGCCTGTGGACGGCGTCCTCGCAGAAGTAGACATGCGTCGCGTCGATCGCCATCCACGTCAGGTTCGAGCGATCGACCGCAAGCCGCACTGGCTGACACGCGCCCGCCGAGCACGTGCCGCCGAGGCAGTCGTGGCCACACGTCCCGCAGTTCTTCGGATCCGCGCGGACGTCCTTCGCGCAACCTCCCTCGGCGGCCGCGGCCTCGCCGCTCACGCTCGCGTCGACTTCGGGGGTGGGCAGCGGCGCGGGGTCCGCCCCGGAATCGCTGCTGCCGCACGCGAAGAAGGGAAGCCCGCAGGCGACGAGACAGGTGAGGCCGAACCAGAAACGCATCCTCCAAGGGTAGCTCGATTCGTCAGTCGGCTCGGCCTTGCCGAAGTCTCCCAGCAAGGTCGTGCTCCCCGAGCCGCCCAGCTTTCCGAGCGCTTCGTGGGCCGCCTCGGCGTGCGCACGTCATCGAGACCCATGACATTCACGGCCCCGACTCTCGCGCGTCCCGCGGCCTCGAGCGCGAACGGCCGCGTTCGCCGGACCAACGAAAACGGCCAGCGAGAGCGCTCGCTGGCCGTTCGGGAGAACCGTTGGCGTCGCGTTTACGACGTCGCGGGCTTCGGGGGGCCGCCGAAGATGCTCGCGGCCTTGCGCTTCTCCTGCTTGGCCTTTTCCTTCTCGGCGTACGTCGG
>JAYSXP010000252.1:0-39308 GCA_043717125.1 Polyangiaceae bacterium | reverse complement strand
GCGAGGGCGAGCTCGAGATCGCACTCCAGCCGACGCACCTCGGTCGCTCGAGCGCGGTGCTGAACGCAAAAGTGAAATCGCGACACGGTGACGTGCTCCACGCCGAGGCGACGACGCGCCTCGTTCGCCTCGACCCCGTGACGCAGAAGCCGTGCTCGTGGAGCGACCGCTTCCGCGCGGCGTACGGTCCGCTCGTCGCCGAGCCGCCGAAGTAGCTCGGTCCTCAGCCCCACTCGGCGCGTTGCACCACCGGGAGCTGGAGGGCGCGTTCGCGATCGAGGTCGAGGTTGCCGACGTGCAGGCAGAGCGGGGCCTGGACCCACTTGTAGATCGACTGCGTGAACAGGCGCGCGAAGCGCGTTCCCCATGCGTCGACCGTCTTCGCGTCGTGGCTCGGGAACATCTGCCGCAAGACCTCCCGCACCTCGGTCGGGGACATCTTCTCGCCGGCATAGAGCGCGAAGCACGCGTCGAGGACGGGGAAGGGCATGAGGTCCTTCTCGTCCTCTTGATCGTCGGCGAGCTCGGCCGAGGCCGGCTTCTTCAGCGTGAGGATGATGCCGGGCAGCTTCGTCGTCTCGACGAGGTAGTCGAGGAGGTAGTTCACGACGGTCTTGGGGACGTTCGCGATCACGCTGAGCGCGCCCTCCATGTCCCCGCCAATCGTCGTGTAGCCGACGGCCTTCTCGCTCATGTTGCTCGTCTGCAAGAAGAGGCCCGCGGCGCTGTTCGCCCAGGTCCACATGCGTAGCGAACGAATGCGCGCCTGCACGTTCTGGCGCGCCATGGTGCCGAGCGTCTCGCCGGGCTGGAGCATCTTCTCGATGCGCGCGAGCTCGGGCTCGAAGGCGTCGTCGATCGACACCACCGCGAACGGCGCGTCGAAGTCCTTCGCGGCTTGCTCCGCCGCCGCGTGCGTCTCCTTCGACGAGTAGCGCGAGGGCATGAAGAACGCGCGCAGGATCTCGCGGGCCTTGGCCGTCTCGACCTCGGGTCCCTGATCGCCGTAGCGACGCTTCACCCAGCGACGCGCGAGATAGAGGCAGAGCAGGCTGTCACGTCCGCCGGAGAGGGCGACGCCGATCGTCTTGAAGGCGCCGGTCTTCTCGAAGTAGTCGCCGAGCCCGAGGGCGAGCGCGTCGAGCAGGTCCTCGCAGAAGTCCTCGCGCGGCGTGGTGAGGGGCGCGTCTCCCGGGAGGAAGAAGCTCTTGCCGACCGGCAGCGGGTAGGTGAGCGCGTCACGCGCGGCTGACTTCGCCGTCACGGGTACGTGCATGATCCCCGGCGCGTCGGCGGCGAAGGTCTGCTGGTCGTCACGCCAGGTGGTGTTTTCGTTCCGCAGGCGACGCGTTCGATCGAGGTCGACGTTGACCGCCGTGAACCCTTCGCGATAGCGCGGCGCCTCGTGCACGAGCCGCCCGTTCTGCGCGACGAACCCGCCGCCGTCGAAGACGAGGCCATCGTTGCCTCCTACGAGGTTCGCGTAGGCGACCACGCACTGGTTGTCCGCGGCGCGCGTCGCGATCATCTCGCGCCGCGTCGAGACGACACCGAGCCGGAACGGCGACGCCGACAGGTTGAGGATGACCTCGGCCCCGGCGTACGAACGCCGGCGCATCGGGCCGTCGGGCGACCAGATGTCCTCGCAGATCTCGAGGCCGACCGTCGCGAAGTCGAAGTCGAAGACGAGGTCGCCGAAGGGTACGCCGTGCACGGTGTCGAGGAGGCCCGGGCAGCCTCTCGCGAAGACACGGGCTTCGTAGAAGACGTTGTACGTCGGGAGCTTCTCCTTCGGCACGATGCCGAGGATCTTGCCGGCATGGACCATCGCTGCCGCGTTGTAGACGTGCGAGCCGCGCGCGACGGTGAGGCCGATCGCGAAGGCTGCGCTGAGGTCGGCCGTCTCCTTGGCGAACCGCTCGAGCTCCGCCCACTGCGCGTCGACGAACGCGCGCCAGTGCACGAGATCCTCCGGGGTGTATCCAGCGATGAGCTGCTCGTTCAGCGCTACGAGGGTCGCGCCGTCTTGCGCGGCCTCGCGTGCGAGGCGGACGGCGCCGTCCACGTTCGAGCGAACGGCGCCGACCGTGGTGTTGACGTTGACGACAGCAATACGGATGAGCCTCATGGCACGTGATCCTTCGTGGAGCCTGCGTGGACCTGCGGTGGGACCGTAGGCGCTACCGAGCCTCGCCGACAAGTCGCTCGATCTCGGCGACCAGCGCGTCGGAGGCGACCAGCTTGCGATGCTCGTCCGCGGAATCGAGCGCGCGGAGCTCGTCGGGGAGCGCGGCGATCTCCGCGCGGCAGTGCTCGCGTGCGAGCGAGAGGTCGGCGCGCACCGAGCTCTCGCGTACGGGGGAATCGCCTCGCCAGAAAGGAACGAGGACCGGGCGAGCGCTTCCGCCGGGGGCCGGCTCGCTCGCCAGCGACACGAGGTCGTGGTCCGGAGAGCGCCAGACCTGCAGCTCGCCGGGGAGCGTGGCCTTGCCGGTGCCGTGTGCGACCTTCATCGTGGTCGCGCCGTAGCCGTTGACGACGAGCTTCGCGACCGCGCCGATACCGACGGCTGCGTCGGGCGAACAGACGATGTTCTCGCCGACGCCGAAGCCGTCGACGAGGTCGCGCAGCTCAGCGACGCGATGCTCGTCGAGCCCGTCGGAGACGTAGATCTTCGTCGACGCCGAGCCGAGCTCGGCGAGGAGCCTGCGGGCGCGGGTGACCGACTCGGGCGTGACGTCGGAGTCGATGCGGATCGCGCCGAGGGTGTCGTCGGGACAGGCTGCGACGGCATGACGGATGCCGCGCTCCGTGTCGTAGGTGTCGACGAGCATCGTGGTAGGCATGCCGGCGAACGTCCGCGCGTAGGCCTCGAAGAACAGTTGCTCGGTCTCGGCGCGTGACAAGCCCGGGCGCTCCGCGGCCTGGATCGCGAAGTGATCCATCGTTCCTGTCGTCGTGATCCCCCAACGTGCGTAGGCGGCGACGTTCGAGGTCGCCTGGATGCCCGCGACCCATGCCGCCCACGTCGCGTCGAGCGCGGCCGCAGGATGGGTGCGGCGCTGGCCGAACTCCATGACGCTCTTGCCGCCGGCGGCGGTGACCACGCGTGCCGCCTTCGAGGCGATCATCGACATGTGGTTCACGAAGCCGAGCCACGGCGTCTCGAGGAGCTTCGCGCGCACGAGGTCGGTGCGAACCTGGAGGAGCGGCGTGTAGATCGACAGCGGTGCGCCTGCGACCACGAGCGGCGAGCCGTCGGTGCGCGATGCCGGTCCCGCGAACGCCACCGAGCCCTCGGGCATCGCGTCGATCGAGCCTTGGAAGCCACGGAGCTGACGGAGGTGCGCAACCACGTCGGGACGCGCCCGGAGCGCCGGCCCGATCGCCGCGTGCGATTCGAGCGTGTCGAGCTCCTGCTCG
This sequence comes from Polyangiaceae bacterium, assembly GCA_043717125.1. GTDB lineage: Bacteria > Myxococcota_A > Polyangia > Polyangiales > Polyangiaceae > Labilithrix. The sequence goes on along the minus strand of JAYSXP010000252.1, from coordinate 35,885 downwards.
TCGAGCGACATCTGCGCGGCATGCTCGAGGATGCGGCGCAGTCCGGAGAACACGACGTACCCGCGGTTCTTCGGCATCCGCCGGAAGAAGAACGCCATCGTCACCTCGTGATCGAGGCGACCTTCGTCGGCGTGCGTGAGAAGCGTCGTCAGCTGGTAGGCGTCGATGCCGAGCGTGGGGAGCGTCATGGCGGCGTCACCATCCTATGCGGAAATCTAAGGCCGCTCAATAAAGTGTCAAGGACTCTATTGGCGATCAGGTCACACCGCGGATTCGTCTGGAGCGTCGCTTCGGATTGCCCCTCGGGCGGGTCTCGCGCGAGCAGGCGCGCGACGTGTGCGCAACCGAGGCTCAGTCGTGTTTCGGGCGGCGAATCCAGCTGTCGATCTTCGCGAGCGCTCGCGTGCTCGCGCCGGCCTCGGCCGCCGAGCCCTCGAAGCCGATCATGTAGACGTGATTGTCGTACCAACCGGTGACGAGCGCGTGCTTGCCGTCGGGGTAGATGGTGAGACCGCTGCCGTGATCCATGCCGGGAACCGGGAAAACACGGGCCGTCCAGTCGTCGGTGTCGACGACGGAGACGCTGTTCGTCTCCTTGCCGTAGTCGGCCGACCAGATGAAGCGGCCGTCGCGCGAGACCTCGACCGTCTTCGGTGAGCTGCCGACGTGCAATTCGTGCACGACCTTCTCGGTGCCCACATCGACCGCGTGCAGCATCGAGTCGTGGTAGCAGGACACGAGCAACAGCTTCTCGTCGACCGTGAGCGTGAGGTGCCGCGGGATGGGACAGGCCTTGATGCGATGGTGATCCTCGAGGAAAGCGCCCTTGAAGATGTCGATCGACTCGCCGTTGAAGTTCGCGACGTAGAGCGTGCCCGTCTTGGTCATCGCCATCCCGCGCGGGTTCTTGCCGGCGGGGAGCGTGCGAACGACCTTCGCGGTCGCCACCTCGATCTGCGTTACGGAGTCGCCCGACCAGTTCGCCGCGAAGAGCTGCTTTCCGTCGGGCGAGAGCACGAGGATCTTCGGGTGCGTGCCCGTCGGGATCTCCTTCGTCACGCGCTTGGTCTTCACGTCGACGAACTGGACGCTGTTGCGCAGGAAGTTCGACGCGAAGATGGTGGTGCCGTCCGGCGAGAGGACGCTCTCGACGACGTTGCCCGGCAGATCGATCGAGTCGATGTGTGCGAGTGTCTTGGCGTCGACGACCTCGATGTTGTGCCCGTTGTGCTGACCGAAGTTGGTGACGTAGGCACGGCTCGCGTCGGGCGAGAGGCTCACACCCTTCGGCATCGACCCGGTCGCGGCGACGGCCTGCACCTCGAGCTGAGGGGGCTGCGCGGCCGCGCTCACGGCGAGCGCCGTCACGAGCGCCGCGAGCGTCAGGAAAACGAGGGGAGCTCCGCGAGACCTCACCCTTGGTTTGTTACACGCTCAGGGCGGGGAGGTCACGATCGTGGCTGCCGCGACGGGAGACGCGGGGAGCACGAGCGTGAGCGGCGGAGCCTCTGGCGGCGCGAGGCTCGCCTCGAGCGGATCGGCGATCGTGCGGTAACGACGATAAAACTTCGTCACCTTCACGACGTAGTCGCGCGTCTGGACGTAGGGTGGAATTCCGCCGTACTGAACGACGGCGCCCTCGCCGGCGTTGTACCCCGCGACGGAGAGGTCGAGGTCGCCGTTGAACATGTTCGCGAGGACACGCAGGTAACGAACGCCGCCGAAGATGTTCTCACGCGGGTCGTTGATGTCCTTCACTTGCATGCGCGCGGCCGTCTCCGGCATCAGCTGCATGAGGCCGCGCGCACCGGCGTAGCTCACGGCGCGCGGGTCGTAGTCGCTCTCGACCTTGATGACGGCGCGAACGAGCGCCTCCGGGATCTGGTAGAGCGCAGCGGCCTGACGGATGTACTCGTCGAAGCGCGTGTAGCGACCCGGGTCGCGATCCTGCGGCGCGAACGGGGTGACGCCCGGGCGAACGGCGTTGGCTCCGGCGGGGACAGGCGCGGCGCCGCCCTTCAGGTACACCTTCGCGCCGGGGCTCGCGGTGGGGCGGTTCGTGAAGTGGTCGACGCCGTCGGCGTCCTTCCAGTGATAGATGTCCGCGACCGCGATCGAGGGGATCACGGCGATGGCAAAAAGCGCACCGAGCGCGAGCAACGTACGGCTCGATCGCGACGACGGGCGCTCCATCACCTGGGAATGCTGCCGGATCTTGGGAGCGCTTGCAACTTACGGCAGCACGACGGCCGTCCCGTCCGCCGTATTCCGCTACATTGCGCGCACGTTGGACTGGCACACCCCCTTGCTCGTCTCGGCCATCGCCTTCGCGGCGTTCATGGTCTTTCGCTTTCGGCCGGTCGTGAGCGGAAGGGGGCGTGCGTCCGCGGCGCTCCTGAAGGCGGCCAAGCAGCGCATCCTCGCCGCGAAGGACGACACGTCGCGCGCGAGCGCGCTGGCCGATGCCGCGGACGCGTGCGCGCACCTCGGGCGGTTTCGCGCCGCGGTGTCCTATTACCTGCGTGCCCTGCGCGCGAATCCCACGTCGCACGAGCTCGCGCACCGCGCCGCAGAGGGCCTTGCCCGCCGACCCGCTGCGCTCGAGAAGGTGATGTGGCGTCAGCTCGCGAACACGCACTTCGCCGATTCGCGCGACGCGGCCGTGATCGCGCTGCGTGCGCTCGTCACGTCGTATTCGAGGCGGCCTCGCTTTCACGCGCGTGCGCGCGCGCTCGAGAACGTGCTCGTGGGGCTCGGTGAGGAGCCTTCGCAGCGAGCGTCACGCCGTCCGCCACCGCCTGCCGATTGAGCGGCGGCGTCGAGCTACCAAGAGACCGAGCGCAACCGCGACCGACGACGCGATCGGCCCGCGCCGCCCCCGGAACGGCCTCGTTCACGGCCGCCCAGCACTGCCCTCAGGGACGAAAGTTCATGGTGCCCACCGCGAACGTGGGCGGCGTCTCGTAGTGGAGGTGGCCCGCCGGATGGTGCGTGCTGTGGCGTTCGCACCAGAGCTTCGCGCGCTGGCTTGCGGCCTGGGTGGCGAGGCAGTCGCTGCACGGAGGCTCGATACCGATCTCGGCGTGCACGTGATGGTCCTTCGCTCGGAGGACGACCACCGGGCAGCCCGCATGCCGGACGACCTGCTCCGCGACTGATCCGAGCAACAGCCTCGCGACCCCGGTGCGGCTCGAGGTGCCGACGAGCACGAGGTCGGCCGACAGGTAGGACGCGACCTGGATGATCTCGCGCCACGTGACGCCGACGGCGAGATGGCCGACGATCTTGCCTTTGAAGCGCGACGCGGCGTGCTGCGTCGCGCGGTCCAGCACGACCTTGCCGTGGGTCTGCAGCTCCTGCGGGATGGCAGGGTTTCCGTCGAGGCCGACAGACGCAGTTCCGACGACATGGACGAGGTGCAGCTCCGCGGCGCCACCGAGGGTCGAGCCGAGCGCACACGCCATGTCCAGCACCATCACGGCGGAGGGCGTTTCGTCGAGCGCGACGAGATAGACGGTCGGTGTCGGCGATGCGTGGGGCGATTCAATGGCGTTCATCGGAGGGCCCAGGGAGCAAGTTGCAAGCCACGCGACGGTGAGGACCGGCTCCGCGGGCGAGGCCCCTTGGCCGCGCTGCGGCGAACGATTGCCGCCACAGTGAGGCGAACTTGCGTCCCAGCGCCGCGCTCACTCGCAACGTGACGCCTACCGCGTTCGCGGCCATGCTCGAGGCGTGTGGTGCTGCGTGATTCTCTTCAGCGGGTCGGTGTTGCTCGTTTCGTCGCCGCTGCTCGCCGCGGAGCCAACGAATGATTCGCCCGCGCCGAGCGCGCCGGATCCGTCCGACGAGGTCGCGGCCGCCGCGATCGACGACCCGCACGTCGCGGTCGGAGCGGGCGGGCACATTGCTCTCGGCATCGCGCCAGCGGTGGCGCTCGGCACCCGCATCACGGCCGAGATCGCCACGAAAGGATGGTCGCTCGGGATCGAGGGCCGCTACGACGCCCCCGCGAGCACGAACGTGCGCGCGAGCCTCGTCGGTGGCTCGTTCGTTCCTTGCATGCGCTCGAGGGGATCGTGGGCGTGCGGGGTCGTGCTCGCGTCGCGCGTCTCGGTCGACAGCGCGAACGCCAGTGACACGTGGCTCCTCGTCGGGATCGGTGCGCGTCTCGAGATGCACTTCCCGCTGCCGTTCGACTTCGCGCTCCGCCTCTGCGGCGAGGTCCTTGCGCACCCCATTCCCCACGAGCTCGTGGCGCAAGGGCATCGGGTCTTCAAATCGTCGGTCGTCTCGGCCCTCCTCGGTCCGATGCTCGTTCACGCGTTCTGATCGCTATTTCTGCGCGGGCTCGGGGGCCGCTTCTGCGGGGCAACCGTTCGTCTTCGGGTCGGTGGTCGGGACGCCGGCGACCTCGAGGCACGCGTCCTCCTTGTCGGCGACGCCATCTCCGTCCCGGTCGGGACACCCGGTCGTTTTGGGATTCGCGGTGCGCCCGCCGGCTTGGTCGGGGCAGGCGTCGTCGGGATCGTTGAAGCCGTCGTAGTCGCGGTCGGCGGGGCAGCCGTGGTTCTGGGGCAAGCCGTCGACGCTCGGACAGGCGTCGGCGTCCGAGCAGATTCCGTCTCCATCGGGATCGACGCAGATGTCGGGAACGATCTCGAACGTGAAGAGCACGCGCATCGACGGAGTGCCGTCCGCACGCGTGAGGCCTGGACCGATCGCCGAGCCGGCCTTCCAGTGCTCGCCGAGCTTGACGTGCCCGCCGAGGAGCAACTCGAGCGGGGTGTTGCGCGTGCGGAACGCGCCGTCTCCGCCGGTTACGACCGTCCTCCCCGCGAGCTCCGGACCGAGCACGAACCGGTCGTTCACCTTCACGCCCAGCGCGGCCGCGAACGTCACCTCGCTCCCGAGCGGACGGCCCTCGAAGGTGGCGTCGAGCGGTCGGTAGGCGAACCCGAGCTTTGCCGCGTAGACGAAGCCCTCGTGATCCCCGGCGACGAGGAGTCTGGGCGTGAACCTGACCGTGCCGTCGCTCGTGAAGAGCGAGCGCTTGCCCGTCGGCAAGTACACCTGCGCGCCGAGCGCGGCGCCGAGCAGCGCTCCGTAGCTGCCGAGAATTCGGACGTCGCCGCTGAGTCGCACATCGCCGAACGCCGGCTTGTTCGGGCTCCGGATCGTGGTCGAGATCGACGAGACGTCGTCGCCGTCCTGGAACAGCACGACCGGGAGGTCGGCGCCGAACCGGAAGCGATCGTGCAAGACAATTGCACCGCCGGCATGCATGACGACCTGGTCGGTGATGGCGTTGGCCAGGGGATTGCCCTGAATCGCCGACGGATCGAAGAGAACGAGCGGGCGGTACGCCCATGCGAACACGAGCCCGGCCGCGGCGAGGGGGCTGCCGCGGAGATCGAGCGAGTCGTTCACGAACCAATCGCTGCCGCGCTCCGAGGGCTCGAAGCGATCGATCGCAAATCCCGACACCTGCGCCTGTGCGGAGGCCGTCGTCTCCGTCGCGAGGATCGCAGTGCAGGCGATCGTGAAGAGAAGTGCGCGCGTCTCCATCGGGCTCGTGGTGGCTGCCTTATAATGCACCTCGGTGCGGTCCTCACTCATGATTCTCGGGGCGCTCGGCCTCCTCCTGCTCGCCCCGTCGGAGGCGCGAGCCGAAGGCGGTCGCGAGCTACGCTACGATCTACGCATCGACGCCGCAGTGACCTCGCTGGGCGGCCTGTGGTGGCTGACCTCCGAGTTCATGAAGGCCGATCTCGTGCCCGAGAAGTGCCGCTGGTGCTACCGCGCCGAGGACGGCGCCGATCTCCTGAACCCGTACGACAGCAGCGTCCGCAAACGGCTCCTCTGGAAGCACCCGGAGACGGCGGCGACGTTCAGCTCCGTCCTCGGGTTCTTCGTCGAGCCCGCCGCCATGATGGGGTTGACCGCGCTCTCCTCCGCGAACGACCGCGCCATCGCCCGCTTACCCGTCGATGCTCTCCTCATCACGGAGGCGACCGTCCTCGCCGGCGACATCAACCAGCTCGCGAAATTCGCCTTCGCGCGCGAGCGCCCGTTCGTCCACTTCCTGCCGCGCGCGCCCGACGTGGTTCGCGCCCTCACTGACAGCCCTTCCGACGACAACCTCTCCTTTTTTTCCGGGCACACCACGCTCGCGTTCGCCGTCGCCACGTCGGCCGGCACGGTCAACTCGCTGCGCGCTTACCGCCTCGCTCCCGTCGTGTGGGGCGCGGGCTTGAGCATGGCCGTCACGGTCGCGTACCTGCGCATCGCCGCCGACAAACATTACCTCTCCGACGTCATGACCGGCGCCGTCGTCGGGTCGGTGGTGGGGATCGGCGTGCCCCTCCTCTTTCACTCTGCCTCCTCCGCGTCGACCGGCACGAATCCGCCGAGCGCCAGCGGCCAAGCGCTGGCCGCGCCAGCCGTCCGCAGCGCCTTCTCGGTGAGCGGCGGCTTCTGAGGGCGCGCGGCGGAACGCCACAGTCGTGTGGCAATTTGCGCCCGTGAGCCACGAACCTCCGAGGAAATCGACTGTCGCGTCTGGCGTGGCTCGTGCAGCTGAGCTGGGAGGTGCTCATGGTCGAACGGCGACTCTTCCGAGGCATGCTCTCCGCCCTCGCCGTCTTTGGCGTCATGGGGGGCTCACCGCGCGACGCCCGCGCTGACGACGAGGCGCCGCCGGAACCACCCGCGCAGGCGCCGCCGGAACCGCCCGTCCAGGCGCCGCCGGCGATCGCGACATCTCTCACGCCGCGCGTTGCGCTCCGCCATGACGTCGCCGTCGACGTGTCGGTCACCGCAGGCCTCGCCGCGTCGCTGGTCACGTGGGGCGTGCTCATCAAGCCGAGTCTCGGAGCACCGACCTGCACGATCTGCGATCCCGCGAACGGCAAGGTAAATGGGGTCGATGACTTCTTTCGGTCCTCGCTCCGTCTCTCGGGATCGTCGCCGGGCACCGCGAGCGACATCCTCGCGTACGGCGTCGCGCCCATCGCGGGGATCGCGTTCGCCGTCCTCGCGCCGATGGCCGATCGGCGCGGAGACGAAGCGGCGCTCGATGTGCTTCTCGTTCTCGAGGCGTCCCTCACCTTCGCCGTCGTGCAGCAGGGCCTCAGCGCGACGCTTCCTCGCGAACGCCCGGAGGTGCACGCCTCGGTCGGGGACTCGCGCGTGAGGGCGCTCCAGAAGCGCTCGTCGTTCGAGTCGTTTCCCGCGGGCCACAGCGGCGAAGCGTTCGCGATAGCAGCGGCCGGCGGCACGGTCGCGACGATGCGCGGCTATCGACTTGCGCCGCTCGTCTGGATCAGCGGCGGCGTGCTCGCTCTCGCGATCTCCTACCTCCGGATGGCCGCGAACCGGCACTACTTCACCGACGTGATGACCGGCGCGGTGCTCGGGAGCGGCATCGGTATCGCCGTGCCACTCCTCTTTCATCGTCCCGTGAACGGGGAGCGACGCGCGGCGGCGCTTCGCTGGCTCGACGGCGCCGTTCTCTCGACGTCCGAGGTCCCGGGGGGTCGCGTCGTCGGTCTCGGCTCGACCTTCTGATCGGCTCGACATGTCTTGGACGCGCGTTGCCCGGCAGCGTGAAGGAGAGCCGAGATAGAACGACTCGGTCTTGCCGGGGAGCGGCGCATCCTCCCTGGGCGGCACGTACGTCTCCCAACCGTCGGCTCCCTCGACGAGCCACGGCCAGTCGCGTCGCATCGATTGGACGACGACGTCCCACATGCCGTGCTCGGTCGTGCCCGCGATGTTGAGGCGAACGGCGACGGCGCGGCGCGCGAGGTTGCGCGCGGCCGCGCGGTACGGCGCCTCGCAACCGGGTGTCGTGCAGAGGAACATCGCGCGCTGTCCGCCGCCCTCGGCCCAAGGCACGGCGAACGACATCGCCGCCTCCGGCGCATAGGCCGACTCCGCGAGCACGACGCGGCGGTAGCGCCCGGGTTCGCTCTGCGCGAGGAGTGCGGCTTGCGTGGCGCCCATCGAGAACCCGACGAGCACGATCGGACCTTCGAGCACCCATGAACCAAACGCCTTCTTGGTCGCCGCGATCGCGCGTGCGACGCGCAGCTTCGTGTCGGCTGGTGACGACCACGAGAGGCTCGCCTCGTTCGTCCCCACGCCGTGGGGGCACACCAGGAACGGATATCCGCTCGTGATGCCTCGCCACGCGGCACACGCCCACTCGGGATGATCGCTGCCGCCGTGCAGCGCGATCAGGATGGGGCGCGGTTCACGCGCGCCGAGCGGGACCGACACGACGCCGAGCTTCGCGGTCCTGGCGCCGGCTTCGGCCTCGTGCTCCGGGGGATCCGTGAGGTCGATCTGCGGGGGGAACCCGGTGAGCGTCGGCGGGGCCACCGCGACTCGCGGCGCAGGCGCGGAGATCTTCGGTCCCGCGTCGACTGCACCGGCCGGCGTGGGCCCCTGCCGCGAGCAAGCGGCCACGAGAAGCGCGAGCACGAGACGGCGAGCCACGCGGCCATCATAGCGGCGTCGCGGCGTCGCGGCGTCGCGGCGTCGCGGCGTCGCGCGAACGGTGCGCCGACCTCAGATCCGTTCGGCTTTTCTCCTGCGGTCGCGGATGACGAGGACGATCGCGATGGCCACGAGGCAGAAGAACACGCCAATCGCGACCTTCTCGATCTGCCAGGCGAGCGCGTCGCGCAGGTCGGCTTCCTCGGAGCAGCCCATCGCCTTTTGCGGCGCCGACCACGTGAGCGGCGTGCAGTGACGCCGGCGGAGCGAAAGCCAGTCCATCAGAGCCGCGACCGTGATGTGGACGAAGAAGCCCTGGTAGATGCTCTTCGTCTTCATCGACAGCGAGCCGAGCGCGATACCGGCGACGATAGCTCCTACCGCCTCGAGGTACGGCTTGCCGAAGTGGATCATGCAGTATGGCACGGCCATCGCAAAGATGGCCCCAGAGCCGAAGCTCTTTCGGAGTACGCCGAGCCAGAAGCCGCGGAAGAACATCTCGAGCGCGAAGAACTGCGCGAAGTACATCGCCTCCCACACGAGAAAGTCGAACCAGCTGCGCGGCGCGAGCTTGTAGAACGGGTAGTAGCTTCCGAAGTCCGGCTGGCTGCTGACGACGAGCATCGCCGGCAGCACCACGGCGAGGAACAGCGCGTAGATCCACGCGTGGTCGAAGAAGCCCTTCGTGCGGAGACCGAGATCGAGGATCGAATCCTTGCGGAAGGCGACCTTCCAGACCGCAAACGGGAGCACGTAGCCGCCGATGCGCGTCACCGCCCACCACGCGAAGCCGAAGAGCTCGTCGTACTTGCCGAGCTTCGCGAGCGCGTCGGCGGTGTAGTGTTTCGCGATCCACGGGTAGATCTGCTGCTCGAAGTAGCCGCGGCCGCCGTAGTACTCCTGCATCGCCAGGATCACGGCGCACATGACGAGCGCGACCATCGGCCGCGGGTCCATCTTGCCCTTGGCGAGGATCGCCGCGCGTTCGCGGAGCGCCTCCTCGTCGAGCTCGCGCCAGGTGCCCCGGAAGAAGAGCCACACCAGCGGAATGATGATGAGCAGAAGCGGGATCGGCAGGATCGGCTTCAGCGTCTCGAGCGCGGCCTGAACCCCCGAGAGCTCTCGGGGCGCACCAGCGGCGAACGGACGAAGGAGGAGGAGCACGGAGGTCAGCGGTCAGCGGCTCGCGGCCGTCTCCGCGGCGCGCGAGAGGCGCGCGAGCGAGGTCTCGCTCCCGAGCACGAAGAGCACCTGGAAGAGGCTCGGGCTCGCGGTGCGGCCCATCAGCGCGACGCGCACGGGCTGGCCGACGAGCTTCATCTCGAGTCCGCTCTCGGCGAGCCACGCGTTCACGCTCGCCTCGAGGGCGGCCTCGGTCCACTCGCTCGCCTTGGCGAGCGCGTCGCGGAAGCCCGTGATGCGCGGCGCGGCGTCCTTCACGAGGAATTTCTCTGCGGCCTTCTCGTCCATCACGGGCGGCTCGCGGAAGAAGGGGTCGAGCATGTCCGCGGCCTGCACGAACGTCGTCGCGCGGTCGCGAATGGTGTAGAGTGCACGCTTCACGTCAGCGGCGTCGACGCCGCTGACGCCGCGCTTCTCCAGGAAGGGCAGGGTGCGCGTCGCGTACTCGTCGCTCGGCATGAGCTTGTCGGTCTTGAGGTGCTCGTGGTTGATCGCGAGGAACTTCTTCGCGTCGAACTTGCCGTCGCCACGTCCGCACGCCTCCCACGTGAAGGCCTGGACGAGCTCGTCCTTCGAGAAGACCTCCTGGTCGCCATGGGACCAGCCGAAACGGGCGAGGTAGTTGAGGACGGCGTTTGGCGCGTACCCGGTCTCGGCGTATTCGCTCACGCTGACGGCGCCGTGGCGCTTCGAAAGCTTCTCGCCGCTCGGCGCGAGCATCATCGGGAGGTGTGCAAACTCGGGCGGCTTCACCCCGAAGGCCTCGTAGATCATGATCTGCGGGGGAGTGTTGATCATGTGGTCGCGGCCGCGCGCGACGAGCGTGATGCCCATGGTCAGGTCGTCGACGACGGCGCCGAAGTTGTAGAGGGGCACGCCGTCGGACCGGAGGAGAACGAAGTCCTGCTGCTCGATGTTCGGCGTCGTGATCTCGCCGAAGACCTTGTCCACGTAGCGAACCAAGCCGCTGCGATCGGTCATGAAGCGAACGACGTGCGGGAGGTCGGGCTGGTCCGTGCGGCTCCTGCAGGTGCCCGGGTACTTGAACTGCGCTTTCGGATCCTTGGCCTTGAGCGCCTCGCGCTGCGCGTCGAGCTCCGCCTTGGTGCAGTAGCAACGGAAGGCCTTCTTCGCGGCGACGAGCTCGTCGGCCTTCTGCTTGTAGAGCGGGAGGCGCTCCATCTGCGTGTAGGGACCGTGCTCGCCGCCGCCACCGGGGCCCTCGTCCCAGTCGAGACCGAGCCACTTCATCGACTCGAAGATGACGGCGCGGCTCGCCTCGGTGGAGCGCTCCTGGTCGGTATCCTCGATGCGAAGGACGAAGGTACCGCCGGTCTTTCGCGCCCAGAGCCAGTTGAAGAGCGCCGTCCGAACGCCGCCGATGTGGAGGTACCCGGTGGGGGACGGAGCGAACCTGAGGCGCGGTTTAACCATCGCGGCTCACGAGTAGCAGGAGAAGGCCTCGGCGGGAACGAGAGAGCGGACCCTGCGGCGGCGCACCTCGAAACGTCTAGCTTCTGCGTGCTGCCCGCGTTCACCGACCCTGGCACGCTATGCTCCCGCACGTGATCAAGCGAGAGCACGACGAGGCCGCAGTGGCGCGCTTGCTCGCAGCGCTGTCGGTGGCGGAGATCGTCGATGCGGCCGGTGCGCGGGGCGCGCCCTGGATCGTGCGGCGGCTCGTGTCGATGCTCGCGACCGTCCCGAGTGACCGCCTCGGCAGGTCGCTCGCGCGGTTCGATGCGGATCTCGAGTTCGGGCTCGGAGCCGCGGCGCACGGTCTGCTCCGCAGGTTCGGCGCGTCGGTCGAAGTCGTGGGAGGCGTGCCCTCGCGCGGCGCGGTGCTCGTCGTCACGAATCATCCCGGGGCCTACGACTCGATCGCGATGATGGCCGCGGCGGGGCGCGACGACGTAGCGCTGGTCGCCGCCGAGCGGCCGTTCCTCGCCACGATGCCCCACTTTCGCGAGCACCTCGTGTTCGTCGCCGCCGCCCAGGAGAGCGCGATGCGGAGGGCCGGCGGGCTGCGGCGTGCATTCGCCTGGCTCGACGCGGGACACGTGCTGGTTCAGTACGGCGCCGGCGCGATCGAGCCGGACGTGCGCTTCGCTCAGCCGGGCGAAGACGTCCTCGGCGCCTGGTCGGACGGAACCGGCGTGCTCGCCGCGCATGCCGCGAGGCGAGGCGCGACGATCGTGCCCGCCCTCGTGTCGGGCGTTCATTCGCGCCGCGCCAAGGCCGTTCCTGGCGTGCGTTGGGCGGAACGCCGAGGGGTGACGACCCTCGCTTCCTTGATCCAGGCGACAATTCCAGGGTTCCGCGACGTGCGCGTGCACGTGCGTTTCGGTCCACCTCTCGAGCCGCGTGCCGTCCTCGCCGCACCGAGCCACAGCGAGCGAACGGCGCTCGCGCGAGCGGCGGTGGCTGCGCTCACCTCACCGGCGAAACGGTAGGAACGCGCGACGCCCGCAACGTCACGGTCGCAGCGGCAGTAAAAGCTCACGAGCTCGACCGTTCGCGACCGCTACTACGGAAAATCGTGGGAGGCGGCGAGAGCGTCGATCCGCGCGGTGAGCTCGTCGCGTGCAGCGCGGAACCGTTCGAGCATCTGCTCGCGCGAGAGCGAGGGGTCGTCGCTCGCGGGGTCCGGGATCGGCCAGTGGAGCCGCTGCGCCTCGGAAAGAAAGACCGGGCACACCTCCTCGGCGCAAAGCGTGATGACGGTGTCGACGCTCGCCGGATCGATGGTGTCGACGGATTTCGACGTGTGGCCGCCAAGGTCGACGCCGATCTCGCGAGCGACCTCGATGGCGTACGGATTCACTCGCGAGGGCTTGCTGCCCGCGCTCTGCACCCGCACGCGGTCCCCGAAGCGCTTGCCGGCAATGCCGTGCGCGAGCTGGCTCCGCGCCGAGTTGGCCACGCACAAGAAGAGGATGCTCTTCACTTGGCCGGTGCAGCCTCGTGGAAATACCTCTGCCGGAGCCATAGCGAGACGCGCACGAGGCCGATCAAGACAGGCACCTCCACGAGCGGGCCGATGACCGCAGCGAAGGCCACACCGCTGTGGATCCCGAAGGTCGCGACGGCCACGGCGATCGCCAGCTCGAAATTGTTCGAGGCGGCCGTGAAGGAGAGTGTCGCCGATTGCTTGTAGTTTGCACCGACCCGTTTGCTCATCGCGAAGGACACGAAGAACATCACGACGAAGTAGACGAGCAGCGGCGCGGCGATTCGCACCACGTCGAACGGGAGCTGCACGATGGTGTCGCCCTTCAGCGAGAACATCACGACGATCGTGAAGAGCAGGGCGACCAGCGTGATCGGGCTGATGCGCGGTACGAAGCTCGTCTCGTACCAGTCGCGGCCCTTGGCCTTCACCAGCACACGCCGGCTGAGGAAGCCCGCCGCGAACGGGATGCCCAGGTAGATGCCGACGCTCTGCGCGATCTGCCCGATCGAGATGTCGACGACGGCTCCCTTCAGCCCGAGCCACGTCGGGAGCAGGGTCGCGAAGACGTACGCGTAGACGGAGAAGAAGAGCACCTGGAAGATCGAGTTGAACGCGACGAGACCGGCGCAGTACTCGGTGTCGCCCTTGGCGAGATCGTTCCACACGATGACCATCGCGATGCAGCGCGCGACGCCGATCAGAATGAGGCCGAGCATGTACTCGGGCTTATCGCGCAAGAAGACGAGCGCGAGCACGAACATGAGCAAGGGGCCGACCACCCAGTTCTGCACGAGCGAGAGCACGAGCACGCGCTTGTTGCGGAAGACCTTCCCGAGCTCCTCGTAGCGGACCTTCGCGAGCGGCGGGTACATCATGACCACGAGGCCGATGGCGATCGGGATCGAAGTGGTGCCGACGCTGAGCCGCTCGATCGCCGCCGGCACGGAGGGCGCGAGCGCGCCGAGCCCGATACCGAGCGCCATCGCGAGGAAGATCCAGAGCGTCAGATGCCGGTCGAGGAAGGAGAGGCGACTCCGCACGCTGGCGTGATGGGCGTTCAACAGCACTCCTTGCTTCCGGCCTTGCCGTGCTTGCAACAGTCCTCCCAGAGATACGTGGTGAGCCCGCGCAGCGCGTCGTAGTTGGCGCGGTAGTAGATGAACGTGCCCTGCGTGCGCGAGGAGACGAGGTCGGCTGCGGCCAGCCGATGCAGGTGGTGGCTCAGGGTCGACGCCGGGATGTCGACGTGGCTCTGGATGTCTCCCGCCGCGGTCCCCACGGGGTCGCCCTGGACGACGAACCGCAAGATCTGGAGGCGCGCGGGATGACCGAGCGCGCTGAGCTGAGCGGCGTGCTTTTCGAGCGGCGTCCTGGCCACGCGCTATTTCTAGATGTTTCGAATCAATTCCGCAAGGCCCGCTTTTGTCGCCTCGTCGTTCGCACGCTAGCTATAGCTGCGCTAGACCTCCATGCATCCGCTTGCTCCTCCTCCGCTCCGTCACGCTCGTCGCCACGCCGTGAGGAGCACGTTCCACGTCCCGCGGATCGACACGCAGTGAGCAGCGACGTCGAGGACGACGAGCTCCCGAACGTACTCGGCGACTACATGCACGTGCCCGACGCGGCCACGGTGGAAGGGGACCGCGCACGCGTCTCGACGCATCCGCCGCGCATCCTCCTTCTCTACGGCTCGCTCCGCGCGCGCTCGTACAGCCAGCTGCTCACGCTCGAGGCGGCCCGGCTACTCACGCACCTCGGGGCAGAGGCGCGCGTCTTCGACCCGCGCGGCCTGCCGATGCCCGACAGCGTGCCCGCCGATCACCCCAAGGTCGTGGAGCTGCGCGACCTCTCGCAGTGGTCCGAGGGCCAGGTGTGGTGCAGCCCCGAGCGTCACGGCACGATCACTGGAACGTTCAAGGCGCAGATCGACTGGATCCCCCTCGAGCTGCGCGGCATGCGGCCCACGCAGGGACGCACGCTCGCGGTGATGCAAGTCTGCGGCGGCTCGCAGTCGTTCAATGCGGTGAACGCGCTGCGCATTCTCGGTCGCTGGATGCGCATGCTGACGATCCCGAACCAGTCCTCGGTCGCGAAGGCGTTCGAGGAGTTTCACGAGGACGGTCGCATGAAGCCGTCGGCCTACTACGACCGTCTCGTCGACGTGATGGAGGAGCTCGTGAAGTTCACGCGGCTCACGCGCGACCGCACCGAGTACCTGACGAGCCGCTACAGCGAGCGCAAGGAGGCCGGTGCGAAGGCCGCTGCCGAGGACCTCGCCGCGCTCGCGACGACGCGAGCCTGATTTTCACGGCGCCGTGCGCGTGAAGTCGTCGTAGGCGAAGTTCCACGACGCGTCATGATCCCGATGGGACATCACGCGCGCGTCAGCACGGCACGGAACTGCTCGGCGCACGTCGACCACGTCGGCATTCGCGGCGCCGCAGCGCGGGCCGCCGCAACCATCTGCGCGCGGAGCAGCGCGTCGATCGCGAAGCGCGCCATCGCCGAGGCGAGGGCCGTCTCGTCGTCGGCGAACATCGCGGCGTCGGGGCAAGGCGCGAGCGCCTCGTCGAGGCCCTGCGCGCGTGCTGCGATGACGGGCACGCCGGCGTGAATGGCCTCGGTCGCGGCGATCCCGTAGCCCTCGAGCGTCGAAGGCATGACGAGGACGTCGGCCTCCGCGAGGGCGCGCGTCACGCCGGCCTCGTCGACCTCGCCGACCATGATCACGCGTCCGCCGATGCCGAGCTGGGCGATTGCCTCGCGCACCTCGGTGACGTAGCCGTCGTCGCGCGTCGTGCTTCCGACGAGCGTGAGCCGGCCGTTCGCGTGCGCTCCTCGCGCGAACGCGCGAACGAGCTCGAGTACTCTCTTTCGCGGGACGACGCTCCCGACGAACGCGAAGCGAGTCTCGCTCGCCGGAACGTGCGGGACGCCGCGGGCGAGTCGATCGGCGCCCGGAAGCACCACGTCAATGGCGCTCCGTGGCGTGCACTCCGACAGCAGGCGCTGGCGTGTGGTTCGGCTCGTCGTGATGACGCGATCGCTCGCGTCGATCGCGAGCCGCTCCTCGGCGAGCATCGTGCGGCGCACGTCGGGTGCGAGCTCGGTCTCCCACGCCGTCAGGTGGTGCACGAGCAGGACGCGAATACCGGCCTCATGACCGAGCGAGCGGTAGGCGGTAGCAAGTGGGCGAAAGCAAAGCTCGTCTCCGACGGTCACGTCCGGAGCGATCGCCCGGAGTCGGGCCGCGAGCGTGTCGCCCGACGCGATCGTCTCGAGCGAGACCACGTGCACGTCGTCGCCGGCGCGCTCGAGCCCACGAACGACCTCGGCGTCGTAGATCGTACCGCCTGTTCGCTGATCAAGGCTCCCGTAGAGTACCCACGCGACGCGCATCGCGGTCGCCTCAGAGCGGGCACTCGAACGACGCGAACGCGACAGGCGATTCTCGCAAGAGCACCCGCAGCGTGGCGCCTGCCGTCGGCCGGGCATCCTCGGGCAGCGCGAGGAAGGATGTGACGAGCTCCTTCGCCACGTACTCGGCGACGCGCTCCGTCGTGGAGGTCCGTCCGGGGAAGGCCGCGTGATCGTCGAGGTTCGAGTAATCGAGCGCGTCGAGCGTGCGGCGGAGGATCGAGCGCATGGCCCCGATGTCCATCACGACGTGGTGCACGTTCAGCGCGGGCGCGCGAACCTCGGTCTCCACGGCGTAGGTTGCGCCGTGCAAACGCTGCGCAGGCCCGAAGGTCGGGTCCGCGAAACTGTGCGCGATCATGACGTGGTCCGAGACACCGACCGAGAACATGCTCCCATCGATACACGAAGAATCGCAAACGAGGCACCCTCACGCGTACACGAAGGTGTGCGCGGGCGGCAGGTCGGCGGTCGTGTCGAGCAAGGTGTAGAGCTCGGCGGCGCGCTCGAACGGCGTGGGAAGCGCGAGGAGCGCGTCGAGCGCGGGCTCGTGGAGGAGCGAGCTTACGAGCGCCCAGCGACGCGCGTAGGTCCAGCGTTCGCGGAGGCGCGGCGGGATCGACGAGACCTGACTCGCGCGCAGCTCGAGCCTGCGGCGATGAAAGGCGTCTCCCAGGTCGATCGGTGCCCGCCGCATGCCGTAGAACGAGGCGACGACGATGCGGCCCTCGGAGCGCGTCCACGCGACGGCGTCGTCGAGCACGCGAGGGTCGCCCGTCGCCT
Organism: Polyangiaceae bacterium; assembly: GCA_043717125.1. Taxonomy (GTDB): domain Bacteria; phylum Myxococcota_A; class Polyangia; order Polyangiales; family Polyangiaceae; genus Labilithrix. The sequence goes on along the minus strand of JAYSXP010000252.1, from coordinate 19,051 downwards.
CGACCACCACATCTGCGGTTCCATCCGGTGCCGCGCTCGCCTCGATGCGCGCCGACGGAACGAGGGCGTGAGCCGCAGTCCGTCGCGCAGGGCTGCGCTCGACGAGCCTGACGTTCGCGCCCGATCGCGCGAGCAGCCACGCCGTGAGGATGCCGACCACGCCTCCACCGAGGACCACGGCGTCGTCCCCGAACCCGACGCCCGCATCCCAGGCGCACGTCACCGCCGTCTCGAGGTTCGCCGCGAGCACGCCGCGCGCCGCGGGCACGTCCGCGGGCAAGACCCTCGCGTCTTCGTCGCGGAGGACGTGCGTGTCGCCATGGGTTGCGAGCGCAAACACCCTCTCCCCGACCCCAACCCCAACAGTCGCCCCGACCCCGAGCGCGACGACCTCGCCGACCCACGCGTACCCATACCGGCACGGGTAGGTCCCTCCGCCCATCGACGGATCGAAGGCCTCCGGTCCTTCGCCTCGGTAGAGGAGCATCTCGGTCCCCTGGCTCACTCCCGATGCCGTCGCCCGCACGACCACCTCGTGCGGTCCAGGCGCGCGCGCGGGCTCGTCACGCAGCTCGATCGCCCGCGGCCCCACGAACCAGAGCGCGCGTTCACGCGTAGACAAGGTCGCCTCGTACGAGCACGTGGTCACCAAGCCGCTCGACCGACACGTTCGTGAGCGAGGGCGCTTGGTCGAGCGCGCCCACGCCGAGCGAGCCAAGCATCGCCGTACCGGGCGCACCGAGAAGCCTCATTGCGATCTCGATGCTCAGGCGATCGACCCTGCGCGCGCGCAAGAACGACGTCACGACCTTCGCGCCTCCCTCGACCAGCAATCGCTCGATGCCTCGGGCGGCCAGGAGCTCGAGCGCGGCCTCGACCGAGACGCGTCCATCCGAATCGCGCGCGACCACGGCGACGTCGACGCCCGCCGCTTCGAGCACCGCGCGCTCCTCGTCGAGTTCGCGTCCCTCCGCGCCGATCACGATCGCCTTTCTGCCTCCCGAGAGCGCGTGTGCATGGCGTGGCAGGGCGAGCGTGCTCGCGAGCACGACCCTCAACGGATCGTCACCGGGCGCATCGCGCACGGTGAGGCGCGGATTGTCGATGCGGACGGTGCTCGCGCCGACGAGCACCGCGTCGTGTGCGGCGCGTGCGGCGTGGGCGCACGCGCGCCCGGTCGCCATGCTCAGCGGCGTAGCCATGCCGTCCAGCGCGACGCGACCGTCGAGCGATTGAGCAAGGTGGACGGTTACGTACGGCCGGCGGAGCAACGCTGCACGGTCTCGCGACTCACCAGCGATTGCAAGTGCGGGACGCCAGGACGGGGGCGAGCAAGGCATTACACCGCACGTGGATGCTCTTCATCGTCCACTCGACGTTGGGGCGAGCGCGCTCGAAGAGCTCCTTCGGGCCGCCCGCCTCGACGACGAAGAGGCGGCCCTGCGCGGGGTAGATCGTCATCCAGTAGACGTACGGCTTGTCGTCCTCGTCGTGTCCGAACTTCAGGATGCGCCCTTTCGTACCGTCGGCCGACGCGACGTCGGCGCTCTCGAGGAGCGCGTATCCCGAAACGTCCCTCAACTGGAGCGTGACGGCTTGCGTCCAGAACGCGAGGTCGCCGCGGCTCTCGTCTTCGACGACGCGAATGCCCACGACGACTCCCTCGGGCGTCGTCGCGCGCCAGTCGAAGTCGTGCTGGCTTTCGAGCGCCACCATTCCGGGCGCGGTCTTGACGTCGAAGGGCTTTCCGCAAGCGGCGGCGCCGAGCGCGAGGCTGGCCGCGACCACGGCGCGCACGAGGAGCGAGAGGTGGCGTTTCATCGGTCCTCCGAGAGGTGCAGGAGCGTGGGCAGGCCGAGCTGCGTGAGCCAGGGGAAAGGGAGCTTGATGCGCGTCGCCTGGATGGTCGAACCGCGCGGCTCGAAGGCGACGGTGATCGTCGAGAACGCGATCTTGTCCTTGAGAAGCTTCAGCTTTCCTTCGAGGAGCTCGATCTCCTCTGTGACGCGGCGCATTTCCTTCTCGATCTCGAGCGCCTCCTTCACGTTCGCCTTCTCGAGGAGGACCTTGAGGCGCGTCTGCATCGCGCGCGCGTTCTTGATGCGAATCTCGGTGTCGACGAACTCGTCGGTCACGTCTTGCGCCTGGATGTCGCGGTGGAGGACGTCACCGACCTTGTCGATCTGCGCGAGCGCCGGCTCGAAGCGGTTGCGCGGGATGCGGATGACGATCTCGCGGTCGTGCTTCAGCGCGAGGTAGCCGCCGTTGTCCTTGGCGATCTTCTCGACGGCGGTGAGGCCCTGGTCGACCTGGTAGACGGCCATCGTCACGCGCGCCGTGTAGATGAGCATCGAGGTCTCGTGCGGTGCCTGGTCGCCGCCTTCGGCCGCCTTCGGCTGCTCCTTGTTCGGCTCGCCCTTCTTCTCGGGCTTGGGCGGCGGGGGCGGGGGAGGGGCGCCGAATTCGTTCCGTCCCGGCGCGGCCTCGGCGAGAGGTGCCATGGGCGCCTGCGCTTTTGCGTCGGCCATCTCGTCCGAGTCGCGCGCGGCCCGGCCGCTCGGTGAGGACCGCGCCATCATGCGGGAGTCGTTGGGGCTCATCGCGGGCGGCTTCGGGGCGGCACCGCCGCAGCCAGCGAGGAGCAGCGCAGCGAGTGCAAACAGCGGTACGAGGCGTTTCTCGAGGCCGTGCGAAGGTGACGTCATTCGCGGGCTCCTGGCAGGGTCATGGGGAAGAGCGAGCAGCGCAGGAACGGGATACCCGTCGCGACCTTACACCCCCGGACTGCTTGCGGGACGGTTCCCCCTCTGGTACTCCCCCACACTAAACCGCCGCGCGAGTCATCTCGCGCACCCTCGAAAAGAGACGATCATGAAGAGCCCGCTCGCTACGCTGAAGGACAAGTTCGGAGACAAGGCAAAGCTCGTCGCGGAGCTCGAGAAGCTCACGAAGGACGAGGACCTCTGGGTCAACCGCCTCAACGCGAACAAGGGCCTCGCGCACGTCTCGAATGCCAAGCTCCTCAAGCTCCAGCTGACGTTCGCCGCGGTGAAGGAGAAGTTCGGCACCCGCGCGAAGATGATCGACGCGATCGCCGAGATCGAGAAGCGCGCCAAGGACGAGGGCTTCAAGACCCGCCTCGGCGGCTACCCCGTCCCGCGCCTCTGGGACATGTACAAGTCCGCCGCGAAGCGCGACGGCGCAGCGGCGAAGAGCGCCGACGCGAAGACGAAGAAGGCCGCTGCTCCGCAGGTGAAGAAGGCCGCTGCCCCGCAGGCGAAGAAGGCGGCCGAGAAGAAGCCCGCCGCGAAGAAGACCTCGAAGTAGAGCCATCGCCGACCTTTCGGATCGACACGCCGTCGTGAAGAAGGTGATCGACGATCGCCTGAGCTACGTCGAGGAGGGCACCTTCGACAAGAAGACCAAGGTCCCTTTCACAACGGCTCGTTTACGAAGCTTTACGGGCCCATGGGCGCGCACGCGGGGGCTTTCGACGTCATAGTGACCTGGAGGTCACGATGAAGAACGCCCGCAGATTCTTGTTTGTCGTCTCGATTGCCTCGGTCGCCGCTCTCCCTTCCGTCGCCATGGGTTGCGGAGGGTCGGTGGAACAACCGCAGACGCAAGCGAGCGCCGTGAGCAAGGCTCCGGTGGCGCCGCAGAGTCACGGCGTAGTGAAGCTCATTGGTGACGCGCTCGGTGAGGTGGCGCTTCGCCCAGAACAGCGCACCGAGCTCGAGAAGCTTGCCACCCTTGCCGATCAGCGTCACGCCGCGATGGCCGGCGGCAAGAACGACCTCATGCTCGCCTTGGCCGATCAGGTCGAGAAGGGCTCGATCGATCGCGCCGCGCTCCAGCCGAAGCTCGATCGCATCGTCTCCGATCTCGAGAAGGGGAGGCCGGACGACAGCGCCGCGCTCGCACGCGTGCACGCAATCCTCGATCCCGAGCAGCGCAACGCGTTCGCGGACGCCCTCGAGTCGAGGTTCAAGGGGGGGCACCGCGGCGGCAAGCATCAAGGCGGCGAAAACGGCGAGAAGGGCGAGAAGGGCGAGAAGGGCGAGAAGGGCGAGGCCGGCAAGCACGGCCCAATGGGTGGCATGCATGCGATGAAGCAGCTGGCCGAGGACCTCAAGCTCACCGACGACCAGAAGAGCCAGATCAAGGACGCGCTCAAGAGCGGTCACGACGGCCACTCGTTCCGCGAGATGCGCGAGAACATGGGCCAGGGCAAGCGCACCCTCGACTCCTTCCGCTCCGACACGTTCGACCCGGCCGCCGCCGCTCCCCCGCCGGAGAAGCTGCGCGAGCGCGCGGCGGCAGGCAGCGGCCGCATGATCGGCATCGCCGAGAAGGTCCTTCCGATCCTCACGCCCGAGCAGCGCCAGCTGGCCGCCGACAAGCTCCGCACCATGGCGAACACCGGCGCGGACATGCCGTTCGGGCACTGAGCGACCTTCGGAGCGACTCTGGGAGCTCGTGCCGTGGGATTCACACGGGGGGAAAGCTCGTGTCGTTTGATTCATACGACCTGAAGTCGTCTCGCGACGGCTCAGTCGTCTAGGATGGCCCCATGAAGCGGCCCGGCGCGCTCGCCGCTGCGTGGGAGATCTGCAAGAAAGACGTCCGCATCGAGCGGCGTACCGGCGAGATCGTCGCGACGGCGGGCGTGTTCTCGATCGTCATCGGCTTTCTGGCCAGCATGGCGTTCCATGTCAACGACAAGACGAACGCCGCTACGGCGGCCGGCACGATTTGGATCACGATCTTCTTCGCGGCGACGCTCTCCTTCGGGCGGGTGTGGCAGCGCGAGCGTGACGAATCGGCCCTCACCGGGCTGCTCGTCGCGCCCATCCCGCGCGCGTCGATCTTCCTCGGCAAGGCGCTCGCCACGTTCGGCATGATCGTGATCATCGAGATCCCGCTCGTCGCGCTTTGCTTGTTCCTCTTCCAGATCGATTTCTCGAGCGGCGTCGGGCTCACGGACGCGACGCCCGAGCAACTCGTCGAGGCGAAGAGGTCGGCAAGCGCTCATTTTCCTGCGTTCCTCGGGCTTCTGGTCATGGGGACGGCGGCGCTGTCGTGCGTGGGAACGCTCTTCGGGGCGATGACCGTACGCACGCGCGCGCGTGACCTCGTGCTCGCGATCGTGCTCTTCCCATTGCTGTCACCCGTGCTCGTGTGCGGCGTCGTCGGAACTCGCAAGGCGTTCGAGCTCCAGCCCTTCGATAGCTACTCGGGCTTCCTGGGCCTGATGGCGATGTCGGTCGGGATCACGTTGGCGCTGGGCATCGCCCTCTTTGGCCCGCTCGTGGACGAGTGAGCCGCCGGCGGCTCAGCCGAGCCGAGCGGAGACTCGCGCGGCCTCTTCGGTGATGGCGCGCGGCTCGAAGGCGGTACCCGTCATTTCGCCGACGGCGTAGATGCCTTCGGCGATGAGGCCACCGTGGGTTTGGACCACGAAGCCGCGCGGTTCGTGGGCCAGCATCGCCCCCGCTTGTTCGGCGAGCTCGTAGGCAGGGGAGCGCGCTGCGTCGATGAGGACGGCATCGGCCCTGTGCTCGCTGTCCTTGCCCGAGGCGTCACGAACCACGACGGCCTTCACGTGGCTCGCGCCACGAATGCGGAGCGGTTCACCCTCCACGAGACTCACCTCGGCCGCGCCCTGCGCCGCTGCGGCGAATGACGCACCGAAGGGGCCGCCGCCCGCCGCCATCACCACGACGATACGCTTTCCCACCGAGACACCGCGCGCGAGGAGCCATCCTGCCGCGCGCGCGCTCATCACCCCGGGGACGTCGTTTCCTTCGAAGGCGAGGGCACCGTCGTGAGCACCGCACGCGAGCACGAGTGCGCGCGCCTCGAGCACCTCTGCGCCGTGCGGGCCGACGACCAAGAGGTCGCGTCCGTACATTCCGCCTGCGATCGTGCTGCTGCGCATTCGGATGCGCCCGCTCTTCACGAGTTCCATGCAAGATGCATAGATCTCGTCGAACGCCTGCGCCTCGGCGGCGCCGAGCGCCGTGAGGCCGCCTCCAGGCGCGAGCTGGTCGTCGATGATCTCGACCGCGCGCCCCTGCTGCGCGAGACGCGAGGCAACCGCCATCCCCGAAGGACCGGCGCCGACGATCACCACGTCGGCGCTCCGTCGTGCGGCGGGACGAGGCGCCTCCACCTCCGCAGGCATGCGTCCGAGGCCCGCGACCCGCCGCGCGAAGACCTGCATCACGCCCTGCACTCCCGGGATGCCCGCGAAGAGCTCGTGGTGGTTCATCCCGTTGGGGAAGAACCAGTCGGTCATGCGCAGCAGGTCTGTCTCGCGAGGCCCAAGCCGGTTCTGCGAGACCACCGCCATACCCTCGGCAGCTGCCACCATGCAGGTCATGACGTTGGGCGCCTCGTCGACGCGTGCGAGACAGCCGTCGCAGGCCGCTCGCATGCACGACGGTCCGCGCGGCCGGTGGAACTTCGGGCTGCGCGCGAGCATCAGCTTCCCGGCGGCGACGAGCGCTGCGGCCACCGGCTCACCGCGCTCGGCGAGGACGGGCTCGCCATCGAGCGTGATCGTGACCGGGTCGCGCAGGCTACGGGGCGACCCCGCGGGTGAGGGCGGGCTGCTTCGCTCGAGTCCGGACGACACAGCCTCCCATGGTAGCAAGGCCGACCCGCGAGAGGCGCGTGAAGGAAGGCGAGGCAAGGCTTTACTTTCCTAGCCCGCATCGGGAGACTACGTGGGTCAACGATGCGTCTCGGACTCCTCGGCCCAGCGGGTACTGACGTCAGCGCGCTCGGGAAAGCCGCCGAGTTCTTGCTGAACGGTGCCCGTGTGAACCGTGCGATCTACCTCGGCAACGACGGCGCGCTCGATCGCGCGGTCGCGGCGTGGGCACGCAAGCTCGTCGGCGGCGACCCGAGCGACGACGCGGCCTGGCGACGCGCCGCCGATGTTGCCGTCGGCGGGGGCGCCGACGACATCGACAGGTTCGTCCAGACCGAGCGTGCCCGCCTTCGGCTGAAATCGCTCGAGGCCCTCCCCGAGGAGATCTCGCGCACCATCGAGATGGTCGGAGATCGCGTCGCCGTCCTCATCTACGACAAGGGCCTGCTCGACGAAGAGGACATCCTCGCCGCAAACCTCCTCTTCTTCGGAAAGAGCGACGCGCCGCTCGTTCGCAAGATCGGCGCACGCTGGTTCGTGACGCCCGGCCCAATCGGCTGCGAGGGCGGCGGCATCGCCGTGCTCGACGACGAAGGCGACGAGATCATGATCACGATCTACGACTCGGCCGGGAAGGTGTCGCAGAACGAAGCGCTCTCCCTCCAGCGGGCAACCAAGATGCGGGTGCAGGGGGACGCGTGACGACACCGCGTCCCGTCGTCGGCGTGTTCGGAGGCAGCTTCAATCCTCCTCACCTTGCGCACGTGCTCGCGGTCACCGTCGTCCTCGCGCGCTTCGACGTGGCGCGGATCCTCGTCGTGCCGACGTACCAGCACCCGTTCGCCAAGGCGCTCGCGTCCTACGAGGACCGCGTCGCGATGTGCGATCTCGCGATGGGATGGCTCCCGCGCGTCGAGATTTCGCGCGTCGAAGAGGAGCTCGGCGGCGAGAGCCGCACGCTGCGGACGATCGAGCACCTCCGCGCGGAACACCCCGACTGGCAGCTTCGCTTCGTCATGGGCGCCGACCTCGTGGTCGAGTCGTCCAAGTGGTATGGCTACGGCCGCATCATGGAGCTTGCCCCGCCGATCGTCCTCGGCCGCGTCGGCGTCTCGTACGAAGGCGCGCCGCCGGCTGTCCTGCCGTCGATCTCGAGCACCGAGGTGCGGGCGATGATCGGTGCCGGGCGCTGGGACGAGCTCGAGCCGCTCGTGCCGCGAGAGGTCTTGGCCCATGCGCGCGCGAAGGGCCTGTACGGGTCATGAAGATCTTCATCTTCGGTGCAGGAAAGGTCGGGCGCGCCCTCGCGCGCGCGCTCCGCGCGCATGGTGACGTCGTCACGCTCACGCCCGCGCGCAAGGGAGTGCCGAGGCGGCGGATCGACGCCGACATCATCATTCTTTCGGTTCGCGAGCGGCAGCTCGGGCCGATCGCTGCAGACCTCGCGGCCTCCGGCGTCGTGAAGAGGAGCGCGGTCGTCGTTCACAACGCGGGCTCGCTCTCCGCGGACGCGCTGGTGGCGCTGCGCGGGGCCTGCGCGGGCGTGGCGCAGATGCACCCGATGATCTCGTTTGCTTCGCGCACGTTCTTCCCGACATTCACGCGCGGCCACTGCCATGTGAAGGGAGACCCGGCGGCCGAGAAGCGTGCGCGTCTCCTCGCGAGGCATCTCGGCATGACGCCGCGCACGTTCGCGAAGCTCGACCCCGTCGGCTATCACGCGGCGGCCGGCCTGGTCGCCAACGGCGCCGCCGCGCTCGCGGCGGTGGGCGCCGAGCTTCTCGTCGTGTCGGGGGTTCCCCGGGCGGACACATCGAAGATGCTCGGGCCTCTTCTCCGATCGGTGGCCGAGAACGTGGAGAAGCTCGGTTTCCCCGACGCCCTCACCGGCCCGGTTCGCCGCGGTGATGCGGCCGCCATCGAGCGGCAGATTGCCCTCCTCGGCGAGCGCCTCGCTTCGGCCTTGCCGCTTTTCGTCGCGAGCGCGTGGGCGCAGCTGCCACTCGCGCGCCAGATCGGCGACGCCCCGCCGCAGGCCTTCGACGCGATGGAGACCGTCCTCACGGAGGCCATGAACCGTAAGCGTCGCTGACGGCCGCGCGTGCGTGCCCTGACGGCCGTGCTCCGCCTGAAAAGGCTACGAGCAATTCCAGCTACTTGAAGTTATCTTCGGAGTGGAACATCTCTTGCATCGAAAGTGGTAGGTCAGGCCGACCCCGTCATCCACGTAGTCGCTCGCCGTGCGCGAGCGACGGTCGAGATTGCGGGGAAGGTCGGACGGAAGAGCGCCGTACAAGCCTTCTTCTGTGGCTCGCGACCGCTATCGTTCAGAAGCGCTCGTGAGACGGGACAGAGGCTGCTTCCGTCCTTGAACAAGGGCATCTTTCGAGTAGGTTCCGTCGGCTTTGGCACACCCCGCCGCCTCCCTATCCCTGGTTTCGTCCGACGGACGCGGCACCCCCGCGACTGCGGCAGCGCATGCGGGCAGCTTCGTCGAGCTCGACGAACGCCTGGTCGCGCCTGCCTCGGCCGGAGTGCTCCTCGTCCGCGCGCCGCAGGATGTGCACGCTGCGCTCATGGCGCACGCTGCTCGCCGCCTGCGCTCGAGCGGCTGGTCCGCGCTCCACGTGACGAGCATGCCGACGAGCACGCGAGCGCCGTTGTTCCGCGAGCTCGCGACGCAGCTCGGTCTCGGTGCCGTTTCGAGCGACCCGCATGTGTGCGCGGACGCAATCGTACAGGCCGCTACCGCGAGACATGCCGCCATCGTTGCCGCCCTCCCCAAGGATGGCTCCTGGGATCGCGCCGTGGCGACGGAGCTCGTTCGCATCACGCGTGGTCTCGTCCTGTTCGTCACGTCCGGCGAGCTCGCGCAGGTCACGCTGCTGAACGGCACCGAAGGCGTTTCCCTCGCGACGTTCGATCTCTCCTCGGAGCTCACCGCGGCCGACAAGCTTCGCTGGCTCAGCGCCGTCGCCCAGGAGGCGCAGGTCGAACTTCCCGGCCAGGACATCCGCTCGCTCGAGGCCTGGTGGTCGAAGGCGCGCCGCGTGGCGCCGTCGGATCCCGCCACTCTCCTCGAGAGCGCAAACCTGAGCGAGGCCGCTCGTGGCGTGCTCGCGTGCCTCGCGCTCGCGGGTCGTTCGCTTCCGCTTGCCACCCTTGCCACGCTCGGTGACGACGCGGTTGTGGCGGTCGACGAGCTCGTGTCCGCCTCGCTCGCGACGCGCACCAACTTCCTCGTCTCGCTCTCGACGAGCTGCGACCCCGCCGCGATCGAAGCCAAGGCGAGCGAGGCCGAGCGTCTCGCCACCGCGCGAATCCTCGCGGGCGGCCCCGGCTTCGACCCCGATCCGTGGGCCTACGCGCGCGCCGCGGAGCTCCTCGTCGCGGCCGGCGCCATCGAGGCTGCCGACGCCGCGATCGCGAAGGCGGTGCGTGGGATCGAGGACAGCCAGGCGACGTACGAGATCAACAGCCGCTGGTTCGCCGCCGTCGCGCCCGTCACGGGCGAAGGCGGGCTCCTCCTCCGGGTGCGCGGCGCTCATCGTGCGCTCTCGATGGGCGAGGCGAACGATGCGCAGCGTTGGTGCGAGAGCGCCACGGCACTGTCACCCGAAGATCCGACGATCGCGCTCCTCATGGGCCGCGCCCTCATGCAGCTCGGCGATCTCGTCGCCGCGCGCGTCTCCCTCCAGAAGGCCGAGACCGCTGCAAACAACGACGAGCTTCGCGCGCGCGTGGCCTCCGAGCTCGCCGAGCTAAGCTACGTTGCCGGCAATCTCAAGCTCGCGACCGAGCACGCAACCCGCGCGATCACGCTCGCCACGACGGCGTCGACGCGCCTCAGCGGCCGCAACACCATCGGAAAGATCAACCTGATCGAGGCCCGTTGGGACGAGGCCGACGCACACTTCGCCGAGGACGCGCTCACCGCGTCCGCGGCTGGTGAGGCCACGGCCGAGCTCCGCGCTCGCCTGAACCGTGGCATCGCGCTCATCTCGAAGGGCCTGCTCGACGACGCACGCGCGACGCTCGAGCGCGTCCTCGAGGACGGCGCTCGCCTCGGCGAGGATCGCGCGCGTGCCTATGCGTTCGCCAACCTCGGCGTCATCGCGTATCGCCAGCACGACTACGGCTCCGCTCTCGCGAGCTGGGATCAGGCGGTCCGCTTCCGCCAGACGCTCCGTGGTCGCGTCGCCACCGCGCACACCATCGCCAACCTCGCGGAGCTCCGCCTCCGCCTTGGTCTCACCGAGCACGCCGAGCACGCCATCGCGTTCGGCCGCCGTCTCCTCGTCGGAGCCTCGGCCCCGGCGCGCACCGCTCACTACAAGCGTGTCGCCGCCCAGATCGCGCTCGCGCGCAAGAACACCGAGCTCGCCCGCCGCGAGATCGAGGCCGCCCAGGCGGATGCCGAAGTGTCTGGCGACAAGGACGTCCTCAGCGCCGTCCTCTTCGTCGCCGCCCGCGTCGCGCTCGAGGATGGTGACGTCGCTCGCGCCGCGTCTGCGGTCGCCCAGGCCCAGCAGCTCGCCACCGGCGGTCGCACGGATGCCGAGGCCGCCATCCTCCGCGCTCACGAGCTCCGCGCCCGCGGTGCGCTCCCCGGCGCCGCCCTCGACGCCGCGAGCGAGGCTCTCTCTCGTGCACGCGCCTGCGGTGAGGAGGACCTCCTCGCGGAGATTCACGCTCTGCTCGCCACGCTTTGCCGCGACGCCGGCGACCTGCAGGCCGCGCAGTCTCATTGTTGCCGCGCCATCGCGGTTCGCGATCAGGTGGCCGCTGGCCTCCCCGCGGACATCCGCGCCGCGTTCCTCGCAAAGCCGGAGATCGTCGCCGTTTCGCGGCTCAACGCGTCGCTCGCGAGCGCGACGATGGAGCCCGACGTCGAAGAGGAGGCACCGCGCACGCAGCGCCTGCTCACGCGCACCGAGAGCGGCCCGGTGCGCGAGATCATCGGCAACGACCCGGAGATCCGCAGCCTCATCGTCGCGATCGGCAAGGTCGCCCGCGCGAACAGCACGGTCCTCATCCGCGGCGAGAGCGGCACCGGCAAGGAGCTCGTCGCCGAGGCGCTCCACCGCGCGAGCGAGCGCGCGAGCGGCCCGCTCGTCAGCCTCAACTGCGCGGCCCTCGTCGAGACTCTCCTCCTCTCCGAGCTCTTCGGTCACGAGAAGGGCGCGTTCACCGGCGCGGCCTCGCGTCGTCGTGGGCGCTTCGAGATGGCCGATGGCGGCACTCTCTTCCTCGACGAGATCGGCGACATCTCCGCGCGCACGCAGGTCGCCCTGCTCCGCGTCCTCCAGGAGAAGACGTTCGAGCGCGTCGGCGGCACGCAGCCGATCCGCGCAAACGTCCGCGTCATCTGCGCGACCCACCGTGACCTCAAAGCGATGGTGGAGCGCGGCGAGTTCCGCGAGGACCTCTACTACCGCCTCCGCGGCATCACGCTCGAGGTGCCGCCGCTCCGCGCGCGCCTCGGGGACCTGCCGAAGATCGCCGACCACCTCCTCGGCCGCATCGGCATCGAGCGCTCGGAGGCCCCGAAGACGATCGGAACGGATGCCCTCGAGCTCCTGCAGCGTCACCGCTGGCCGGGTAACATCCGCGAGCTCGAGAACGTCCTTCGCGCGGTTTCGCTCTTCGCCGACGGTGAGTGCATCACCGCCAGCGACCTCATCGACAACGTGGATGACTTTCGCACCGTAGCGCAGTCCGGCCCGGCCTCTGGCTACCCGTCGCAGCCGCCGCTCTCGCTGCGTCCGAGCTTCGTGCCCGCATCTCTGCCGAGCGGCGCGAGCGGTATCGGCGAGACGGAAGGTGACGACGACGCGTCTGGCGCGCTCCCCGACGCCGAGTCGGGAGCCACGTCGGTGGCCTACGCGCAGGTGCGCCAGGGAGCAGTCTCGCTGTCCGACATGAAGCGCCAGATCGAGCGCGATTGCATCGCGCGCGCCCTTCTGGAAACCAAAGGAAACATCACGCGCGCTGCGGCGTTACTCGGCATGAAACGGCCGCGCCTCTCCCAGCTCGTGAAGCAGTACGGTCTTTCGGCATCCTCGGAGGGGAGCCTATGAAACGCATCAACATGACTCGTGTCGCGCCCGTTCTCGCGTTCCTCGCATCGCTTGCCCTCGTGGGCTGCACCGGGGAAACGAGCAGCACCGAAGGGACGGACGAGAGCAGCATCGTCTCGAACCGCGCCCACAACGTCGTCAATGGCGACGAGGCCAACGCGGCCTTCAACGGCGGTCCGACGCGAGCCCTCGAGCTCAAGACGCGCACCGACGACGAAGGCCAGGGGCCGCACCCCGAGCCGTGGCTCGACCGCGAGGGCCCGCACCCGGAGCCGTGGCAGTCGAAGAACGTCACGACGCCGCCCGATCCGAACGGCAGCGGCGACAACAAGAAGCCCTGAAGGTCGTGTGACTCGCACGGCACACGCTCCTCAAAGTCGATGAGTCGACGCGGTCTCTCCGCAGAGCCTTCGGCCTAAACGCGCTATCTTCCACCTCCGATGGAGGACCTGCGCGCACGGACGACGCTCTTCTGCGGAGTCATCGCGTTCGCGATCGCACTGTCGATGTTGCTCCGCGGAAGGCGGATGCAGCACTGGTTGTTCGCGGCGTTTTCGACCTGCGTGGCCTTCTGGTACGTGAGCCAGTCGCTCACCGACCTGATGAAGGACGTCGGGTTCGAGCGCGTGACGGCCGTGCTCACCGTCCTCTTGCCGCAGTTCGCGGTTCACCTGTTCGGGTCGATCGCGCCGCTCGAGGAGGGCCGCGACATAAAGCTACCGAGCACCCGCTCGCGGCTGCCGAAGATCGCGACGGCGCTCGCGCTCCCCATGCTCGCGGTCGCGCTGTCACCGTATCAGCAGGCGGGGCCATGGGTACGCGCGGCCGTGCTCGGCGCCGTCTACTTCTACGTCTTCGGTCTGCTCGCCGCCGCGCTCATCGCGCTCTGGCAGCGTGGCCAGAAGAGCGCGTCGCGCGCCGTCCGCGATCGCATCCGCTTCCTCGCGGCGGTCGGCGCCCTGGCGATGACGTTCACGCTCGGCGACTTCCTCTCGTTCCTCGGCGTGTACCTTCCGCCGATCGGCGCCGTCCTCGCGATCGTCTTTCTCTTCGTCCTCGCCGAGTCACTGACGCGTCCGCGGCTCGCCGACCTCTACGAACTCTCCGGGCGCCTCCTCGTGTCGACGGCGCTCGCGTTCGCTCTCGCGGGCATCTTCTACGTCTTCATCACCTACATCGGGCGCTTCGGCGCGATGTACCTGAATGCCGTCCTCGCGGCGATCGTGTTCCTCGTGCTCTTCGAGCCGCTCGAGCACCAGATCGAGACACGCATCAATCGCTTCTTCTTCCGCGAGCGCTACGATCTCGAGACGAGTGTGGTCGAGCTGCGCCGTCGCCTCGCACACACGCTCGAGAACGAGGAGATGATCCAGGTGGTCCTTGCGGGCCTCGAGCGCTCCCGGCGTGTGACCTCGTGCGCGATCTACTTGCGTGACCTCGACGACAGCGGCTTCGATGTGGTCGGCCAGGTCGGTGCGACGCCGCCGCCGCGGCTCGAGGCGCTCGCGATGCGTCCTCTGCTCGAGCGGCTTGGAATGTCGCTCTCGCTGGAAGAAATCGCACGCGAGGCCGAGAACGATCGCGACGCAGCCGGCGCCATCGCACGCGAGGCGCTTGCACCGACGATGACCGCCGTGGAGGCGCTCGGTCCGATCAAGAGCTCCGTCATCCTGGCGATTCGCGGTGATTCCGAGGAGCTCGTGGGGCTTCTTTGCGTCGCCGACGAGCGCGTCCGAGATGCCTTCACTCCGGAAGAGATCGCGCTCCTCGAGACCATCGCCGCGCAGATGGGGGTCGCCATCGCCAATAGCCGCATCTACGCACGCATGAAGGAGCGCGATCGTCTCGCCGCGCTCGGCTCGATGGCCGCGGGGCTCGCGCACGAGGTGAAGAACCCGCTCGGCGCAATCAAGGGCGCGGCCCAGCTCCTCGAGGAGCTCGGCGTCGGTGCGAACGACGAGGACCCGCAGACGAAGGAGTTCCTCGGGATCATCCTCGAAGAGACAGACCGCCTGAACCGTGTGGTGGGGAGCTTCCTCGACTACGCGCGGCCGCACGCGGGAAACCCCGTGCCCGTTGACGTCAACGCTGCGGTGAGGCGTACGGTTCAGATCTTGTCCAGCCAGCAGGCCGAGGGGGTCGACGTGAAGCTCGAGCTCGCGGAGCCGATGCCGCGCGCGTGCATCGACCCGGAGAAGCTGCGGCAGGTCCTCTTGAACCTCGTGCACAACGCCATCCACGCGATGGATGGGCATGGAAAGGTCACTGTGGCGACGACCCATCGGCGAGCGCCTCGTGCGGGTTGGTCACCGAACAGCGAGCGGTCGGGCTCGTCGCGCGCCCCGCAAGACGGGACGGGCGAGGTCGTCGAGATCTCGGTTCACGACACGGGCCCGGGCATCAGCCAGAAGGTTTTGAAGAACCTGTTCGTCCCGTTCTTCACGACGAAGGAGAAGGGAACCGGGCTCGGCTTGGCGATCAGCCAGAGCATCGTCCAGAACGCTGGAGGCAGCATCTATGTCCAGAGCCAAGCCGGCCTGGGCTCGAAGTTCGTGATCTCCCTGCCCGCCGCTGACGAAACGGTCACCACGCCACTCCCCGCGCCGTTCGACGCCGCCCGCCCCGCGCTCGAATAGTCGCTCGAGGCTGTCCCGAAGCACGGCCTCAGTCGTTCTGCATCAGGCCCTTGATCTTGCCGCTCGGCAACAACCGGATCGAGCGGGAGGCGGGGACCTTGGGGAGGCCCGGCATCGTCATCATATCGCCCGTGAGTGGCACCAGGAAGCCTGCGCCCGCGGAGAGGCGCACCTCGCGGACGGTGATCGCGAAGTCGCGCGGGCGCCCGAAGATCGTCGGGTCGTCGGTGAGGGACATCTGCGTCTTGGCCATGCAGATGGGGAGATCGCCGTAGCCGAGGTCGCGGATGCGGTGGATGTTCTTCTCGGCGGCCGCGGTGAAGTGAACGTCCTTCGCACCGTAGACGCTGCGAGCGATCTTGCGGATCTTCTCCTGCGGCGTATCGGTGAGTTCGTAGAGGTAGCGCGCAGCGGGGGGAGCGGCGTCGGTCGCGTCGACGATCTCGCAGACCAGGCGCGCGAGAGCGAGCGCGCCTTCACCACCTCTTCCGAAGCCCTCCGACCTGGCGAGCCGCGCGCCGAGCGCGACCACGGCCTTCTCGACCACCTCGAGCTCGTCCTCGGTGTCGTTCGGAAAGACGTTGATGGCGACAATCGGCTGCAGGCCGAACGCGTGAGCCGTCTCGAGGTGCTTCTCGAGATGCTCGATACCCTTCTTCAGCTTCTCGGCGTCGGGCTGACCGCAGGTCTTCACCGGCGCGCCGCCGTGCATCTTCAGCGCGCGGAGCGTCGCGACAATCACGAGGGCGCGCGGCCAGATCCCCGCCTGACGGCACTTGATGTCGAGAAACTTTTCTCCGCCGAGGTCGAAGCCGAAGCCTGCCTCGGTGATCGCGTAGTCGCCGAGGTTCATTGCGAGCCGCGTTGCGAGGATGCTGTTGCAACCGTGCGCGATGTTGCCGAATGGACCGCAATGGACGATGGCGGGACCGCCCTCCTCCGTCTGCACGAGGTTCGGCAGCAGCGCGTCGCGGAGCACGGCGGTCATCGCGCCGGCGGCCTGGATGTCTCCTGCGGTCACGGCCTTGCCGTCGTACGTCTGGCCGATCACGATGCGCGAGAGGCGCCGCTCGAGATCCTCGTAGTCCGAGGCGAGCGCCATGATCGCCATGATCTCGCTGGCAGCGGTGATGTCGAACCGCTCCTCGCGCGGCGTCCCGCTGGCCTTCCCGCCGAGCCCGACCACGCAGCGCCGCAAGAAGCGGTCGTTCATGTCCATCGAGCGGCCCCACGTGACCTGGCGAGGATCGATCTCGCCTTTGTCCGGGATGACGTCGCCGAAGTAGATCGAGTTGTCGACCAGCGCGGACAGGAGATTGTGGGCGGTCGTGATCGCGTGGATGTCGCCGGTGAAGTGCAGGTTGATGTCGTCGGCGGGCGTGAGCGACGCCTTGCCGCCTCCGGTGCCGCCGCCCTTCACGCCAAAGACCGGGCCGAGCGACGGCTCGCGGAGCGCGAGGACGGCATTTTTGCCGAGGCGGCGCATCCCCATGGCCAAGCTGATCGACGTGGTCGTCTTGCCCTCACCCGCGGGCGTGGGGTTGATGGCCGTGACGAGGATGAGGCGACCCTTCCCGCGCGGAGGCCGCTGCCCGAGCGACAGCGAGAGCTTGGCCTTGCCGCGACCGTACGGCTCGTAGTCATCAGGGCCGAGGCCCAGCTCGGTGGCGACGTCGGCGATAGATCGAGGAACGAAGCTCATTTCGAGCGCAGAAAACTCCGTCGGCGAGGAGCCGTCAAGAGCGCCCTACCCGTAACGCTTCTCGAACAGCGCTCGTATCGCCGGCATCTCTCGCATCATCTTCAGCGAGTGCTCGGCATGGCCGTGGGCGAACCCGTTGCCGATCATCAGATCGACGTCCTTGCCGACGCCCTCGGCGCCGAGCGCGGCCTTGGTGAAGCTCGTCGACATCGCGAAGAAGTAAGCAATGCCTCGGTCGCGCGTGACGAGAATTGCGCTCATCTCGGCGTCGGTCACGTTCACGCAGGAGAGCGAGAGGTCGACCTCGCGGCCGTCGTTGGCCGCCAGCACCGCGGAGCGAACCGCGACCGGATCCCGTGCGTCGAGGGACAGCACCTCGTCGCAGAGCCCGAGTGCGCGGAGATCGTTCGCGAACGGACCGTGGTTCTCGATGCCGATCACACGCGAGGTCTTGCCGCCCGACCGCCGCGCTTCGGCCGCGCACAGGATGCCGCTCTTGCCGCCTGCGCCGAAGATACAAACGCTCGCACCCCGCTTCACGAGCCGCGCCACTTGCGGTGCCGCGCCCGCGACGTCGAGGACTGCGAGGGCGAGTCGGTCAGGCATGTCGTCGGGCATACGGGCGTAGGCGCCGGTCGCGAAGAGGACGGCCTCGCCCTCGATGTCGAGCTGCGCGCTGGGCGTGCGAATCGCCAGGATGCGGTCGACGCGAAGCGGCGTCAGCGAAAGGGAGACGAGGGTGGCGATCCGCGTTCCGTGAGTGAGCTCGGCCGCGTCGGCCCGGTCGGGATGGGCCTGGAGGACCCTCCCGAGGAGCATCCCGCCCGACCCGGTGACGGGATTGTGCTGTTTTCCTCGAACCGCGACCGTTTCCAGGACGAGGCGGGAAACCGCAGCTTCGGGGGTCTCGCCGGCCTTGGCCCCCTCCTCTTCCATCTGCCGGAAGCTGGCGGCATCGACGTTGAGGGTATCGACCGCCAGGAGCAGCTCACCCGCGTAGATCCTCGCGAAATCGTTGCTCAGGCGCCGGGCGGGTTGCGGGAGGGAGCCCTCAGGCTCGACGGCGCGATGCGTCCCGAACGGGTCGCCTCCGGCCCCGAGAGCACGTACCGTCCCACCCACCTGCGCATGCGTATCCGCCATGGCTGCGTCCTTCCCATACCGCGACTTGACCTTTTTTGGGTGGGCTCGATACTCTTTCTTTCGGGAATCGTTTGGAAGATCCCACGGATCCGGGAACGGGCGCGCGCGCGCCTGTTCCAATGTTCGCCCCCGCCCCCCTGACTCGATCGTGATAAGCCCATTCAGGGCCTAAAAAGCTGATGCAAGACCCCGCACACAAGGCATCTCAGGTGCCATCGATGCGCCCCGGCGGCGGGCGCTCGTACGTCTTGCGCTTCATCAGCGGCAAGTACCAAGGTGGCGAGTTCCCGATCGTCAACGACAAGCCGATCATCGTCGGTCGCTCCAGCGACCTCGACATGGTGCTCGTCGAGGACATGGTGAGCCGCAAGCACGCGCGCATCACGATGCAGCAGGATCAGATCTGGATCGAGGACCTCGGGTCCACCAATGGTTCGTTCGTCAACGGCGAGAAGATCAAGCGCGCGCGCCTCAAGGAAGGCGACCGCGTTCTCATCGGCACGAGCATCCTCAAGGTGATCGCCGGCGAAGGCGCGCAGCGCGCCGACAGCACCGACGCGAAGGCAAACCTCGAGAATGTCGCCGCAGCACGCCGCAGCACGCAGGCGCGCACGATGAGCGGCAGTATCGAGGAGGTTCCGCTCCCCGACCTGCTCCAGCTGTTCGGCACCTCGAAGAAGAGCGGCGTCCTCGTCATCCGCACCGAGGCGGACGACGTCGGCAAGATCTTCATGAGGAAGGGCGTCATCTACTACGCCTCGATCAACGACCTCGAAGACGTCCCGCCGATGAAGAGCATCTTCCGGATGCTCACCTGGCAGAAGGGCCTCTT
>JAYSXP010000251.1:0-5181 GCA_043717125.1 Polyangiaceae bacterium | reverse complement strand
TGAACCTTCAGGGCGTCGGCACCGAGCTTCGTGACCGCAGCCACGGCGGCAGTCTCGCTCAGCTTGCCGTCGTAGCGCGTCTTGTAGCTGCGCCCGTCTTGCCAGTCGTCGCCCGCCTTGAGGTTCTTGCGGAGCTTCAGGGTTCCACGCGATGTCGCGACGGCGAGGCGGGCCGCCTCCGCGCAGAGCGCCTTGTCGGAGTCCTTGGCCTTCGTCGCTTCGTCGAGGCGGAAGTGCGCCTGGTTGATCCCGCGCGCGAACTTGCTCCCCGATGCCTCGCACACGGCGTCTTCGCCGGGCTCACCGCACCCGTTGAGCGTGAACTCCTGCGTCCTGCTGTACCAGTAGACGTCGACGTAGCGGCCGTTCGAACCGTCGCTCGACTCGGTCGACTCGAACTTGGAATTCGCAGGGATGAGGATGACGTCGCCCTTGGTCATGTCGCTCTTGAGCTCGGAGATCGCCTGGCGCTGCCAGGCGGCCCACGTCCCGCCCGCCGGCGGCGCCGGGAACGTGCAGCTCGTCGCGGTGTTGTCGCTGCCGCCCATGTTGATCTGGGGCGAGCCCCACTGACCGCCGCCGAGATAGGTCTGCACCATCATCTTCGTGAAGTAGCCGCACCCCTTGATCGTCTGGCCCGCGTTCGCGGCCTTGGGCTCGGGCGGATAGGGTTTGGGGGCGCTCGCTGCGCTCGGCGTGGTGGTGGTGGACGCCGGCGGAGTCGTCTTGCCGCTCGCGGCAGGCGCGACGGTCTTCGCGGCCGGAGAGGCGGCGCTCGACGCGGGCGCGGCCGTCTTTTTCCCACGAGGCGCCGCGTCCGCCGTTCCGTCCGAGCAGAGCGCTGCCGCCGCCGACGCGAGGCCGAACAGCGAGAGATGGAGCCAGCGGTTCCGAGACGACATCTTGGATTCCTTTCCTTCGAGCGTGTCCGCAGGGAAGCCCCGCGGCGCGTGAGAGGTGTTCTGCAGCCCCCGTGCCCGCCCCGACCAGTCCACGAAAGCCTTGTTTTCAGGCATCTTCGAGGTGTGCCCGGCCTCCGCCTCCCGGCGCTGAGACACCGCTGTTTCACCGATGAGACACGACCTGACCGACGGATCGCGCGAGAAGCCCCGAAATTGCCGGTCGTGGACACGGGTCGCTATCCTTCTCTCCGGACAACCGCGGAGACCGCATGAAGCTTTCGGACGACGATCGGCGAGCGTTCCACGAGGGCGGGTTCATCGTGCTGCGTGGCCTCTTCGACGAGGCGGAGGTGGCGCCTGTACGCGCGGCGTTCGAGCGCCTGTATGACACCTCGCAGACGCTTCGCGCGACGGGAGACCACGACGGCGCGTTCTTCGCCCTCAGTGCGCCGCCGGAGGGGCCCGTCGTCGTACAGCGGGTCGTCTGGGCTGGCGGGGCCGAGCCCACACTTCTCCGCCTCAGCGAGGATCCGCGTCTCCTCCAACCGGCGCTCGAGCTTCTCGGCACCTCGCAATGCGAGCAGCTCCTCTCTCAGGCCCACTTCAAGATGCCGAACGACGGCGTCGCGTTCGACTGGCATCAGGACATCCAGCATCGCGACAAGGGCGGCGACACGTGGCGCGACGTTTCGGGGCGTGGCTCCTACGTGCAGACGATCCTGCTCGTCGACGACATGACCGAGCAGAACGGCCCGCTGGAATTCCTCCCGAAGGACGCCGTCGCGCTCGACGCGGCAGGTCGGCTCGTCAAGGACGGCGGAGGACCACGCGTCGACGCGCTGCGCGCCGTCCGCGTGACGGGGCGCGCGGGCGACGTGCTCGTCTTCGGCCCGTACGCCGTGCACGGCAGCTCGCCGAATGTCTCGTCCCTACCTCGCCGCGTGCTCATCAACGGCTATGCCGCGCCCGGCGCGAACGGGCGCTTCTACCCGGGGCGCGGCGCGTGTCGCGTTCTCCCTATGGCGCGATCGATTTCGCCGGAACCTGCGTGAGCGGCGGAGGTGGAAAGAGCAGCTGGAGCGGGATCGCGACGCGCGCCGACCAGGCTGCGGTCGAGTGGGCCTGGCCCGGGAACGCGAGGCGGTGGAGATCCTCACCGTTGACGTAACCGGCGCGGATGAGCGCGCGCTGCATCGAACGTGTGTGCTGGAAGCCGTCCTGCGCGGGGGCGTCGGGATTCAGGCCGACGCCCGAATCCAGATAGATCGTGGGGCGCGGCGTCGGGGCGACGATCGCGTCGCGGATCATCGAGCGGTTCGCCCACCAGAACGAGCTCGAGAGGCAGATGGCCTTGCCGAACACCTCCGGACGATTCCACGCCGCGTAGAACGAGAAGAGCCCGCCGAGGGACGAGCCGATGAGCGCAGTGTCCTCGCGGCCGATGCGCGTGCGCAGCTCCTCGTCGATGCGCGGCTTCAGCACCGTCGTCATCGCCTGGAGGTGCTCGGCGGCTCGGCCGCCCCCGTACGTCCGATCGCGACGAGGTCCGAGGCGGTCCATCCGCGCCTCCGACGTATCGATCCCCACCACGATGAGCTCGCTCATGACGGCGATGTCGAGGAGCTGATCCATCACCGTGTCGAGCGCCCAGATGCCGAACGGATCGGAGGAGGACGACCAGAGCGCCTGTCCGTCCTGTGCGTAGAGCACCGGGTAGTGCCTGGATGTCTGCTCGTCGTACGAAGGCGGGAGGAGCACCTGATACCGTAACGGCCAGGGCGACGAGGCCGAAGGCGGTAGCACGACCGGCGGCATCAGCCGGCAGGTCGTACGGTCGAACGACGGGCGCAGAAGAAGATGGTCGCCGGCGTGCAGCGTGTAGTTGCGTCCGTGAGCCCAGTCGTTGCCGCGGACGATCTTGATGTCGACCATCTCCCCTTCGGGGATGTCGAGTTCGAACACGCTCCGATCACCGAGCGTCGCGGTGGGCGGTGTCGTCGCGGTCCAGGAGAGAGGAGAGGCGCTGCCGCGCAGGCCGATCGTCCCGCGTTCCTGCGGATAGACGACCTCGATGATCGTCGCTCGCTTCAGGCGCTCGAGGATGCCGAGGGACGCTTTCTCGGGTTTCTCCGTGAAGTCCGGCGTGTCGTCGCGTTGCAACCCGTGTCCTCACCCCCATCATACACGTCGCACGCGGGCCTTCGCAGGCCGTGCGCGATCGCCCGGTCGTCGGTACGCTTGGGGCGTGAGGGTCTTAAAATGCGCGGCCTGTCTGGGCGGGGCGATGCTCGTCGCCTGCGCGAGCGCGCCGCCGCCTCCGGTGGTGGAGACACCGGAGGACCACGAGCTTGCAGCCGAGGAGCCGGTCCCCGCGGCATCGGTGGCGAGCGTGGACACGCCCGAGCGATCGGCGCCGTCCTCCACGAAGAGCTACGACGAGGCGCTCTCGACGCCCGAGCGGCTCGACGTGAACGACGACCGGGTGCACCTCACCGACGCGCAGCTCACCGGGCCGATGCGCAGCGTCCTCACCGGCTGTCGCGTGGCGTCGAACGCGCGGGTCACGATCAGGACGGCGGTCCAGAGCGGTCGCGCGATCGGCGTGACGGTCACCGTGAGGTTCGACAAACCGAAATCGTCGGCGAAACCAAGACCTCCGTCGCGCGCGGCGGTGAGGGCCGAGGCGAAGGCGAGCGCGAAGATCATCGCGTGCGTCGATCGCGCGGTGCGCGGCGTGACGTGGCCGCCGAGCGGGCGACGAGACTCGTTCACGACGGAGTTCTGAGGTGACGAGAGCGCCGTTCAGCTTCTTCGCCGGCCCTCGCGAAGCTCGCGCTCGAGGGCAGCCCGTGCCCTTGCGCGACGAAGTGCCCCGGCACGCGATCGCCTCGCGAGTTGTCGCCCTCGCCGAGAGCGACCTTGCCGCGCTCGCACGTGAGATTTCACCAGTGGTCGCGCGTGTCGCCGAAGTGCTCGGCCGAGTGCTGCGCCTGTCCCTTGAACTCGTTACCCATGGTTCGCAGGCGTATCGTCGCCGACCGCGCACGAGTCGTACAGCGTCAGCGACACGTTCGCCGTCTTCCTCGCCGCGAGCCAGGGGACCTCACGGAATTCGAGCCCGACCGCGCAGACGACGATCGGCCTCCTTCGCGCGACCTCCTCGATCCGCTCGAGAACGCGCGCGAGCATCGGGCCGTTGAACGGGGCGTAGAGAAAGAAGATCGTTCCGTCGAGCGCAGTCTCGGCCGCGTTGGCCTGCACGAAGGTGACGTCCGCCAGCCCGAGGCTCTTGCAGAGCGCCCTCGCGCGACGAACCAGCGGCTCCTGAACCTCCACTCCATGCGCGCGTGCCCCGGTGAGCAGATGCGCGAGGATCGGCACTCTGCCGAGCCCTGAGCCGAGATCCACGAGCTCGTCCTCGGCCGTCAGCGGCACGTCGCGCACCATCGCCAAGATCTCGTCGAGGCCGCACGGCAAGTAGGGCACGGCGCCGCGTGGGAGGTCCGGCTCGTCAGGCGGCGCCTCCTCGATCCCGAGCGCCACGTCGACCCATTCGTCCCTGTCGCCCACCGGGATCGCACCTAGGAGCTCGACGAGCGGTGCGCCACGGAGCACGCCGGCCGCGATCGCTGCGCGGGCCGCATGCGCCCGGATCAGTAACGTGCGATGCACCGAACCCGAAGCTACCAGATGCTCAGCAGGATATGCTGACGGGCAAGGGGAGTGCGTGAGTCAGAGCGTCGACAAGCGGATCTCCGATGTGCTCGCCAGGACGCCACGCGGCGCGCAGGGCGGCGCGCTCTGCGCCGTCGCTGACGAGCTCCTCACGGCCGGTGACGTCGACGGTGCGCTCAGGTGCTTCGACCGCGCACTCCAGAACGACGCGAAGTCGGCCCGCGCCTGGACAGGGCGCGCGACGGTGCAAGCGCATCGAGCCCGCTTCGGCGAGGCGCTCGGGTGCATCCATCGCGCGCTCGATGAGCGCGGGGCGTACGCCCCTGCATTGACGCTCGAGGCAGAGGTGCTGGTGAAAGCAGGGCGACGCCACGAGGCGCTCGCGTGCTGCCGCAAGGAGTTTGCGGCCGACTCGGAGCTCGCTGAGCACTGGATCCGGCGCGGGCGCGTGTTCGAGGATCTCGAACACCTCGACGACGCCGCGGACGCCTACGCCAGCGCGCTTGCGATCGAGAACACGGCCACGCCGTGGTTCCTCCGTGCACAGATCTTCACCGCGCGCGGCAAGCTCGAGGACGCCGCACACGACTTTGCACGCGCGGTC
>JAYSXP010000026.1:0-2465 GCA_043717125.1 Polyangiaceae bacterium | reverse complement strand
TTCCAATCCCTCATAGGTCCTGGAAACCTGCCGTACGTCAACTATAAAGTCCTTCAAAGTAAATAACCCGCCACCTCAATTTTAATTAATAAGCCCGGCCAGTTTAGCCTCAAGGTCCTCTTGCTCGGCCAGCATCAACTCAGGCTCAGAAGAACGGGCGAGTACGGCCAGATTGGCCAGGACCATCACTACCTGCCAGGTTTGCAGGAAGCTACCGTTAACGGGTGCCGCCGAGCAATAGCCTTCCATGATAGCGGTCCGGTCGTGCGGATGGGGCCAGCGCCTGAGGTCTAAAGCCGGGTGGCTGATGAAAGCGTCCCCGAAATCGATCAAACCGGCAAAAGCACCACTGTCCGGATCAAAAAAGTATGTTCGGGACCCGGATTAGAATGAAGTGCCACCCTTTCATCCGATACCGGCAGGCCGGCTAATGCCTGCTGAACTACCTGATCAGGAGAAAGTTTCAAAGATCAATCCTTCTTCTTATTATTTTTTTTACTACTATTACTACTCATCCGGGCAGTGACCGCAGTGGCTGTTTCAGTAAACAGTTCATCCAGCCGCGATTTAAAAGTATCAAAGTTTTGATCGCCCGCAAAGAGATTGCTCCGGCCGAGTTCCTCCTGAGGAAGCTGGTGGATCTGCCGGAGGGTCCAGCCGAGCGCGTGGAGGGCCGTCTTTCGAACTTCGCCCTGCGGCTGCGGGTGCAGGTGGCGGAAGGGAAAACCCTTCAGCCGGGTCATCAAGATGTATTCGATATCATCAGCAGCCGTACTTTCGCGGCCGTAGCCCAGCACTTCTGGCACGCTTATGTGGGTGCCTCCCTTATTTAACTCGTTCAGAAACAGAACCTCTTTTTCGAGGCTGGTTCGGGGCCGCCGCCGGTGGGGGCGCTGCACTTTAAGGATGAAGCCACTATCAATCATATAAGTGCGCGCTTCGCCCCCGTCTCGTCAACATCACCAACTGCACCGGCTTCCGGCAGGTGTCGGCGAGCCAGGGTCAGGACTGTTTCCTCGGCCAGAACCGGATCCAGGACCTGGGGTTGCAGGTAAGTATCCCCGGGCATAGCAGTTACTCCTATTTGCTGCTTTCTAGCTTTGTTATAAAACCGTTTCATATAATGCTTCTACAGCTACAGCTGCCGTCAGGCGGGTTGGCCTTGCCGCGCCGCAGTCTTAAAGGGGTTCAAGAGCTAGCTGGGCGTAAAGTGCCTCGAAGAGCAGGCCGCTCCTCTCCAACGTCACGTAATCGTCCCGGCTGATCAGTCTTAGCCCCCGGCAAATCAAATCCACACCCTGAGCTGCCGGCTCCAGGTTAACTTCCTGAACTTCATCGGCTTCATCTATTAATCGGGCGATGCGGCTTAAAACGGCATCTTTAAGATTGTACTCCCTCAAGATCGTGTGGAAGGTACAATGGCCGCGATGATGAGAAAGGCGAACGCCGGGAATATCAAAAGCTTCTCTGCCTTCCGGCAGCGGTTTTTGGCCGGCCTGGATAAACTCAAATTCTGCCAGGGGATCAATGAATTTTTTGATCAGCCAGGCGCAGCCCATCCGGTCAATACCCACGTTTTCCCAGGTTACCCATTTCACAGTTCATCTTCTCCTTCCTTCTTTCCGGCGGGTCGATGCCCTACTACTTCTTCTACACGCTCTTCTTTATCATTAAAAGTAAGGAGAGCTTGTTGCACCTGCTTGCCCAGTTCCGATTGAAAATAGTCGGCCCTTTTGATTTGATGGTAGCGGCTGGCCAGCTCGGCCAACTTTGATCCGGCACCCCGATCGGCCTGCTCAAGCTCAAGCTGCGCCAGGACCAGGGAGTAATCTCCAGCTACCTGAGCTAGAAATTGCTGCACCAGTTCTTCTTCCTGTTGATTGTTGAGAAGGAGGTTGGACTTCCACAACATCGCCTTTCCCTCTAACTCGCTTATCTCGGCCGCCAGCCACTGAAATTGCTCCTGTGTCCGAGTATTGGAGGGCAGGATCCAGATAGCATCGTGCAACAAAACAGCGCCCATCCTCTTCAACTTGCGCCAGACGTAGACTCGGCTGGCGGAAGTTTCGCGCGGCATTTTGTAGTGCAGCAACAACCAGGTGTGCAATACTTTACTCCCTCAAATTAATAGAAGTCTGGCTGCATGTGGTTAATGTAATGAGCCTGGAAAGAAAGAAGCAAAGAAAAGTTTTTAACTTCAGCATAATATCGGAAGTAAGCTTCATTTGACATTGCTGTTAAAATTAGTAACGGTGGTTACATTTTACTATTGTAATATAGTAAACGCAATGCTTAATCCTTATTTACTTTAGCTGCTGACACCTTTTAACCTGAAATTGGTGTTTAGATAAAATCTTTTCTATATGTAGTGTAATTGGATGATTTTGATGCAGTATGTTGTATATTTCGCAAATATTTATTGTGTTAAGACCTGAAAACTGTCCTAATCTTCGTCCTGAAGGTTG
>JAYSXP010000250.1:0-5189 GCA_043717125.1 Polyangiaceae bacterium | reverse complement strand
TCCGCCTCAAGAGCGAGCACGTCGCGAAGGTCTACGACGTCGGTCGCGACAGCGAGGATCGCCCGTTCATGGTCCTCGAGCTCCTCGAGGGCATGGATCTCTCGAAGCTGACCAAGTCCAAGGGGCTGCTCCCCGTCCCGGATGCGATCGAGTACGTCCTTCAGGCCTGCGAAGCGCTCGTCGAGGCGCACGCGGCAGGCATCGTCCATCGCGATCTCAAGCCCCAGAATCTCTTCGTCACGCGTCGCCTCAACGGCACCCCGCTCGTCAAGGTCCTCGATTTCGGCATCGCGAAGGCCTTCGGTCCTGGCGCGATCGGTCAGATGGCGCTGACCGATTCGTCGGCGATCATCGGCTCGCCGCTCTACATGGCTCCGGAGCAGATGCGCTCGGCACGCACTGCCGAGGTCCGCAGCGACATCTGGGCGCTCGGCGTCATCCTCTACGAGCTGCTCGGCGGGCGGCTTCCGTTCGACGGCGAGACGGTGACCGAGGTCTGCATCCGCGTCGTCAACGAACAGCCAACGGGGCTGCTCGAGCTCCGCCCCACGCTCGACCCCGCGATCGTCGCGATTGTGATGCGCTGCCTCGAGAAGGAGCCTGACCTTCGCTACCACAACGTCTCGGCCCTCGCCGCGGCGCTCGAGCCGTTCTCGCGTAGCGCGAAGCAGGGTGGTCCCGTTCGGCCGTGGCGCTCCTTCGAGGACACGCAGGACACGCAGGGCGGAGGCAATCCGTTCGCGGCGGGCCTCGCGATGGCCGACGCCACCGGGCCATCCACCGCGGTCACTCTCCAGACGCTGCCGCCGCTCGACGACGAACTTTCCGAAGACGAGCGTCTCGCGCGTGCGGAGGCGGGCTCGACGAAGGTGTCCAGAGGCTCGGGACGCCCGCTCGGAAGCGGTGGCGATCGCGCGCAGCCGCTCGTCTCGACGGACGTGAGCTGGGGCCAGAATTCGAACCAGAGTTTGTCGAGCACCGGGAGCGGTCGGTCGTTCTCGACCGGCATGGTCGCGGCCATGGTCGTCTCGGTGGCCGCGGCGGCCGTCGTGCTCGGGCTGTGGCTGGGGCGGGGCAGCCGGACACTGCCGGCTGGGGCGGCCGCAACGAGCGCGCCGTCGGTGACCACGAGCGAGATCAACGCAAAGGCGAAGGTCGAGGTCGAGGTGGAAGCGAAGGCCGAGGCGGACGCGAAGGCGAAGGCGAACGCTGGAGCCGTCGCTGCAGCTACAGCGCCAAAGGCGGCGCCGACGCCGAGCAGCTCGGCCGCCGTCGCCGCGCGGCTTCTCTCGACGGGCAAACGGAGTAGCGTCCCAGCCGCGAAGCCCGTGGAGCAGGCCGCCGCGCCTGCGCCCGCCCCCGCCGTCCGTGACCGCGCACCGGCCGAGCCGAAGTCGACCGACCCCGCCTCCCCGAACGGCGCGCCTATCCTTCATTGAGGTAGCATCGCTCTCGCGTGCGGCATCTCGTCTTCGCTCACCTGTCTCGCGGCGCCCTCGCGGCGCTGCTCGTCCTCGCGGCCGTCACCACGAGTGTCCGTCCGGCCTTCGCAGCGCCCGCACCCGGCGATGCCGAGGCGGAGTCACTCATCGCTCGCGGCATCGAGCTCCGCGAGCACGGCAAGGACGACGAGGCGCTCGCTCTCTTCAAGACGGCTCTCGCAAAGTCGCCTTCGCCTCGTGCGCGCGCGCAAGTCGCGCTCGCAGAGCAGGCGATGGGGCTCTGGATTGCCGCGGAGAACGATCTCGCGCTCGCGCTCGCAGCCGACTCCGACGCATGGATCGTGAAGAACCGCAGCGCGCTCGACGGAGCGCTCGCCGTGGTGCGTCGTCACATCGGGAGCCTCGAGGTGCGCGGCACGGACGGAGCGGAGATCATGCTCGACGGCGTCCGTCTCGGCGTCCTGCCCGGGGGCAATGCCTTTCGCGTCGAGGCCGGGCGCCGGACGCTCGAGCTGCGCGCCAAGGGGTTCTATCCGAGCGCGCGCACGATCGAGATTCCCGCGGGGGGTGTCGCTCGCGAGACGGTGACGCTCGTTGCGCTCCCTGCGGATGGCGGCGCCGGTTCGTCCCGAGCATCGACCAGCCCGCGCGAGGCCGACAGGGATCCGGGCCGCGGCCAGCGCGTGCTCGGCTGGGCGTTTGCCGGCACGGGCGGTGCGCTGCTCATCACCGGCGGCGTCGGGATGCTCGTTCGCAAGGGCATCGTCGACGATTACAACGATCGCTGTCCGGGGCTCGGCACGGCCCAGCCCGCCGATTGCGACGGGAAGATCGACTCGGCGCGCACGTGGCTGACGGTGGCGATCGTCAGCTTCATCGCCGGGGGAGCGTTCACGCTCGGCGGCATCACGCTCGCGCTGACGGCGCCGCGTCGCGAATCGTCGGCTTCCGCGCCCGCTGCGCCGGGTGGCGTGCGGGTCGGCTGCGCACCTTCATCGGAGCGTGGCGGAGCCTCGCTGGCGTGCTCGGGCTCGTTCTGAACGCGTGATAGTCTCCTCGCATGCCTTCGCGCATCTTCCTTCGTTCGCGTGCCGCGGCCGCGGTCGCCCTTCCGCTCGTCGTGGCCACGTCGCTCTCGTTCACGTTCGCCGCGTGCTCGGGCCTGAAATCGGCCGACGCGCCGCCGGACGCCGCCGTCGAGGGCGGCGACGAGCAGACGCCCATCCCCGAGGACAGTAGCGTCCCGCCCGACGCGCACGTCGACGGCGCCGCTGTCGATGCCGGCGCAGGGCCGCTCGACTTCGAGTGCCCCACCGATCCGTGGACGAAGCCGACGAAGCTCAAGAAGGAGTGCGAGCCGCGCCAGGTGAAGGTGCTCGAGGCGCCCGCGCCGATCGACGTGCGCGGCATCTCGATCGCGCGCACGCCTGCCGGGCGCGTGGGCGTCTCGTACAACTCCGAGCAGGGCGCCGAGACCGGCGAGCTCCACCTCGTTCATTTCTCGCCGACGCTGCCGACGTACCCGGCGCCGAAGGTCGTCACGCTCGCGACGGGGTTCGCGTTCCACGACGGCTATAACTCGAAGCTCGCGGCGATGGCGCCTGACACCCTGCAAGTCCTCGCCTACGACATGGACGACAGCAGCCAGAGCGGCGAAGTCCACCTCCGCAAGCTCGTGGCCGGCGTCGAGCCGCTGACGAACACGCTCGTCGCGACGGCCGTGAAGAACCCGACCGAGCTCGCATTCGGCAGCGATCTCGCGGGCAACACCGTCGCAGCCTATCGCCTCTCGACGAGCGCGCCGCTCGCGAAGGTCGCCTCGAAGCAGGGCACACCGGCCGGCGTGTTCACGGCGCTCGCGAACCTCGGAACGACGCTCCATCCGAAGGATGCACCGGGCATCGGCGCCGGCTCGATGTTCGTCGACCCGGGCGGCCAGGTGCACTTTCTCTACCATTACAACGACGACGCGCTCGCGCCGCAGTTCACGACGCCGCGCTACCACACGCTCGCGGGAGCGACGTGGTCGGACCGCAAGACGATCCACAACAACGCGCCCGACGGAGTCTCCGGCTTCAGCGGGAGCCTCGCCGTCTTCGGCACCAAGAAGTACGCCGCGATCTTCTTCCGCAAGGCAGGGCAGGCCGGGGTGAAGACCGCCGACCTCTTGCTCGTCAGCTGGGATGCGCTGCTCGACACGCCGAAGACGGAGATCCTCGACTCGCTGATCCCGTCGCCCGATCTCACCTATCCTGAAGTGCCGGCGTACCGCGTCGCTATCGCGGTCGACAAATTCGGCCTCGTCCACCTCGCGATCCTCCGGCCCACGGACGAGACGCACAAGAACGGCTACCTCGAGTACCGCCGCCAGACGCCCGACCCCGCGGGAGGGACGAAGTGGCTGAGCGACATCGTCGACCCGACGGTGTTCTCCGACCTCTCCACGGCGTTCGTCGACATGGTCGTGGACGACAACGCGCGGCCGCACATCGCGTATCGCTCAGGCAAGGACGACCTCGTTCGCTACGCGACCCGCTTCGATCGCTAGCGGCGCAAGCCTCCGAAATGACTGCCTAAAGTACCGGCTTGCGGCATCTCCAAGGCATGTCACACTTACGTATGCGCACATCTCGCACCTTTTCGATTCTCTGCGCGGTCGCGCTCGCCTCCCTCGCCCTTGGTGGATGCGCGGCGGACGCGACCGAGTCCGGCGACGACGTCGGTGAGGCCGAAGGAGAGATCGGCGCGAGCCCCACGTCGGCGGGCATCGAGAGCGGCAGCCTCGCCGAGGAGGGCGTGCTCCTGCTCGTGAACGATCGCGCGATGATTGAGAGCACGCTGAAGACGCGCACGAAGCTGACGGCCGCCGTCGCGAAGAGCATCGTTGCCTTCCGCACGTCGACCGACGGAAAGCCGCGCTGGTTCTCGACCATCGACGAGATCGACGCGCTGCCACAGACGGGCAAGTCCGTGTTCCAGCGCCTCGTCGCCGATGCGACCGCGAGTGGCTACACCGAGGCGCCCGGCTTCGACCCGCCGACGCTCGCGAAGATCTCCGTGCCGTCGAACCTCGGTCGGCCGCCCACGTCGAACGACGTGACCGTCGAGGCCGGCTTCGACGGCAAGTCCGCGGCCGAAGCCGCGATCCTCGTCCGCGGTCGCCTCACGAACACGGTGGACTCGAGCAACGAGAGCTTCGTGAAGCGGACGATCGCCGACAACCAAAAGGCGTTCACGCTCGCGGTCGGAAATTTCTTTGCGCAGGGCTCGCCGTACGCGACGTTCGCGAAAGGGCTCGGCGCCGACAAGCTCACGCTCCTCGGCACCATGTCGGCGGTGCGCCCGACGATCCTCGTCGCCGAGAAGGCCGGCGTAACGACGTACTACGCGCGCGGTGCGAGCGGCCCGTACGAGCCGATCGAACCGCCGAAGTATCCGGGGATCATGCGCGCACGGATCCGCCTCGAGACGGGCGCGGCGGGCGATCCGGGGCAGGGGGTTCGCGTCTTCTATCCGGCGTGGTCCGCGAAGGTGCTGACCGGCCCCACCACGACGATCATCGAGGGTGGCGGCTGAGCCGCCGAGTTGCCCATGCGGGGGCATGGCGTTCATCGATCTGCCGAGGCCCGCGCTCGCGCCCTGAGCCGACGACTAGGTCGCCGACTTCTTTGCCTCGAGCTCTTCCCATCGTGACGTGAGCTTCGCGGCGGTGCCGCGCGCGGCCTCGAGACGCGCCCGGATCTCGGG
>JAYSXP010000249.1:0-14919 GCA_043717125.1 Polyangiaceae bacterium | reverse complement strand
TCCCGGAGGCGTCCGCGGCCACGGAGGTCGCGCTCCGAGCAGGCGTCCGCGAGCTCCTCGTCGTGAGCGACTCAGGACGCGGCGGCACTGCGCTCGCGATCGAGATCCCCTCGGGCGCGCAGCGATTACTCACGCTCCCGCTCGACGTCGTCGCAAGCGACGACCTCGAGGGCATGGCGTGGCGGGACGGCAAGCTCTACACGCTCACGTCGTCCGGCGCGGTGCGGCGGTTCACGCCCGACGGCACTGGAGGCCTGACGCGGGATCAAGACGCGTATCCGATCGGTCCCGTTCCCTACGCGTGCGCGGATCTCACGGCAGTGAACTGCGGGAAGAACTACGAGGGACTCTGCCTCCGCGCGCCGGTGGCCGCCAACCCATGCGTCGGATACGCGGCGAGCAAGGCGGAGGGCAAGCTGTACTGCCTCGCCTTCGACGGGACCGGGCACCTCGCGATCACGACGAGCACGCCGCCGCTGTCGCTCGACCTCCCGGCCAATCAGCTGAGCGATTGCGCGTTCGGTGCCGCGGGCGGCGCGGCGGAACGCGTCCTCGCCGTGACCACGAACATCTTCGGGCTCTCGAGGACGTATCGCGTCGACGAGGCGACGGGCGGCCTGACCAAGCTGCCGATGGCCTCGCTGCTCAACGTGGAGGCCGCCGCGATCGACCGTGACGGCACGCTCTACGTCTTCGACGACAACAACGGCGCCACCAGCTCGGGAGCCAAGGCCACCTGCGTCGGCTGGTGACTCAGTGCTCGCTGTCGAGATAAACCCACTCGCCACCGTACCGGCACTCGTTGCCGGGCCGACCCGCCTCGCACGGCCGCACCTGCGTGTCGCGCGCTGCCTTCTGCGGGGGCGTTCCTGAGCGAGAAGATCACGACGATCGCCCAGGCGGCGCGGATCGAGCGGATGGCGGAGCCCAGCTGAGTCACCACCGTTGCTCCAACGAACGGGGGCTTTTGCCTTCGCAGGGACGAGCATGACCCACGCCGCGAGCCCTCGCGAGCGCCCCCCGCGCGAGCCGGCGGACCTCGCGAATCTTCGCGGGCGGCGTCTCCGCTGGAGAGACGAGGTGGGCTGCGAGCGATCCAGCGCATCGATGCGAGATCGCGTGATTCAGTCCGCTCCAACGGCACAAAGGCAGCAATGTAGGTATTCGTCTCCAGCGGCACGTTGGTTGCGTGAAGGCTCGTCATGGTCTCTCGGAGCCACCGACCCTTGCGCAGGGGATTGCGCATCACCCTCCTCGCGCTGGCGCTTCCGACGATCGCGTCGGGCGTCGCGCTACTCACGAACGCGAAGGGCGCGCGCGCCGACGGAGCCGAGGCCGACAAGGCCGAGGCGAGCGAGCGCTGCGCGATCCGGATCGCGATCGCCCTCCAGGGCAAGAGCGCCGATGCCACGCTCCTCGCGAACCCGGATCCGCAGAGCGCGGTCGACGGAATGCTCTCCTCACCCGAGTTCGCCAATCGCTACGCGTCCTTCATCAACTCGGAGTTCAACGGCGGCCCGAGCACGGCCGCGAACGACGACCCCGTCTACTACCTCGCCAAGTACGTCGTCGCGCAGAACAAGTCCTGGTCGGAGCTCTTCGTCGGCGCGTACTCCGTCACCGCAGCCGCCGACGGCAAGTCGATGGACGTCGCCGCCGACGCGAAGGGTCTCGGCTACTTCCGCACCGCCTCGTGGATGAAGCGCTACGCCGGCAACGAGCCCATGGGCTACATGCTCTCGGCGTCGTTCCGCATCCTCTCGAACACGGCAGGCCTCACGCTCACGCCGTCCGTCGGTAATCCCGGCGACGACCGCACGGCGACCGGACGCTCGGCCTCGCCTTGCAAGAGCTGCCACTTCGACGACTGGTACGCGCTCGACAAGTTCGCGCGCCTCTTGCCCATGAAGAAGGTCGCCAGCGATCCGCCGACGTTCACGCCCACGACCGCCGGGCCCCAGCAGCTCCTCGGCAAGACGATCACCGACGACAGGGAGCTCGTCCAGACGCTCGTCGACTCCGACGCCTGGCGCTTCAACCAGTGCCGCAACGTCTTCAAGTTCCTCTACGGGCGCAGCGAGAACCAGTGCGAGTCGAAGGTGTTCGACGCGTGCGTCGACGCGCTCGCCGGCCAGAAGACCATCCAGTCCGCCGTCGCCGCCGTGGCGAAGGACGCCTCGTTCTGCGTGAAGTGAAGAGGAGAACCCAGTGAAGCTCTGCCTGCACATCAGCCTCCTCACGACCGCCCTCGCGCTCGGCACGTGCCTGACGGCCTGCTCGGGCGACCCCGACGCGCTCACCGGTCGCAAGAACGCGGCCGGCCAGGACACGCCTGGCGCCAACCCGGACGATCCGAACGCAACCCCCGCCGCGCTCGAATGCACGGCGAAGCCCGACGGCCGCTCCTACGTCCTCTTCGACGGTACGAAGCTCGAGACGACACGCCCCAACGAGAATGTCGGCATCAACCGCGCGCGGCTCAAACCGTTCGCCGTCCTCCAGGGCGAGTATCAGCGCGTGCTCGGCCTCGTGCCGGCGAGCCTCGCCACGGCGGCCGGGTCGTTCGACGCGCCACCGCCTCGCTGGTTCGAAGAGGCGCAGCACTCGGGTGTGTCACTCAACGCGATCTTCGACATCTCCTTCGAAGGCTGCCTCGCGTACACGAAGACGCCCGCCGAGCTCGCGACTGCTCCGACCGCCGAGTCCGCGGCGACCTTCTGCGGTTCGCTCATGCGCAAGGCCTGGAGCCGGACGGCATCTCCCGACGAGATCGCCTCGTGCACGAGCCTCGCGACCACGAAGCTCGCCGCCGAACCGGATGCCCGCCGTCGCTGGACCTACGTATGCTCTTCGATCCTGTCGTCGAGCCAGTTCCTCACCTTCTGAGAGAACCGAGACCCCTCCCATGCGCATTCACGATCCCAAGCTCTCTCGACGCGGACTCCTGAAGGCCCTCGCCGCCGCGAGCGGCGCCGCTGCCGGCGCACGCATTCTCGGGCCGTTCGTCCCGGAGGCCATGGCGGCCGGTGAGACGCCGCACTTCGTCCACATCTTCTTCAACGGCGGACTGAATGCGCTGTTCGCCGGATGCGCCGACAAGTACCTGACGGCCGGCACCTTCGGGGTGACGAGCACGAACGTGAAACGCCTCGGCACGAGCGACGTGTACACCGACGCGACGACGTTCGGTACGCTCCCGCAGTTCGCGCTCGATCACTGGGCTGGCATCGGCGTGAGGCACGGCAACGCGCTCCACACCACGCCTCAGAACCTCAACTCCGGCGGCGAGCACGCGTTCATCCGCGACGGCGCCAACTGCTACCTCACGCAGCTCGCCTACTACATGGGCGGCGACTCGGCCTTCAAGGCGGTCTACTTCGGTGACCGTCCGCCCGCGTACCAGGCGCAGCCCGCATTCCAGGGCGTTCCGATCCAGCGCATCGTCAACCTCGCCGACGCCATCAAGGCGGCCGGCTCGGACACACCCGACCCGAACGCACCGAACCGCGCGCTGGCCGCCGCTTCGCTCGAGACGGCCGAGGAGATGTCCAAGCGGGAGATCACGACGAACCCCGGACGCCTCACGCCGCTCACGGACGCCTACAACTCGGCGGCAGCTTCGCTCAAGAAGCCCGCGCCCAAGCCGGTGACGCTCGCGGAGCTCAACACGGCCTACGGTCTCGGCGGAAAGACGGGCACCGACTCGTACGCGTCGATGCTCGCAGGCGCCGAGCTCATGATCCGCGCGGCGGGCACCAACGTCATCAACATCACCGACTTCGGACTCGCCTCCTGGGACTTCCACCAGACGGGGACCGGCGGCTCGCTCAACGGCTCCTACTCGCGCCAGAAGATGCTCGGCACCGGCATCTTCGGCGGCGCTGCAAACCGGATCGCCCCCATCAAGACATTCCTCGATCGCATGCTCAACACCCCCGACCGCAACGTCGTCGTGTGCATCTCGGGGGAGCTCGTGCGGCTGCCCAGCGGCGATCACGGCGACGGGACGGTCGCCGTCCTGCTCGGCAAGAACGTGAAGCAGGGCCTGAGCTTCCCGGTGACGAACCAGTCGCGCTTCGCGGCCGGCACGCCGGGGGTGAAGGAGTTCTGGGCCGCGGTGGCCTCGGCGCTGAGGGTCCCCGGTCAGCCGTTCGGCGTGAACCCGCACGCCTCTCTCACAGCGTGAGCCGCGGGCAAGGCCCATAGCTCCACGCTCTCGCGAACGTAGGTGGCGAGCGTGCGTGGACGTCGCCCGAGCAAACGTTCGAGCGTCGCGTCGATCTTCTCGCTCTGACCAAGGCGCAGGCCCACGTGGAGCACCGTCTGCACGGCGACCTGCGCGAGCGGTAGACCGGAGATGTGCAAGTGGCGGACGTAGCCGGCAATCGACGCCGGCTCGTAGCGGATCGGGCGTCCGACGACCTCGGTCATCAAGCGCGCAACCTCCTCGAACGACAGTGCCTCGGGCCCGGTGCAGTCGTAGGCGTCACTCTCGTGCATCGCGGGGTCGTCGAGGATGATCGCCGCCGCCTCGGCGACGTCTCGGATGTCGACGAACGCGACGCGCGCACGTCCGGCGGGCAAGAAGAGCCGCCCGTCCTCGGCGATGTCACGCCGGTAGGCGACGCCGAGATTCTGGCTGAAAAACCCTGGTCGCAGCAGCGTGTGACCCACGGCGCGCGAGGCGAGGTGCTTCTCGACCGCGTGATGTGGAACGAGCTTGTTCGTAGCTGCCCCCGCGCACGACAGGAAGACGATGTGCTTCACGCCCGCCGCGACCGCAGCGTCGATGAACGGCAGCAGCGTCGACTCCATGCAGGCGGTCGCGGGCGGCCTCACGAGGAAGACCGCATCGCAGCCCTTCAGCGCCGCGGCGAAGGTCTCGTGCATCTCGTAGTCGAGGATGGCCGTCTCGATCCCGTCACCGTGCATCGCGCGGATCGCGCTCACCGAGAGGTCTGCCCCGCGGACGAGGCGCCCGTGCGCGCGCAGCGCACGCATGACCTCGCGGCCGACGCTGCCGACCGCGCCGGTCACGAGAACCCGCGCCGAATTGCGCGATGGTTCGACTGGAGATGGGGCCCCCATACCGACCATCACGTGCACCCTGTGTGCCGCACGGCCTCACCGGGAGACCGGACGCAGTCACACAGACAGCTCTTCCTTGGAGTAACGCTCGATGTCTGCGTCGAGGCGCATGACGCGACCGGACCGGGCGCGACCGGAGCCCACGACGCGACCCTGCGCATCGAGGATGCTCGAGCCGCCCTGCCCTGCGACGCGCACCACGCCCGCGCCCCAGTTGGCATTGGCGATCGCGATCCGATGCGCACGCGCGAGCTCGGGCAGCCTCGCGGGCCGCGAGTCGTTCTCCTCGACCCACGCGCTCGCGAAGAGGAGGAGGTCCGCCGCGTCGAGCGCGGGGCCCGCATCCTCGGCGAGAAAGTGAAGGTCGTAGCAGATGGCAATCGTCACGCGCGTGCCCTCGACGTCGACCACAGGCGCGGGCTCGGGTCCCGCGCTGGCCCAGGTCTCCGGGATCCACGGATGACGCTTTCGGTACGTGAAAATGGGTGCGCCATGGCGATCGAAGCCGACCATGGCGTTGTAGCAATGCGCGCCTTCGGCAAGCACGAGCGGGCCGACGAGGTTCGTACGATGACGGCGCGCCATCGCGGCGAGAGCGCGCGCCGTCGGCCCGTCGAGCGGCTCGGCAAACGGCGCGAGGTCGAACTCGCCTTCCGGCGAGACATAGCCGCAGAGCGACGCTTCGGGCAGGAGGACGAGGTCCGACGGCGCCCCTTGCGCAAGCTCGGCATCGACGGCGACGAGCGCCGGCCTTGGGTCTCCCCACGTCGCGGGCAGCTCGAGCACCGTGACACGCAGCACGTTTCGATCGTAGCGCGCGCTCGACGCGATCGGCTACCTGGGCTACTCCCCGCCTCGCTTCGATGTTGAAACCCGTGGAGCGGACCGGAGTTGCGGGCGACGTCGTCGACTGGGCGGAGCGCGTCCATGACGTCGTCGACGAGCTCGTCGGGCCGATTGTCTTCGGGCACGGCGAACGGCTTCGCTGCCGTTCCGGGTGCCACGACTGCTGCTCGGACGGGCTCACCGTCTTCGCCCTCGAAGCCGCGGTGATCGAGCGTCATCACGAAGAGCTGCTCGCGAACGGGATCCCCCACGCAGAAGGTGCATGCGCGTTTCTCGACGCGGCCGGCGCGTGCCGCATCTACGCACAGCGGCCCTACGTGTGCCGCACGCAGGGGCTCCCCTTGCGGTGGCTCGAGCAGGATGACGACGGGCCTGCCGAGGTCCGGGACATCTGCCCGCTCAACGCCGAGGGCCCGGCGCTCGAGGAGCTGACTGCCGACGAGTGCTGGACGCTGGGGCCGTTCGAGGAGCGCCTCGGAACGCGCCAAGCTCTGCTCGACGGCGGAGCGGGTACGCGCATCGCGCTGCGCTCGCTCTTCGCGGCCGGTCCGCGGCGCCTTCCGATCGTTCCTTGAGCGCGCGCTATGCCGCCGAAACGCCTCCACCACGCGGCGTTCGCCCGCGCGCCTGGACAAGCGGTCGCAGGGCGCGAATGTCGGCCTTGAGCTCTGCCTCTCCGAGCTCTCCGGCATGCCACCGCGCGAGGATCGAGTGCGCCGCAACCGCCGCGACCTCGAGCCCCTCCCCCGCGCGTGAGAGCTCGTCGGCGATCGTGGCGAGAAGGGGTCCGCACGTGTAACGCTCCGCCTCTAGCGTATTTAGCAACGTCTCGACGATCAAGGCGCCATGGAGGTTCTGGGGCACCGCGCGATGCGTGCATGCGTCGTACCGGCCCGCGACCTTCGTCTCTGCGCCCGAAGCCCGCGCAAGCCGCCCAGGTGCGCGTGGCAAAGTGACATGTTCGAGGCAAAGCGCCGTGCCGCTCACGATTCCGGAGACTGCGACGGAGCCTCACCGTCCGCGTCGGCGCGCGGCAGCGCGGGATGCGGAGGTGGCGCCGGCTTCTCGAGGATCACGCCGATGACCACCTCGCCGTACCGATTGACCTTGTCGAGAACCCGCGCGCGCACGCCTTTGGTGTCGAGGAGACGGCGGATCGCGGCCTTGAGCTGAACGACGAGGAGATCCATGGGTTTCGATTTGTGACTGAACGCATGCGCAGTGTCAAGACACGGAGGCCTGGATTTTCTGCGTGGAGCGAGCCAGGATCGCGGGCGTGGACTACGCGGCACTCCGTCACTGCACCGAGCTTCGCGATGCCCACATCATCGAAGCGGTCAAATCGTCCGATGGGATGGAGGCACTCCTCGCCCGCTTCGCCGAGATCGCGGGCCCCGGCAAGGGCGGGCCCGTGATCCTGGCCGCGCTCGCGCGCCTCGGGACGACGGCATGCGATTGGATCGACGGCGAGCTACGCATCGACATCTCTGGCGACGCCGCGCAGACCAAGATCGCCGTGTCGTCGTCGCTCGGCGCCGGCTTCCGCGAGAAGTGCTTCTCGGACACGATCCTGCGGGTGCCGCTCGAGGAGTTCTCGCGGCTCCTCGCCCGGAGTCCCAAGCTCATCGAGCCGCTTCAGGTCGCGGAACGATCCCCCCGCATCGTGCTCACGGCGCCGCAGGAGGTACGCGCGACGTCGCTGCCGCCTCCGATGATCGAGATCGACGCCGCAAGCCTGATCAACGTGCCGCCGCTCCACGGGCCGTCGGGCATCGAGCTCGAGCTACCGCAAGCTCGGGCACCAGGCTCCGAGCCCAAGATCGTCCTGCGCCCGCGCGTGAAGCCCGACGCCGAGCAGAAGAAGTAGACGAGCGCTCAGCGCCGTGCCTGTGCGTGGTCACTCGTCCGACCGCCCAAGCCGGCACCTGTGACAAGTGGCCGAGGCGACGCCATCGTGGTCTTCTTCGAAGTGCGGACGGCGGCGCGTGCGCTGCGCATCTGCAACTTCATGCGCGCGCTCTTACCGGTCATTACCTCACGACGTCCCGATCGCCGTGACCGCGGTTATCTCGCGTGGGTGGCCGTTGCGGGTGAGGTGGCCCATCTCCCGCTCGAAGCCGCGCCGATCGACGGCACCACGCACGTCCTCCACATCTACGTCGAGGGCTTCGAGGAGCCGCTGATCGTCCTCGCGGAGCCCGCGGGTGCACCAGACTCGAGCGGCTTTCCGCTCCGGCTAGCGCCTCTCGACGACGCCCATCGCGACAGCCTGCGTGCGGAGCTCTTCGGTGGCCCGAGCGCCGTCGAGGAGCCGCCGCCCCCGAGCGCCCGCGGACCGCATCGCCTCGGCACGCTCGCACCGCCACCCGCCACGTCGACGCGCTCCTCCACGATTCCTCCTCCGCTGACGACGAGCCACGTCGCAGCGCTCGCCCGGACGACGGGCGGCGGTGGGCTCCCAGGCTCGAGCGCGCGGCGCAGTCCGGGCTCGCTCACGGGCCGCACGTTCGCAGAGGGCCGCTTTGTCCTCGAAGATCTCCTCGGCGCGGGCGCAAGCGGCGAGGTCTATCGCGCAATCCATACCGTCCTGCGTCGGCCGTGCGCCGTGAAGGTGCTCCACCCGAGCCTCCAGTACAGTCAGGACTACTGCACGCGCTTCTACTCCGAGGCGCTCGCGGCGAGTCAGCTCGATCATCGCAACGTGCTCCGCATCGTCGATTACGGACAGGAGCCCGACGGAATCCTCTACATCGTCATGGAGCTGCTCGAGGGCCGTGACCTCCAGCAGATCCTCGACACGGAAGGCCCGCTTCCGCTCGAGCGCCTCGTGAACCTCGTCTCGCAGGCGTGCGCCGGGCTCGGACACGCCCACGACGCCGGCGTCGTGCACCGTGACATCAAGCCGGAGAACGTCGTCGTCGTCTCGCGCAAGGACGACGAAGGAAACGTGACCGAGCTCGTGAAGGTCTGCGACTTCGGCATCGCACACTGGGTGCCCGAGGACAGGCAGCAGGTCATCGGCGACGACGACGCCACGCTCGTCAAGCTACCCGACTCGAAGAAGGTCGTCGGGACCCCTGCGTACATGGCGCCGGAGCAGATCCGCAACGAGCCGGTGGACGCGCGCGCGGACGTCTACGCGCTTGGTGTCGTTCTTTACGAGCTCTCCACTGGACGACTGCCGTTCACGAGCGAGCGCCCGATGGAGGTGCTCATGATGCACGTGATGGAGATCCCGAAGCCCCCGTCGAAGTTCAAGCCCGACATCGACGCTGGCCTCGAGAGCATCATCCTGCAGGCTCTTCAGAAGGATCCCGAGAAGCGGCAGCCGAACGTACGCGTCGTGCGCGCCGCGCTCCGC
The DNA here is from genome assembly GCA_043717125.1 of Polyangiaceae bacterium. Taxonomy (GTDB): domain Bacteria; phylum Myxococcota_A; class Polyangia; order Polyangiales; family Polyangiaceae; genus Labilithrix. Next base: position 5,624 of record JAYSXP010000249.1, on the reverse strand, counting down.
GAGCTCGTCGACGACGACTGGTCGCAAGGCAGCGGACTGCACATGCGCGTGTCCTTGAAGAACCTGCCCACGGCAAGCGACTTCACGAAGAACACGACGGCCTCGCTCGCCTCGCTCGCTCAGTCCGACGACAAGACACGCGGGATCGCGCTGCAGGGCCTCGGCGACGCGCTCCGCACGGCGGTGAGCAGCGGTGACGTGAAGCTCGCGAACGATTTTCTCGTGTGGCTCGATCAGCGCTTCGCCGATCCTCAGCTGCGCATCGAGGAGCGCGAGGAGCTCGACCGCGCCATCCGCGTGCTGCGCGATCCGGCCCCCGCGCGCGCCTTCGCGGGGCAGCTCCTCAGCGGCAAGATCCTGAAACCGGCGGACGCCACCCGGATCCTCACCATCGCGGGTCCCGTCGCCGCGCGGTCGCTCCTCGAAGCGCGACGCGCTCAGCCGCCGACCCTCGAGACCCGCGCGAGGTTCGTGACCTTCATGCGCGCGACCGGACCTGGTTCTCTCCCCGTCGTCCTCGCAGGGCTGGAGCCGCTGACCGCGCTCGCCTCGCGGACGGAGGAGGCACTCGCCGAGGACCTGCTTCGCTCGGCGCCGGACGTTCGCTCCGACGTCGGAGGAGAGCTCTCCGTTCGCTTCGTTCGCGCGGACAAACCCGCGCTGGCCGTGGTCGCGCTCGCAGCGACGGTCGCATTCTGGGGAGCGCGGGCGAATGCCCTCCTGCTCGGTGTGCTCGACAGCACAATCGACGTGGTGCGAATCGCCGCCATCGAGGCACTGCATCGTCTCGGCACGGTGGACGACTGGATGATCGAGAGGCTCGGTCGCATCCTGCTCGGCCATAGCCCGGCGAGCATCGAGCTCCGCGTGGCCGCGGCGGGCGCGCTCGCGCTCGCTCCGATCGACAGTCGCGCGCGGGTGGTCGCCTTCATCCGCGAGCGACTCGTGCCCACGCAACAAGGGCTGGTCACCTCTCTCCTGAGCAAGGCCTTCGGCTCGAAGGAGGACCCTCGCGTCATCGTCGCGCTGTCGCGCGCGCTCATCGCACTGGACTCCATGGGAGCGAAGGCCGTGATCGATCGCCTCATGGCGGTGCACCCCGAGCTGCGGACCAATATCGAAGCAATTGTCGTCGCGCGCTGAGCTTTCGGTCTCCACTTAACGACGCACCAGGCTCGCCGTTGTTCATGGAGTGAACATTCACGCGGCCGACGGCCATGACATCGAGCCGCCTGCGGCGCGTCGCAAGAGGCGGAGCGTCGTGGGGTCGTGTTTCTTCGGCGCATGGGTCGCTGCGACGGTCCTTGCACTGGCCGCGATGTCCGAGTACGCGAGCCGGCCGGGCGCCGCGGCACTCGCTCCGGCGACGTGGCCGGACGCGAGCCGGCTCCCGCGTTCGCGTGCCCAGTCGACCCTGGTGATGATCGCGCATACGAGATGTTCGTGTACCCGCGCGAGCCTCCACGAGCTCGAACGCCTCATGACGCACGCCGGCGCCGGCATGACGGCATTCGTGGTCTTCGTGGGACCGCGCGACGAGCCTGGTGGTCACGGCCTCCTCGACGTGCGCGACATCGCGCGCGCGATCCCCAACGTCCGCGTGTTCGAGGACGCGTCCGAAGCGCGTCTGTTCGGGGCCGCGACCTCCGGCCAGGTGCTCCTCTACGACGCGGCGGGAGCGCTCGTCTTTCGTGGCGGGGTCACGCCGTCTCGCGGTCATGAAGGCACCAGCGTCGGCGGCGAGGCGGTCCGCCGCTTCATGACCGCCCGGAACGCGCCTGGCGCAGAGCCTCTCGCGGCGAGCTCGCCTCCCGCATCGGACGTCTTCGGTTGTGCACTCTTTGACCCGAGGACGCCATGAAGGAGCAGAGCGCCAGACGTTTCAGTACGATCATCGACGACGCGGAGATCGCCGCGCGCGGCGACGCCCTGCGCGAGGAGCAGTACCGCAGGATCGCGGTGAGGACCGATCGCCTCTTCAGCGCTCTGCTCGCAGGGCAATGGCTCTTCGCTGTCGTCGTCTCCCTCTTCACTTCGCCGAGGGCGTGGGTCGGCACGACGAGCCAGATCCATCCGCACGTCTGGTTTGCGTTGGTGGTCGGCGCGCTCCTCGCCGTTCCCCCCTCTCTCCTGGCGTGGCAACGCCCCGGGGCCGCGACCAACCGGTATGCCATCGCCGTCGCGCAGATGGCCTTCGGCGCCCTGCTCATCCATCTCACCGGGGGTCGCATAGAGACTCACTTCCACATCTTCGGTTCGCTCGCCTTCCTCGCGTTCTACCGTGACTTCCGCGTCCTTCTCGTGGCGACTGCGGTGGTTACCCTCGATCACGTCGGGCGCGGCATCGTGTGGCCCGAGTCGATCTACGGCATCGCGACCGTGCAGCCGTTACGCTGGATCGAGCACGCGGCGTGGGTCGTATTCGAAGACGTATTTCTCGTGGCCTCGTGTCTCCGTGGACAGCAGGAGCTCGCCGAGATCTCGAAGCGACACGCACGCCTCGAGCTGCAGTCGAAGCTCGAGCTACGCGTGAACGAGGCTCGCGAGGCGAGCCGCGCGAAGAGCGAGTTCCTGGCCAACATGAGCCACGAGATCCGCACACCGATGACGTCGATCATCGGCTACGCGGACCTGCTCCTCGACCCGGAGAGCTCCTCGACCGAACGCCTCGCTCACATCCAGACGATCCGGCGCAACGGAGAGCATCTCCTCACCATCCTGAACGACATCCTCGACCTCTCGAAGATCGAGGCCGGCAAGATGACGATGGAGCAGGTGCGCTGCTCACCCAGCATGATCATCGTCGACGTCGCGTCACTCATGCGCGTTCGCGCGAAGGACAAGGGACTCTTCTTCGAGGTCCACTACCAGACGCCGATCCCCGAGACGATCAAGAGCGACCCGACCCGCCTGCGGCAGCTGCTCGTCAACCTCGTCGGCAACGCGATCAAATTCACCGCCTCGGGAGGGATACGGATCCTCGCGCGCTGCGAGAACCCGACGACCTCGTCGCCGACCCTGACCCTCGAGGTCGTCGACACGGGCATTGGCCTCTCCGATGCCCAGGTCGCGCAGCTCTTCCAGCCGTTCGTCCAGGCGGACACCTCGACGACTCGCAAGTTCGGTGGAACGGGGCTGGGCCTCGCGATCTGCCGCCGGCTCGCGCACATGCTCGGCGGCGACATCTCGGTGAACAGCTCGCCGGGCCGCGGCAGCTCGTTCCGGCTCACGATCAGGGCCGGCTCCCTCGAAGGCGTGAAGATGTTCGAAGCGCTTCAGGAGGCTGGTCTCCCCGAGTCGGGCCTCCTACCCGCGGACGTCGGCGCATCCACGCCGGAGGCGCTCGACTGCGCCGTCCTCCTCGCGGAAGACGGCCTCGACAACCAGCTCCTCATCTCGACGCATCTCAAGCGCGCTGGCGCACGCGTCACGATCGCCGAGAACGGGCGGCTCGCGATGGAGATGGCCCTCGCCGCGATCCTCGCGGGCGAACCCTACGACGTCATCCTCATGGATATGCAGATGCCGGAGATGGACGGCTACGCGGCGACGTCCGAGCTACGCCGAAAGGGCTATACGGGCCCGATCGTCGCGCTCACGGCGCACGCGATGGCCGGCGACCGCGAGCGGTGCATCGGCGCGGGATGCACCGACTACCTCACGAAGCCGGTCGGCCGTGGCAAGCTCGTCGGCACGGTGGCCGAGTACGCGCGGCAGGCGGCGCCGCGCGGCGTACCTCTCCTCTCGAACGGAATGGTCTCCGCGACCACGAAGCGAGCGGGCACCTCGAGCGACCTCCTCAGCGGGCTCGCGGACGACCCCGACATGACGGAGCTGATCGGCAACTTCACTCGGGGCCTACCCGCGCAGGCGCAGCGCCTCGAGGACGCCTTCGATGCGAACGACCGCGAGGCGGTCCGCCGCCTCGCTCACCAGCTGAAGGGCTCTGCTGGAGGCTACGGTTTCCCGACGATCACCGAGGCTGCGGCGCGGCTCGAGCAAGTCGCGCGAGAAGGCGAGACGATCGCGCAAGCGCTCGCCGACGTCTGCGGCCTCTGCCGACACGCGCGTACGCATGCGGGCTCGGCGCGACCGACGAGGGCCGCATGAAGAAGGGTAACTATTCACCTGCCCGCGTCCTCGCCGTCGACGATTCGCCTGACGTCCTGGCGCTCCTCCGGGCCCGGCTGAAGCCCGAGGCCATCGAGCTGGTCACCGCGGGCTCGTTCGCGGAAGGGCTCGCGCTCGCGCTGAAGCTCCGCCCCGATCTCATCCTGCTCGACGTGGAGATGCCGGAGTTCAGCGGGCTCGACCTGTGCCGGCGACTCAAGGAGGACCCCGAGACGGCAGACATCCCCGTCATCTTCCTCACGGCTTCGAGTGACGTCGACACGAAGGTCCACGGCTTCGACCTCGGCGCGATCGACTACGTCACCAAGCCCTTCCACCCCGCCGAGCTCCGCGCTCGCGTTCGCGCGGCGCTCCGCATGAAGCGTGCGCAGGATCTCCTCACGCAGCGTGCGCAGATCGACGCATTGACGGGGCTCCACAACCGCGCATTTCTCGACGAGCTGCTCGAAGCGTCGATCCTCCGCGCCACGCGCGACGGACGTCCGCTCTCGCTCGTGATGATGGACCTCGATCATTTCAAGTCGCTCAACGACAGCTTCGGCCACCCGTTTGGAGACCTCGTTCTCCAGCGGGTCGGCGATCTGCTCTCGCGATCGACGAGGCCGGGCGACACGGCCTGCCGCTACGGCGGTGAGGAGATGGCGCTCGTGCTGACGGACACGGACGTCGTGGGCGCACGCGCGGTCGCCGAGCGCATACGGATCGCGCTCGAGGAGATCGAGCTCTCGCCGCGCGGAAAGCCGGTCTCCGTCACCGCGAGCTTCGGTGTCGCGGAAGCCCTCGCCACCGTGACGGACGGGGAAGACCTCCGCGCGAGCGTCCTCGTCGCCGCCGCAGACGCTGCGCTCTACATCGCGAAGAGTGACGGACGCAACTGCGTCCGTTCCCATGGCGACGGATGGAGTCAGCGTCGCTCGCTACGGCCCCTCATCGCCGTCTGATCGGGCCCGGCTCTCCGCGGGTCCTGAACCGCGCCAGGCTCCACACCACCACGATGAGCTCTTCCGGTTCGACCGGCCTCGGGAGATGCATCAGGAAGCCCTCCTCGAGGCCGCCGGAGCCGCTGACCGAGAGCTCGGCGTGGGGGTCGACGCGGCGCAGCAGAATTTCGACGCAACCGACGCGGGGCGTGAACTTGGCACACCGCCGTGATGCCGACCGCCACCGAGCGACCGCCGACGGCCGCGCCGAGCGGATCGACCACGCGGTCGACAGCATGGGACTTCGAGCGCGACGAGAGACCGCACGGCGCAGACCAAGCTCCGCTGGATGGCGACACGCCGCCACGACTGATGCGCGCTGACACGTCAATGGTTTGCGTTGGGCCGGGTTTCATCGACAGGTGATCGGTGGCACGACCATCGCTACCTACGCTCACATGACAACCCGATGGCCGGTCAGCCGCCGAAGCGGCGCCGCAGGAGTTCGAGCATGATCGCCGAGGAGACCAGCAAAGCCGCTACCCAGGAGTCGTCTGCGCCGAACGACGCGAG
>JAYSXP010000248.1:0-5192 GCA_043717125.1 Polyangiaceae bacterium | reverse complement strand
TGATTGAGCGGGAGAGCGGTGCAATCAAGCGCGCGAGGCCCCCGGTGGCCACGACGGAGCACGGAAATCCGAGCTCCTCGACGAGGCGATCGACGAGGCCGTCGACGAGGCCGACGTATCCATAGACGATGCCGGACTGCATCGAGTGCTGGGTGTTTCGACCGACCACGCGCGGCGGTTTGGCGATCTCGACGCGAGGAAGCTTGGCCGCGCGGGCGAAGAGCGCATCGGCGCTGATCTGGATGCCCGGCGCGATGACGCCACCGAGGTATTCACCCTTGGGCGAGACGCAGTCGAAGGTGGTCGCGGTGCCGAAATCGACGACGACGAGACCACCGCGGAAGCGCTCATAGGCGGCGACGCCATTGACGATGCGATCGGCTCCGACCTCGCGCGGGTTCTCGTAGAGGATCGCCATGCCCGTGCGGATCCCTGGGCCGACGACGAGCGCCTCGAGCCCGAACGCACGGCGAACGAGGTCGAGCATCGGCTCGGTGAGCGCGGGGACGACGCTCGCGACGATGGCGGCCTTCACGTCGGACGCCTTCACGTCGCGCATGGCGAGCAGTTGCCGCAGGATGACGGCGTACTCGTCCGCCGTCCTCCCGCGGCTCGTCTCGACGCGGAACTGGTGGACCAGCGCCTTGTGCGGGCTGAGCTCGAAGAGCCCGTAGACGATGTTCGTGTTCCCGACGTCGATGGCGAGCAGCATCGTGCCGCTCACCTTATCGCGATCTCGGCCCTCCGCTCACTGCTTCTCGAAGCGATGCAGGGCCGGTAGTTCAGGCCCTCGGGAGTTCAGACACCGATGTCACCCCGGACCGGCTCACGTTCAGGCGATCGCGCGCGCGTCCCTTTACTCGACCAGCTTCGCATCGACGATCACGTCGCCCTGCACGAGCGATCCCCAGGCCCCCTCGGCGCGACCGACACGCGCGTACTCGCCGTCGAGGTGCGGGGTTCGCGAGAGCGTGACGAAGACCTGGCTCGAGCCCGTGTCGCGGCCCGCGAGCGCCATCCCCACGTCGAGCGGGGCGAACGGCACCGGCGACGTCTCGCAACGGAGCGACGTGCCCGAGCCACCGTACCCGTCGCCCTCGGGGTCGCCGAACTGCACGACGAACCCGGGCGCGACGCGATGGACGACGATGCCCTTGTAGAAGCCGGACCGCGTGAGCGCGGTGAGACGCGTCACCGTGATCGGCGACAGCTCGGGCTCGAGCACGAACGTGAGCGGCCCGACCTCGGCGTCGCTGGTGAACGCTATCCTCTGGCTGGTCTTGGCCGTGCTACCGAGCTCCGAGGCGGGCGTGACCTGGCGATCGGGCGCATCGCACGCGGAGACGGCCTCGCCGAGCGTGCGAAGGGCCTTCTGCGCGCGCTCGCGGACGACGACGTTGGCGTCGTTGCACCCCGCCGTGGCGACGGCTTTTGCCTGCGGATGGCGCACCGCGGCCGCGGCCTCGATGAGAGCGATGCGGGTCTCGAAGCGATCGTCCGGCCATTTCTCGGCGAGCGCCGTGGCGAGCGCCTTCGACAGCTCGCGAGAGAGCTCGGTGGCCGGAGCCGTGCTCGGCGGCGGCGCACGCGGGTCGAGCGCGGCGCGCTTCTCGCTCTCGGCGAGGACCAACGCGCGTTCCGGATGTTGATCGATCACGTTGGCCGCCGTCGCGACGAGGCCGGCCTTCTTCGAGAGCAGCGCCTCGGCGAGGATCGTCGCCACCATGTCGCCGAGCTCGCGATGCAGACCGACCGCCTCGACCGCCATCTCGCGGATGCGAAGGTGCTCGCTCTTCGTGAACGCGCGGAACGCCGCCTTGCGGTCCCCCGCGAGCGGCCGGCGCAAGAGCGATGTGAGCCGCGCGCGCTGCGAGATCTCCGAGGACTCGGCGTCGCACTTGCGAAGGATCTCCGCGTCGTGCGCGCCGCGCGCGAGCCCGAGCGCAGCGGCGCAGCGCAGCTCGGCAAGGCGACGCGCAAGCGCAGGCTTCGGCTCCGAGGGCGCCGTGATCGAGGCGAGCGAGCGGAGCACGGGCTCCGCCTTCTTCGGCGGCTCCGCGCCAAGCGAGCCAATCAGCGTGTAGAGTACATGAAATTCGGGCCCGAGTAGCGCCTCAATGGCCACAGCGTCCTTGTCGGGGGCGAGCCGTCCGAGCGCCTCGGCGGCCGCAAGCTGGCCAGGCTCGAAGAGCAGACCGAGCGACCGCGCGGCCTCAGCGCGCTCCGCCGGCGTCGCGCTCGTGTCGACGACGACGCCGAGCAGCGCCGGCACAGCGGCGCGCGCGAGGTCCTTGCCCGCGCGACCGATGGTCTTGACGGCGAGGATGCGGGCGTCGCCCGGACGCGCGAGCGCGAGGACCGCAATGTCGAGGACGCGCTTGTCGAAAGCCTCACCGGCCTCTGCACGCGAGAGCGCATAGAAGGCCATATCCGCGCTCCCCGCGAGCGTGCCCGCGTCGCCGGCGGGTGCCGCGAGCGCCTCGAGGAGCGCAGTCATCGAGTCGGCGCTGACCTGCTTCCGGGTGCGCGCGAGATCACCGAGGCCGAGCAGCGCCGGCTCCTGCCACGCGCCTCCTGCCTTGAGGAGCGAGACCAGCGCCTGCTCGGCGAGCGTGCCGCCGCAGCGACCCATCGCGCGAGCGAGCGCGGTGCGCGGCTCGATCTCCGCGGGGCCGCGTACGCCTGAGCGCACCCTCTCTCCTGCTTCGCCCGCGTAGGAGGCAGCGCGGGCGGCGAGCATCTTCACGGTCGCGTCCTCCCGGCCCTTGCACGCATGGCCGAGGCCATACGCGGCCCAGGCGACGACCCCGGCATCCTCGTCGGCGAGATGGCTGACGAGGCCGTCCACGCTGGCCGCGTCAGCGATGCGCGAGAGCGCGCGCGCGCTGCGCCGACGCGCGGCCACGTCGTGGCTCGTTTGTGTCTCGGGAGGCACATCCTTCGCGCGACGCAGATCTTCGGCGCGGGCCACGGCAAGAGGGTCGAACGTACCGCCCTCACCCGAGCTCGAAGGCGACGCGCCCTCCGCCGCGCCGACCCCCGCGTCGCTGCCGGCGGGCGCCGCTTTCGAGCAACCACCCAGACACAGGAGCACCGCAAGCGCGGTCCACGAGGTCGCCGATCTCTGCACGGCGGGCATGATGCACGTCAACAGAGACCGCGTCACACGATCCTCATCTTGCGTCGCGTGTCGTTCCACGACGACAGACGCTCGCGCTCCTTGCGATAGAGCCGCTGGAGCGAGGTCGAAGGGGGCGGCTCGACGCCGAGCCCTTCGACGTCGAGGCCTGCCGTCCGGAAGGCTCGCTCCGCGCGGGGCAGGTGCCAGCTGCAGGTCACCAGAATGACGCGGGACAGCCCGCGGCGACGCAGAAGGGCCGCCGCGAAGCGCGCATTGTCCCGGGTATCGAGGGAGCATCGCTCGCGAACGACAGAGGCGGCAGGGACGTCCCCCGCGACCAGCCGCCGTGAAAGCTCGTCGGCCTCGACGATACCGTCCCACGAGCGGCCCCCGCAGGCGAGGACCAGGATCGCACCCCGGGCGTGGTAGGCGGCCAGAGCGGCCTCGGCACGCCTTGAAAGGGCGGCGCTCCCTGACCGGCATCCAAGGACACACACCACGGGCCCCGCCTTCTCGTCCTCGTTGGCCACGGCGCCTCGTCATAGCGAAACCGGCCGGAGGGGGCGAGCCGGACGGGCCAGGCGGGGCCAGGCGGGTCCAGGCGGGTCTAGGCAAGAGCTCCCGCTCCCAAACGACTCATGCGCTTGTTTTTCGATGGATCCCGCGTCCGAATCCGTCGATTCTGAGGAGTGAACGGGGCCTTGAAGGCTTCGAGGAGCGCAATGCGGATCACCTTTTGGGGCGTCCGGGGCAGCATCCCGAGCCCGGGACCAGACACTGTCGGAGTCGGCGGCAACACCAGCTGCGTCGAGGTGCGTGCAGGAAAGCTCCTGCTCGTGTTCGACGGCGGCACGGGCCTGCGCCTTCTCGGCAAGACGCTCCTGAAAGAGATGCCCATCACGGCGCACCTCTTCTTCAGCCACGTGCACTGGGACCACATCCAGGGCTTCCCGTTCTTCGACCCGGCCTTCGTGCCCGGCAACGTCATCAACCTCTACGGCGGCAACAACGTCTCGCGCACCCTCGAGGAGACGCTGGCCGGCCAGATGGACCATCCGAGCTTCCCCGTCCACCTGACGGACATGGGCGCGAAGATGCATTTCCACGACGTCGTCGAGGAACACCCGCTCGAGCTCGACGCAGGTGACGGGACCAAGGCGATCATCCGCTCGGCACGCGGCAATCACCCGAACGGCGTCTGGGCGTACCGCGTCGATCACGGCGGACACTCGGTCATGTACGCGACCGACACCGAGCACTACGCGGTCGTAGACCCACGCCTCTCGAAGCTCGCTCTGGGCGTCGATCTGTTGATCTACGACTCGCAGTACACGCCCGAGGAGTACTCCGGCACGGCCGGCTCCGGCGGCTCCAAGGTGGGCTGGGGACACAGCACCTTCGACGAGGCGGTCAAGCTGGCGAAGGCGGCCGCTGCAAAGCGGCTCATCCTCTACCACCACGATCCCATGCAGAACGACGCCGCCGTGGCCGAGAAAGAGCGTCGCGCCCGCGAGCTCTTCCCGAACTGCGAAGCCGCACGCGAAGGCCTCAAGATCGAGCTTTAGAGTGGGCCGGACGCCAGAACGCGAAAGCGTTGCGCGTCAACCTGGGTCGGTTGCACGCGTTTGCGCGCAACGCATTCGTGGTGCTGCAAATTGCGCGCGAATTCGCGCGGCCACTTCTGGCATTGCGCATGCACTGAGTCGGCGTGCGCGAGAGGAGGTAACGGTTCGACCTCGAACCGAGCCCTGGAGCCCTGAACCCGGAGCCTCTCGCAGCGAGAATCGCGGTTGTTTGTCGCTCACGCGGCGGGACCGCGACGAGAGGATACTGCCATGTCGACGTCGGACGGCACTGCGCTTCGGGCCTATCGGGACAGCCTTTCCGGTCTCCGCGCGTTGGACCGTGAAGCCGAGCGAGAGCTCGCGAGGCGCTGGAGCGCGGGCGATCAACTTGCCGGTTCCAAGCTCGTCGAGGCGTGCCTCCCGTTCGTCGTCTCGATCGCGCTCGAGTACCGGCGATGGGGTGTTCCGCTGGAGGACATCATCCAGCAGGGAAACCTCGGGCTCTT
>JAYSXP010000247.1:0-14951 GCA_043717125.1 Polyangiaceae bacterium | reverse complement strand
TGCTGCGGGGCAGCCGCGCGGCGTTCCTCGTCGTCTTCGCGACGACCGTGGGAGGCATCCTGTGCTTCTCCTACTACCCGGCCCTCGCGAACCAGCTGTCGCCGAAGGAGGTCTTCGAGAGCTACCAGCGACTCCACAAAGGGAACGAACCGCTCGCGCTGTTCGGGGTGGGAGGCAGGACCGCCGCTTACTACGCGGGTGGACAGCCGCTCATCCTCAAGGACGCGAACGGTGCCTACGAGTGGCTCATGGCGGGAGAGCCAAGCGGCCGCCGCTTTCTCGCGCTCCGCGCCGAGGAGCTTCCGCGCCTGAACCGCCTCTACCGCGAGCGCGTCCAGACCGGCGAGAACCTGCCGGTGCTCGATGCCCGCTCGAGTCAGATCATCCTTGTGTCTTCATCGCTCGCGGGTACGAAGAACGACAACCCGCTCGGGCGAATCGTGCTCGCGGAGCCGCCGAAGCCCCAGCACAAGCTCGACGTCAACCTCGAGGACAAGCTGCAGGTGCTCGGCTACGACATCGCCGACCCGGCGGGCAAGCTCGTCGACCACGTCGCGCCCGGGAAGAAATACCACATGCGGACCTACTTCAAGGTCCTCAGCGGCGTGCAGAGCGAGTGGGAGATGTTCATCCACATCGATGGGTTCCATCGCCGCCACAACGGCGATCACAAGGTGTGCGAGGGGAAGTATCCGATGTCGCTATGGCTGCAGGGAGATGTCGTGATGGACGACCACGAGTTCTCTCTCGAGCCCAACTTCAGCCCCGGGCCGTACACGTTGTTCTTCGGTCTGTTCGTCGGCGAGAGCCGCCTGAAGGTGAAAAGCGGTCCGACGGATGGCGAAAACCGCGTCAACGGCGGCGCGATTCGCGTCCAATGACCAATCGACTTTGCGCTAGCGCCCTTCGGGACGCGGCGGTAAGGGGCGAAGGTAGCTGAGGGAACGGCTGCTGCACGTGCGTAGGTACGGGGGAGGGACGGGGCATGATGGGCAGTAACCAGGGGCCGCAAGGGCCGGCGCGTGCGACGCCGGTGACGGGACCGGCAGGGGTCGAGGACTCGGCCGAGCGTCGCGTCTTCGATCGCTACGACGTCGAGTGGTCGGTCGACTGTGTCGCGGCGGACACCTTCCTCTACGCGTCGATCACCAACATCAGCGAGATGGGCATCTTCGTCCGCACGACGGACCCGCTCAAGCTCAACACCAAGCTCCGCCTCACGTTCGCGCCGCCCGGCGGCGAGCAGGGCTTCCAGCTCGACGGCTGCGTGGCGTGGGTCAATTGCGTCCGCGAAAACGGCGACAACCCGAACCCGGGCATGGGCATTCGCTTCGTGGACCTTCAGCCCGACGAGCGCGAGCGTCTCGTCGAGGTGATCCGCACGATCGCGTACCTCCGCGACGTCCCGCGCTACGACTGAGCGTCCCGGTCACTCCGTGCGTGGAGTGAACCGCCGCGTGGAGTCAGGCGCCGCGTTCACTCGCTGGGAAGGGGAAAGCGCCGCGCAACGATGCCAGCGCCCATCGCGCTCTTGTCTTCCCAGCCGATGGCGACGAACGGGCCCGAGCCGCCGGAAGCGACGGCAGGAGTCGCGCGCGAGCGCCCCTCGGTGCGGCTCACCTGGAACTCGCTCGACTGCCCGTTCACGTTGTTGAAGAGGAAGCCGGCGGAGCCGCCGAGCATGCGCCCGCGGACGTGGCTCGTTCCCACGTCGAGCCATGCCACGACGTAGGAGCCGCCCGCCGCGGACGTGCTCGCGATCGATGGTGTGAGTTGGTCGCCATCCTTCACGACGTCGTTCACGGGGCTCGCCTGATCGCCGGAGATCTTCGCGCCCTTCGTGTCGTAGCGCTGCACGAAGACGTCGCCGGCTGCGCTCCATGTGATCGCGAAACGGCCGTCGGGGATCGATGCGACGCGCGGTCGCTCGGTCGCGGTACCGCCTTCGTTGACCGTCTGCTCGCTGCCCTGGGGCGTACCGTCCTCGTTGACGACGCGCAGCTTGATGCCGGTGCCGCTCTGCCACACGGCGACCCAGCCAGTCGTCGTCGCGGCGACCGATACGCCCTTGTGGCCGTTACCGGTGCTGAGGTCGTTCGGGTTGCCGAGCGTGCTCGGCGGAGAGAGCGTCCGCCCGGCGATCTTTCCCTGGCTCGCGTCCTCCCAGGCGATGAAGAGGCGTCCCTGCGGACCCGCGGCGATCGACGGTGCACCCTGGATGGCTGCCTCGCCGTCGCCGCTCGTGCCTCCCGTACCGGCAGGGCCGCCGTTGATGCCGAGCGGCGTGGCGCCTTGCTCGGCGACGAGCGCGCCGTCCATCGAGCGCAGGTGGATGTCCTGGCCGGTCTGCGTCGTCCGCGTATCGTCTTCGAAGACGACGTAGTACTTGCCGTTGAGGAAGGCCGCCGAAGGCGCCGACTGGGCGAACGGTGCCGGGGGCGCGGGGAATGTGGGGCCGTTAGGGAGGTAGATCGAGCCGGCCGCGAGCGCGGGCGATTCGCCGGCGCCGATGGGCGACAGATCGGCGGTCATCGCGCGTAACGACACCTCGACGTTGCCGCTGCCGGTGACGGCCTTGTCCGTGTAGAATGCAAAGAATCGCCCCTGCGTGCCGCTCGCGGCGCCCCCGGGCCAGAGTAGATACGGGTTGGTCTTGTCGCCGGCCGCGCCCGTCTGTGTGCCGTTCTGCGTGCTGCCGACAGAGAGGAGGAGCTCCTTCGTCTGACAGGTGGCGTCGCATACGGCCGTGTTGCCGGGCGTGCATTGCTCGGTCGGTTGGAGGATGGTGTCGCTACAGTCCGGCGGCGCGAGATACCGGAACATCTTGATGGCGAGCGGCAGCGCGTCCTGGTCGACCTTGGCCTGCGCGCATCCGATCGCGAGCGTCGCGTCGTCCGAGCCCTTGGCGACCGCCGAGAAGACGCGGAGCGCGTCCGATTTGTCGATGGTGATGTCCCCGCAGAACTTCGCACCTGCGGTGCACCCGATCGTCGCGAGGTCGCGCTTGGCGATTTCCTTTGCCCCGGTGGGGCCGTCAGGGAGAGTCGTCTGTCCGGCCGTCGCGTCGCAGGTGACGGAGCCCTCGAGCACCGTGAGCGAGAGCCTCATGACTCGATCGAGAACGCCCTTCGGCAACGCGAGGTTTGTCTGGATCGCGACGCGAGGCGCCTCGGTGGTCAACGCGCATGCGCTGGCCGCGATGGCGCCGAACAATCCAAGCGAGAGCACGCGTCCAAACATCGGCGCGCACTCTAGCCGACCTTGGTGAGGCTGTGTCGTGCGGTCCACACGACCTGTCAAAGAACGCCGCCGATCAGCGACCCAGGAGCACCGCCAACCAGCCCTTCGCCCCGCTCGCCTCCACGAGCTCGATACCGACGAGAGCAAGAGCCTGGGAGAGCTCGGCCTTCGCCGTGTCGCTCCCGGAGACCATCGCGCGTTTGTAGCCGTCGCGCGAGACGCAGAGAGCGACGCGTGCCGACCAGTCGGCCAGCGCCTCGCCGTCGTCCGCCGGGTAGCTCGCGGCGATCGCGACGGTGTCGGTCGCGACGCGGATAGCGCATGCGGGGTATTCCCAAGCCCTCCGAGCGTCGGAGCGTTCGCTTTCGACGGTCACCGCGAAGTATCCCTCCGCCACGGATGCGCGGGCCGGCCCGAGCCGCGTCAGGTCGTTCGCGATCCCGAGGTCCGTGAGCGCGTGTGCTGCTCCGTCCAGGGTCGCGACCGCGAGCGAGGGTGACGCGCCCGCGTCGGCGAGAAGCCGCCCGAGGCGCGCGCAAGCGTTGTAGAGATCGCGGCCGGCTGCGGGCCGCGCGAGGAGCTCGAGGACGAGGGCACGTGCTGCATCCGTCGAACCCACGGCATCGCGGTCGGTGCCGTGCAGTGCATGTGTGGCGTCGTGGTCGCGCCATGCCCCGAGGGCGCGCTCGGCCTGGTCGGCCGTCAGTGGCGAGGCCGCGAGCGAGCAGGGGCCGAACGCCGACGGAGGCGTCGCCTGCGTGCCTTTCATCGCGTCGCGTCCCATGCGTCGCTCAAACCGCTCAGAAGCCGCTCGCCTTGTTCGCGTCGTCAGCGGCGGGCTTGCCGGCCGTCGCCGCGGGCCTCGCAGGTGCGCGCGCAGGTGCGGGAGCCGCAGGACGTGCGACGCCGCCGCCACCCGCGCCTGCAGAGACCTTCGCGCGCTCGGCCTCGCGCTTCGACGCCACCTGGTTCAGATCGTTGAGCGCTTGCTGTGCGGGGGCCGCGTGCGACGGCACGCTCGTGAGCTTGGAGAGCCTGTCGCGCGCGGCGTCGAGCTGCCCGGCCGCGATCTGGCAGCGCGCCGCTTCGAGCTGCGCCTCGCTGCCAACCCAGCTTCCCGAGCTGCCACCCTTCTGTGCGACCGCGTCGAAGCGCGGGAGCGCGGCTGCGCAGCCGCCGTTGCCGTCCTTCACGGACTTCGCGGCCCAGAGCGCGGCGTTCTGATCGCCCGTGCGCGCGGCGCTGTCGAACTGACGGGTCGCCTCGGCGAAGTTGCGCGATCGATACGCTGCCATGCCGGAGGAGAAACCGTCTTGCTGCTGTTGCTCCTGCGCGGCCTTCGTCGCGGGTGGCGAGACAGTCTGGCCGCGCGGGGCGAAGTCGCGATCGGCGCGATCTGCCGCGCCGACCGGAGCACCGGCCGGGGCCGCCGCGTTCGTGATGTCGGAAGGAGAAGCTGCCGCGCGCTTCTTCTCCGCGTTGGCGCTGCCGCGCGTGGCCTGCGCCTCCTCCGTGTTCTTGTCGTCGGCGGCGAGGAGCGCGCTGCCGAGCAGACCGCTGTTGTCCTCCTTCGCGCTGCCTGCGACGCGGCCTTTGCCGGCCGTGATTCCATCCATCGTTCCCGCGGCCATTGGGTCCCCTCCGAACGCGAGCGCGCCACCAGCGCTCGCGACCGGTCCGCCAGGCGCCACCGCGATGGGGGGCGCGCTGATCGGCGCGGGCTGGTTCGGCCCGTGTGCAGCGGCCGCGGCCTTGCTGTCGAGAGACTCGCGATCGCCGTCGCTCGGGGCGGACTGACCCGCGGGCATGCCTTGCTCGGTGACGGACACGGCGTCGACGCGTTCGCTCGGGTGGCGGGAGCGGATCACGAACGCGCTCGTTCCGATCATGAGCAAGAAGACGGCCGCCATCGCCGTTTGCGGGCGCATCGCCCAGGTACCTGCCCAGGAGAGCGCGCGCGACGCGCGGCTCTGGATGGGGACCACCTTCTGCGCCTCCTTCACCGACGCGAGGATGCGATCCTCCAGACCCTCGGGAAGCTCGAGCATGGGGAGGACCGCGAGTCGCCTCGTCGACTTCATCCCGTTGAGGATCGACGCACAGCGAGCGCACCCCGACACGTGGCGCTTCACCGCCGCGCTCGTAACCTCGTCCAGCTCTCCGTAGAGCTCGTCGAGCAGAAGGGGTTCGTATTTCTCGCAGTCCATCGTCGTCGTCTCGGGTCTCTCTTCTGTAGTACTTTTGTGGCGGAAATCCCGTGCCAGGCCTATCGGAGCGCCCGCGCGTAATCCTCGTATTCGGCGAGCGCTTCCTGGAGGCGCTCGAGCGCGTACCTCATCCGGCTCTTCACGGTGTTCTCGGGGACGTTGGTGATCTCGGCGATCTCCTTGAACGGCAGGTTCGCGACCTCACGCATGAGGAAGACCTCGCGCTGCTCGTCCGGTAGGGCGTCGACCGCGCGCGCGATGCGCGCCTTCAGCTCGCGCCCCGTCGCCTCGCGTTCGACGCTGGCGCGCGGGTCCGCGGTCTGTTCACCGAGGGTCGGCCCGTCTCCCTCCTCTCCGGTTGCCTGGTCCAGCGACGGATGCTTGCGGAGCGCACGCTTGCGAAGCTGGTCGATGCAAAGATTTCGCGTGATCGTGTAGACCCAGGTGGTGAAGCGCGCTTCGTGCTTGAAGTCGGCCGCGTTCTGCACGACCCGCACGAACGTCTCCTGGACCACGTCCTCCGCCAGCTGCGGGACGCGCACCTGACGGACGGCAAAATTGAACAGCGGGCCCTGGTGCCGGCGGACGAGAACCGAGAACGCCGCCCGGTCGCCTTGCTGGTAGCGGAGCATGAGGCTCTCGTCGGTCGGGTCCGTCCGCGGCCCGCTCATCCGTCGGTCGCTTGCTGTCGGGCGTGGCGCGTCGTCGTTGCATTTCCTTGGGTCTTCGAACGCATCAGAGAACCGAAAGTTCTAGGGTCCGTGAAGTGTCCCACATGCACCGCACCCACCCGCCCAGCGGCGTGGGTAGGCTCCGCCGGCGCAAGCCGAAGCGTGAGGGGCATGTAAGTAGTTGCCCACATGCTGCCCGAGCTGGTTGCAACCCCGCTCATATCTGCCGACGTGATAGGCCCCTTTGCGGTCGCGCTCAAGCGGACTGAGCGTTTCGACATGCTGAACGCCTGGAGCCTCAGCCTTGGGTTGCAACGGACGAGCCTAGGCGCCTACACTCCACGGCGCTTCGAGGAGGGCTTCGACGCACTGCGCGAAACGCAGGCGTAGGCGCCGAGTCCCCTCGGGTGAATCGACTTCAGGTGCGCGAACGCGCGAGAGCGTTCAAAAGGGAGCACGCAATGCGACGTCCGTGGATGGGTCTTGCTTCGACGGTAGCTTCCGCCTTCCTCTGCGTGGGCATCACCTCCATCGCGGTCTCGGCTTTCGGGCAGGCTGCGAAGCCCGCGCCTGCAAAGCCCGCGGCTTCCGCAGCGGCGAAGGATGCCGGCGCTCCAGCGTCGTTCGCCGCCAAGGGCGCGGGCCCTCCCGTGGCGGCAGGCACTGACGCCGGCGCGGCCAGCAACTCCGCGCCCGTGGCGGGCGGCCCCGCCGTCCCGATCCCTGAAAAGGGCGCGATGGATGGCGCAACGTACAGCGTCCGCCTGCGTGACCTCGAGGCTCGCGTCGACGAGCTGAAGGATCAGATTCGCCGCAGCCACACCCGGCTCGCGCTCCTCAGTGACACGATCTTGAGCGGCGGCGCGGCGGGCTCGCGCGCCGAAGTCCTCTTCAAGAACGAGATGTCGAGCGCGTTCCGCCTCACGCGTGCGCTCTTCGTCGTCGACGGCGCGGTTCAGTACAACCGCGCAGACGACACGGGTGCGCTCGCCGATCAGAAGGAGATTCCGATCTTCAGCGGGTCGATTCCCCCGGGCGATCACACGGTGCAGGTCGTCCTGAATTTCCAGGGCAACGGCTACGGCGTGTTCACGTACCTTCGCGGGTACAAGTTCGAGGTGAAGAGCGCTCACTCCTTCACGTCGGTCGAGGGCAAGACGCTCTCGCTCATCTCGACTGCGCTCGAGAAGGGGGGCGTCACGACGCCGCTCGAGCAGCGTCCCACGATCGAGTGGGGCGAGAAGGTCGGCTCGCTGGGCGCAGGCGCTCCGAGCTCTCCCGCTGCTCCCTCGGGCAGCGTGAAAGCGAACACGACGACCAGCCCAGGCGCGGCCTCCGGCAGCCTCCAGATCGGGGGAGGGAAGTAATCTTGGCCTCGCTCGGCAAGAACACGCGAAGGCGCGTCAGTCGTGTGCGTCACGCGAGTGCAATCGTCCTGGCGACGCTCGGCTCGTGGGTGCTCGCGCATCCCGCGGGCGCGGCTGACGGCGACGGCGACGCCTCTCGCGCCCAGACCGAGGTCACGACGGTCGCCCGCGAGAGCGCGAGCGTCCAGGCCGCGATCGACAAGGCCAAGTCGGAGCGTTACACGGTCGAGCAGCGGCTCACCAACGGCGAGCTGCTCTATCGGACGAAGGACTATCCGCGAGCCACCGTCGTCTTCAGCGAGATCCTCGAAGAGTTCCCGGACACCGCGTCCTACCCCGACGCGCTCTGGCTCCGCGGCGAGACGTTCTACGCGCAGAAGGAGTACCTCTCGGCGCGTCGCGACTATCGCGCGCTCGTCGAGCGCTATACCGAGCCGCGCTTCAACCCGTACTTCGGCAAGGCCCTCGCGCGCCTCGTCGACGTCTAGCTCCGCATCAACGACATCAAGGGCCTCGACGAGATCTTTCAGAAGATCAATCAGGTCCCGCCCTCGCAGCTCGACGCCGCGCTGCTCTACGCGAAGGGCAAGGGTTACTACTTCAAGGGCGACTACTCGAGCTCGCTCGGCGCGCTCCAGTCGGTCCCGAACGGCAACACGTACACGCATCAGGCCCGCTACTTCCAGGGCATGGTGGCCATCAAGCAGGCGCGTCCGTCGACGCCGCCGCCGCCGCCCGCGAACGCGCCTCCCGACGCCAACGTTCGCGTCGCGCCGACCAACTACAAGGTCGCGATCGAGCAGTTCCGCGTCGTGACCGAGCTGCCGCCCGACACGGACGAGCACAAGCAGGTCATCGATCTCGCGTGGATGGCCATGGGTCGTCTCCACTACGAGATGGAGAACTACACGCAGGCGGCCGAGGCGTACGCGAAGGTCGGACGTGACTCACCCGAGTTCGGCACGATGCTCTACGAGCTCGCCTGGGTTTACGTTCGCCTCGGCGACGTTCAGCGCGCCGAGCGCGCGCTCGAGGTCCTTCAGGTCGCCGACCCGAGCTCTCCGCTCGTCGGCGACGGCACGCTCCTCCGCGCAGACCTGCTGCTTCGTGCCGGCGCGTTCGACAAGTCGCTCCAGCTCTATCTGGGCGTCCGCGAGCAATACGAACCGATGCGCGTGAAGCTCGAGTCGTTCATGGACGGCCAGCCCGAGCCGACTCCGGCCGTCTACTACGAGAAGCTCTCGCAGCAGCAGCTCGACATGCTCGACCAGAACGAGCAGCTCCCTCCGATGGTGATCCGCTGGGCCCGCGACGCCGAGGACGGCCCGATGGCCTTCGCCGTCATCGATGACGTCAATCAATGCAAGACGCTCATCCGTCAGAGCTACCTGCTGATCGACAAGCTGAACATTATCCTCAACGCGACGAATCGCGTTCGCGCCTTCCCGGAGCTCCAGGCCGGAGAGGAGCGCGCGCTCGCGCTCTTGAACCGCATCTCCAAGATGCGCCTTCAGATCGCGAAGGGGATGGACGACGAGGAGCCGCGCGATCTGCAGGGCGACATCCAGCAGGTCCGTGAGCAGCGTCGTCAGGCGCAGGGCCTCATCTCGGGGCTGCCCATCTCGAGCGGCGAGTTCGCCGAGCGCGATTACGCCGGTGCCAAGCAGTGGAACAACGTCTCGCAGGAGCTCTCGCGCCGGGTCGTCGAGATCGACCACCTCAACGCGACGATCAACGGGCTCCGCCGCATGCTGAAGGAGGACGCGCAGCGAGGTGTGGCCCGTTCGCCCTCCGACGTGACGCGCTTCAACACGGAGCTCGACGAGAACGAGCGCCTTCTCAAGCAGCGCCAGGGTGAGGTTGCGGATCTGCGCAGGCAGATCGAGATCGGCCGTGCCCAGATCGGCATCGGAGACGCTCGGTACCAGAACGACGCCGTAGCGCGCGTTCAGTTCCGTGACGCGCTCGAGCGCGAGGTGCAGCTCGCGTCGCAAGGTCAGGGCGGCGCCGGTGCGCAGCGCTACGCCTCCAAGGTGCGTGCGGCTCTCGAGCAGTCGCGCGCGGTCGAGGACAAGCTCGTGCAGCAGTTTGCCGAGCTCGAGCGCCAGGTCGGTGCGCGCATCACCGAGGTGCAGAACAAGGTCGAGGCGGAGCGCGTCAAGATCAACGGCTTCAACATGACGCTTGGCGCCTACGACGTGGAAGCCCATGATCTCGTGGGTCAGGTGGCGAAGCGCAACTTCGGGTTCGCCCGTGACAAGCTTCGCGGGATCATCCTCCGCGCCGACGTCGGTATCACCGAGCAGGCGTGGGAGGTTCGCGAGGAGGAGCTCGATCGCGTCCACAACCTCCAGACGGAGCGCGCGCGCGAGGAGCAGCTCCTCGACGAGGAGTTGCGTGAGGTCCTCGACGACACGGGTGACGCGTCGAAGCCCTCCGGTAAGCAGTGAGAGCACGCGAATGAACACCACCATGAAGAAGGCTTTCTTCGCAGCTCTGATCGCGTCCGCGGTCGCGTTGCCCGGCGCGGTCTCCAGCGTCTCCGCGCAGCCTGCCAAGCCGGCGCCCGCCAAGCCCGCGCCCGCGAAGCCGGCGCCCGCCAAGCCCGCTGCCACGCCCGCGCCCAAGGGCATCACGGGAGCCGACGCCGGCGCGCCGACACCATCGACGTCTTCTACGACATCCTCGAATTCGACGGGTGATGCCGGCACGAGCGCGGTGGCCACCGGCGACGGTGGCGTGGACACGTCGCCGTCCATGAGCGCCCCGGTGGCGCGCAAGATGAACCCGCCGCCGCCTCCTCCCACGCCGGCGCAGGTCGCGGCGCTCGGTGCGCTCAAGGAAGAGGTCGACGCGTACGAGAAGGGCGCGAAGGACTACCGCGACACCGTGACGACGATCATTCGCCTCCACTACGAGTCGAAGAAGAAGGAAGTCCTCTCCGGCCTCGATCGCGAGATCGCGATCGAGAAGGCCGAGCTGAAGAAGGCACGCGAGATCGCGATCAAGCGACTCGAAGAGTTCATCGCCATCTACCAGGGGCCCCGGTCGCAGCCCGAGGCGACGCCCGACGCGATGTACCGTCTCGCCGCTCTCTACGAAGAGCGCGCGCGCTCCGACGAGGCGACTGACCCGGTCGAGATCGCCCTGAAGGACGCGATCCGCCTCTACAAGCGCGTCATCAACGAGTACCCGAAGTACCGAGAGATCGCGGCCATCTACTACTTCCTCGGACACGCGCTGAACGACTCGGGCCGCATTCCCGAGGCGATGCAGGTTTGGCGCTCGCTGGTCTGCATCAACCACTACCCGTATCCGACTCCGCCCGATCCGAAGGATCCCGAGAAGGACACGATCAAGCCGATGCCTCAGGACCACGAGGAGGCGTTCTGGACGGCCTGGCGCAACAAGTACAAGGACGCGAAGTCGCCGCGGAAGACCAACCCGGAGACGGTCTTCCAGGATCCGTTCTACACGGGAGATTCGCGAAGCGCCTGCCAGTACATCCCGCAGACGGCGCTCCGTCAGGGCGAGGACCCGAAGTACGTCGCGGAAATCTGGTGGCAGATCGGCAACTGGGAGTTCGACCAGCTCGACTTCGCCAGCGGCGTGACCAAGGAAGACCCGGGTAGCGTCTGGGGCTACAACCGCGCGTCGTCGGCCTACGTTCAGTCGATGAAGTGGAAGAAGCCGCCGCTCTTCGGCGTCGCTCTCTACAAGTACTCGTGGGCGCTCTTCAAGCAGCAGCGCTACGAGGATTCTACGAAGCGCTTCGTCGAGCTCCTCAACTACAGCGACGAGCAGCAGAAAATTACCGGCGACACCGGCGCTGACTTCCGCAGCGAGGCCTACACGTACATCGCCGGCTCGCTCACGAACGTCGACTTCAAGGGACCGGAGGAGTGGGAGCCGTACATCATGCGGCCCGATATCCTCGACACCGAGCCCCGCCCTGACGTCGCCGAGAAGAAGCTCCACGTTGGCATCGATCGTGTGAAGGACCCGAAGATCATTCCCCAGGACAAGCCCTGGACGATCGAGATCTACAAGGCGCTCGCGCTCGAGTACCGGTCGCTCAACCAGTACGCGAACGCCGTCGAGGTCTACGAGACGATGCTCTCGAAGTGGCTGATGGATCCGTCGGCGCCCGAGACGCAGAACTCGATTGCGGAGACGTACGACCAGCTCAACCTCACCAAGCGGCCGGGTACGCCCGAGCACGACGCGACGGCGCAAAAGGCGCTCGAGGCGCGCACCAAGCTCGCGAACTACATCGGCAACACGCCCTGGGTCGACGCGAACAAGGACAACCCCGCCGCGATCCAGAACGCCGAGCGCCTCGTGCGCGGCGGTCTCCGTCAGGCGGCCGCGCAGCACACGAACAACGGCAAAGCGGGCCTCGTGGCCGCCAGCGAGACGAGCGATCCCGGTCGCCAGCTCGAGCTCCTGTCGCGTGCCGCCACCGAGTACAAGCTCGCCGGCATCGGCTGGTTCGGCTACCTGAAGCAGGACGAGAACGCGCCCGACGCCTACGAGAGCCGCTATTGGCTCGCCGATGCGCGCCGCCAGTACGTCCGTATCCAGGTCGTCCTCCACAAGGTCGCCGGCAAGGCATACCCCGAGCCGAGCAAGAAGGACGTCGACGAGGCGCTCGCCGCCGCCATCGACGTGCGCGACTCCAACGAGGACGACAAGTACCTCGAGAACGCGGGCTTCTTCGTCGTCGACGTCAGCGACGTCGACCGCGACCTTGCGTACCAGCGCGCAGAGGCCGGCCAGCCCGGCGTCGAGAAGCGCGAAGAAGTGAAGTTCGATGGCCCGGACCTGGCGAACAACAAGCCCCTCCGCGATCCGATCCCGGGCGTGGTCTTGCAGTCGATGACGGCGCGCGACGAGTACGTCAAGATCGTCCCTGCGAGCCTCGACATCCAGCACCGCTCGAACGACTACCAGTACTACGTCGCCGAGCAGTACTTCCTCTACGGGCAGTTCGCCGAGGCGCGCGCGCGCTTCACGCCGATGTGGAAGGAGCACTGCGGCAAGGACGAGCTCGGCTACAAGGCGTGGGAGAAGCTCATCACGATGAGCAACCTCGAGCGCGACGCCCAGCAGTCGATCAAGCTCGCCGAGGAAGAGAAGGCGCACACGTGCGCCGTCAATCCGGAGCAGGCGGGCAAGGCCGGGTCGATCATCAACCCGACGATCCAGGAGGCTGGCTTCCTCCGCGCTCGCGAGCAGTTCGAGAAGGCGTGCGGCGCGAAGCTCGGACAGAAGTGCGTCAACCCCGATGCGCCAGAGAAGCGTGACACGTGGCGCAAGGCCGGTGAGCTCTACGAGTCCGCGCTCGCCGCCGCTCCCGGTCGCGACGAGGCGCCCGAGGCGGCCATGAACGCCGCGTACGCGTACAAGCAGATCGGCGAGTACAACAAGGCGATCCAGCTCTACAACCTCTTCATCTCCGACTACGGCTCCGAGACTCGGCTCAACGCTCTCCAGAAGGGCGACCCGAAGACGAAGACGGCCGCAGATCCGAAGAAGTACACCGAGCGCATCGGGTTCCTCGGCGACGCTTACTCGGCGCTCGGCGAGACCTACTACTCGTTCTTCAACTACCAGCGTGCCGCGGAGACCTACGACAAGGTCGCGTCGAACGAGCGGTTCCCTTCGCCGAAGCGCCGGGAGAACGCGAAGAACGCGATGATCCTCTACGCAAACCTCGGTCAGCGCGACAAGATGATGTCGGCCTACCGGATCCTCCTCAAGGAGAACCCGACGCCAGACGACAAGGCGAACGCGGACTACACGGTCGCGAGCTACGACTACAAGCAGTGGAGCCCGACGGCGGGCGACACGGGCCAGAACCGCCAGACGCGCTTCGGCGCCGAGGGCGCGCTCACGAGCTACTACCAGTCCCAGCGCGCGGCGCCGGGCGCTGCAAAATACGTCGTCGAGGCGGCGTGGGCGATCGCCAAGATGAAGAAGTCCGGTGGCGACACGGGCTACCGCGGCTGGTTCAAGAGCACCGTGGCGGCGTGGGACAGCTACCGCGCAAAGGCCCCGGTCAAGGACAACAAGAGCGAGGCTCAGCAGTCGCCGTACGTCGACTATGCGGCGGAAGCGGAGTTCACCGGCCTCGACGAGGCGATCACCGCGAGCTTCGACGATCCCGCGAAGCACAAGTACGCGCGGAACGTGAACGACATCTTCGGCGAGGTCGAGGTCGACGCGAAGACGAAGAAGCCTGTCATTGGGCCCGACGGTAAGGCCAAGCTCAAGAGCAAGGGGAGGTACCAGACGAACGCGACGGAGGCCGAGAAGTGGGATCTCCAGCTCGACGCGATGATCAAAAAGTACGAGTCGCTCGAGTGGGTGCCGACGGCGATCGCGCGTCAGGGCGCGATCTACGACACGCTCCGTAGCGGCCTCTACAACATGGTCCTCAAGAACGACGAGCTGTTCACCGCCAAGGAGAAGGCGTTCCTCAAGACGCTCCGCGACAGCGGCCGGCCCGAGCTCGAAGAGACGGCAGACAAGATCGAGGACGGCAAGCAGGACTTCTGGCGGCAGAAAAAGCAGCAGGAGCTCGACGGCGCCGACCAGGTCATGGTCAAGCGCTACGCCTCCGCGGTCGCCTACGCGCGCAAGTACAACATCCGCAATCCGCAGCTCTCGCGCGCGGTGAGCCGGCTTGCGTACTACACGGACATCATCTCCGGCGGTGACGCCAAGATGGCCGAATACGTCACGTCGACCCCCGACCCGACGAACAAGGGGGCGACGAAGCTCACCTATTCGCCGCGTCAGTACGTCCAGACGCGGCCGGGCCTCGCGGCGCTGCCGCCTCCAAAGGGAAACGCCTCGGCGCTTCCCGCGGCTCCTTGAGAGGATCACGACATGCGTAGCATCAAGCAAGCAGCCGTCCGGATGAGCGGCCTCGGGCTACTCGCCGTCTCGATGGCCGCCGCGTCACTCGTGGCGCCGGCGTGCGGCGGCGACAAGCCGGTCAACTATCCCAAGGGTGACGGTGGCGCGGGTGGCGTCGTCACGGATAGCCAGGGCGGTCAGGTTGGCGTCGTCGACGGGGCAGGGACGTCCGGCCTCGAGGGCTCGTCGAAGAGCGCCTACGAGGCCGGCTGGCAGGCGTGGCTCAAGGGCGACCTCGCCACGGCGAAGAAGCAGTTCCAGGCCGCTTCGGAGCTCGCTCCGAAGTCGCCGTCGCCGCCGTATTCGCTCGGCGTCGTGCTCGAGCATCTCGGCGAGGTGTCGGGCGCGCAGCAATCGTTCCGCACCGCGTTCTCGAACGACCCCGAGCACGAGCTGTCGATGTGCGCTTACGCGCTCTCGCTCGCGAACGGCAAGAGCGCCGGCGAGGCCGACACCTTCCTCACCGACAGGCGCGCGAAGAAGAAGGAGTCGGCGCGTCTCACCGCGTGCAACGCCGAGGTGAAGTCGCTCCAGAACGATCA
>JAYSXP010000246.1:0-5204 GCA_043717125.1 Polyangiaceae bacterium | reverse complement strand
CGCCATCGGCCTGACCATCGGCCTCGCGCGCGTCCTCTTCCGGAGCGGCGCCGTCTTCCTCGAGGACGTCTTCAAGGACACGCCGAAGATGGCCGAGGCCGTGAATCGTCTCCTCGTGGTCGGCTTCTATCTCCTCAATCTCGGCTACGCCGCCCTCATCATGAAGGCCTACGGCGCCAACACGGCGGTCGACGCCGCGGAGGTCCTCGCGTGGAAGCTCGGCGCGCTTCTCATCTCTCTCGGCATCATGCACTTCTTCAACATGTACCTCTTCTTCCGCATCCGTCGCCGCAGCCAGCTCGCCGTGCTCCCGCCGCCCGTCGCCCCGCAGATGCGCCTGCCGATGCCCTCCCCTGCGCCGGCGTGGTCGAGTCCCATTGCCCAGCCCGTCCACGCCGCCGCATCGACCTGAAATCCCCATGAACCGCCTCACCGTGCTCTACGACGGCACGTGCGCGCTCTGCCTGCGATGTGTCGATTTTCTCGCGCGGAGTCGCACGCTTGTTCCCCTCGAGCTCCTTTCCTGTCAGTCCCCCGAGGCACGCGAGCGATATGGCGCGGTGCCCTGGCTCGGCGAGGAGCTCGTGGTCGTCAGCGACGAGGGCGACGTATGGATCGGCCCCGCCGCTTTCCTCGTCGCCATGTGGGCGCTCGCCGACTACCGCGAGTGGTCCTACCGCCTCAGCGGACCCGAGCTCGCGCCGCTCGCCGAACGCTTCTTCGTCGCGATATCGTCGCAGCGCCGTCGCATCGCGACGCTCTTCCGCAAACCCCGCTGCGACGAGGACGGCGCCTGCCGCATCCCACACCTCGCCGACGCCTCGCACGCACCACGACACGCCTACCGCTGATGCCCCGTCGCCCCAAGTCCGAGCCCAAGCCCAAGCCCACCAAAGGCGCGAAGGGTGAGGAGACGCGCGACCGCATCCATGCGGCCGCGCTCTCGCTCTTCCGGAAGAAGGGCTTCGATGCGACGACCATGCGCGACGTCGCCGCCGCCGCCGGCGTCGCGCTCGGTGCGGCGTACTACTACTTCCCTTCCAAGGAGGCCCTCGTCCTCGCCTACTACGAGCGCACGCAGGCACGTAGCACCGCGCAGGCCGAAGCCGTGTTCGCGACCACGAACGACCTCCGCGCGCGCCTCGGCGTCGCGTTCCACGCCCGGATCGACGTCCTCGCTCGCGACCGCAAGCTCCTCGCTGCTCTCTTCCGCAGCATCGCGGACCCGTCCGCAGCGGCTTCGATCTTCGGCGCGCAGACGAGCACGATTCGCGAAGAGAGCATCGACGTGTTCGAGCGCGCCGTCAGCCCTGCCCCCGAGCTGGCGATGCTCGATGCTGCCGCACGAAGGGTTCTCGTCCTCGCCCTGTGGAGCCTGCACATGGGCGTCATCCTCTACTTCATCCACGACACCTCGCCGAAGCAACAGCGCACGCGCGCGCTCGTGGACAGCTCGCTCGACCTCGTCGTCAATCTCCTCCCCCTCGCTCCCGGGCTCTTCCCGGTGTTCGGCCATGCGATCGGAACGATCCTCGAAGGCGCCGGCCTCCTCGCGCCGGCGCACCGTGTCGAGCGGACACCGGCGTAGCTCTTTCCCGCAGCCCGACGCGGCCGTGACCGCGCGCGGCCGGTGCAAAGCCATCGGCTGAGGCGGGGCGCCGCCTCTTGGCGGCCGCACGCACAAACGATAGACAAGTTCGCCATGAGCGACAGCATCGAATCGCACCAGAAGGAAGTGGGTCGCTTCCCGCCTTCCGAGGAATTCTCGGCGAAATCGCTCGTGCAGTCGCACGCGGCCTACACGTCGATGTACGAGCTGTCGCTCGAAGATCCGGAGGCGTTCTGGCGCGAGAACACGCAGGACCTCGTCTTCCGCAAGACGTGGACGAAGTTCCAGGAGTGGGAGTTGCCGCACGCCAAGTTCTTCGTCGGTGCGACGCTCAACGTCAGCGAGAGCTGCCTCGATCGTCACCTCACGACGAGCGCGCGCACCCGCGCCGCCATCGTGTTCGAAGGCGAGCCCGGCGACGTCCGCACGCTCACGTACTTCGAGCTCCATCGCGAGGTGGTCCGTCTGTCGGCCGCGCTCACCGACATGGGGGTCGTCCCCGGCGATCGCATCGCGATCTACATGGGCATGGTGCCCGAGACGGCGGTGGCGATGCTCGCGTGCGCACGCATCGGCGCCACGCACTCGGTCATCTTCGGCGGCTTCAGCTCGGATGCGCTCAGCGAGCGCATCAACGACTGCGGAGCGAAGGTCCTCCTCACGCAGGACGGCGCCTGGCGCCGCGGCAATGTCGTCCCCCTCAAGAAGATGGCCGACGTCGCCCTCGAGAAGACCAGGACGATCGAGCACGTCGTCGTCCTACGCCGCATCGGCCACGAGCTCGCGCCCGTGCAGATGAAGGAAGGGCGCGACGTCTGGTGGGAGGACCTCCTCGAGCGCAAGCCGAGCGACAAGGCGCTCGCGCTCGCGAAGAGCCCCGCCGCGTTCGACGCCGAGCACCCGCTCTTCATCCTCTACACGTCGGGCTCCACGGGCAAGCCGAAGGGCGTCCTCCACACGAGTGCCGGCTACCTCGCGGGCGCGCACGTCACGTCGAAGTTCGTCTTCGACCTGAAGGACAACGACCTCTACTGGTGCACCGCCGACGTCGGCTGGGTCACCGGCCACAGCTACATCGTCTATGGCCCGCTCTCGTGCGGCGCGTCCTGCATGATGTACGAGGGCGCGCCGAATGCGCCCGACTGGGGTCGCTTCTGGAACATCATCGAGAAGCACGGCGTCACGGTCCTCTACACGGCGCCGACCGCCATTCGCGCGTTCATCCGGGCCGGCGACGAGTGGCCCGCCAAGGCCGATCTCTCGAGCCTGCGCCTCCTCGGCTCCGTCGGTGAGCCGATCAACCCCGAGGCATGGACCTGGTACCACCGCGTCGTCGGCGGAGGCCGCTGCCCGATCGTCGACACGTGGTGGCAGACCGAGACGGGCTCGATCATGCTGACGACGCTCCCAGGCGCGTGCTTCTCGAAGCCAGGCGCGACGGGGCTTCCGCTCTTCGGCGTCGACATCGCCGTCGTCAAGGACAACAACACAGAGTGCAAGGCGAACGAGGGCGGCAAGCTCGTCATCAAGAAGCCTTGGCCCTCGATGGCGCGCACGCTCTACAACGACGACGCGCGCTTCCGTGAGGCGTACTGGAGCCAGATGCCCGGCGTCTACTTCACCGGCGACGGCGCACGCCGCGACGAGGACGGGTATTTCTGGGTCGTCGGTCGCATCGACGACGTCCTCAACATCGCGGGGCACCGCATCGGCACCGCCGAGATCGAGAGCGCACTGAGCAGTCACCCGTCCGTCGCCGAGGCCGCGGCCGTCGGTCGCCCCGACGAGCTCAAGGGCCAGGCGCTCGTCGTGTTCGTCACCGTGAAGCAGGGCTTCGCGGCGGACAAGACGCTGAAGGACTCGCTCATGCACCACATCGACAATGAGATCGGGAAGTTCGCGCGCCCCGACGCGATCCGCTTCACCGACACCCTGCCGAAGACGCGCTCGGGCAAGATCATGCGCCGCTTCCTCAAGGACGTCGCCGCAGGCACCGCGACGACGGGCGACACGTCGACGCTCGAAGATCTCTCGGTCCTCGCCAAGCTCCGCGCCGACGAGGACTGACCCCGGCTACCGCGCGATCCAGCTTGACGGCCCTCGGGGCGTCCGCAGCTTGGGGGTATGCCGGGATGGACCTTCTGGGCGCTCGAGATGATCAGCGTCCTCTGCGCCCTCCACCTCTGGACCAAGGCGCGGGGCAGCACCGCGAAGAAAATTCTCTGGAGCTTCGTGGTGCTGGTCCCCGTGATGGGGCCGCTCTTCTACGGCGCCATCTACGACGCGCCTGCCGAGCAGGACGAGGACCTCCGCGCCGCCGAGAGCAACACCGACGGTTTGGACTGACCCGCGGCCGCAAGGCGCGAAGGCACCTACAGAGACGCACGCGCGCGTATGCGCAGCCACACCACGCAGCAGGTCTTTGTCGCGGTATTTATTCGCTTTTTCAGTGAATTTCCCGAGGTAGAGACGGGAGCTCTTCGGCGTATCAATAGGCGCCCGTGATGGGTGGGTCAGTCGCCTTTCGAAGCTATGCTCGGAGGCTGCCGCTGGCTCGGGCCGAGCGCGGAGACAAAGCTAGAATGGCGGCGACGTACAGCTCACTCGTAGGACTCGCCGTCGGCGGGAAGTACGAGGTGCGTCGCGTGCTCGGCATCGGCGGCATGGGCGTCGTGTGCGAGGCCGTCCATCTCGGTCTCGGCAAGAAGGTCGCGCTCAAGCTGATCGACAAGACGATGAAGGAGAGCGAGCTCATCGTCGCTCGCTTCCGTCGTGAGGCGTTCGCCCTCGGTCAGATCCAGAGCGAGCACATCGTCGACGTGTTCGACGTCGGAGCCGACGCCCGCGTCGGCCTCTACATGGTCATGGAGCACCTCCCCGGCGAGGATCTCCAGAGCCGCCTCGAGCGCGACAAGCGGCTCGACCTCACGACCTGCGTGATGATCGGCCACCAGATGGCGCGCGGCCTCGAGAAGGCCCACGCGGCAGGCGTCATCCACCGCGACCTGAAGCCCGCCAACGTCTTTCTCACGACCCGCGACAACGGCTCGCTCCTCGTGAAGCTCCTCGATTTCGGCGTGTCGAAGCTGCTGAACGACGCCGGCGGCGCCCGCATCACCGGCAGCGGCGCCCCCATCGGAACGCCGCTCTACATGTCGCCCGAGCAAGCCGAAGGCAAGGACGACACCGACGGTCGCGCGGACATCTGGTCGCTTGGCGCCGTACTCTACGAGGCTCTCGCCGGCGCGCCGCCGTTCGCCGATCGCGGCAGCTACCACGGGACGATCGTAGGCATCCTCACGTCGCGCCCCAAGCTCCTGCACGACGCTGCTCCGTGGGTGCCCCACGAGCTCGCGAAGGTCGTCGACGCGATGCTCGTGCACGATCGCGATGCGCGCATCAAGACCGCCGAGGCCGTGACGAAGCGACTGCTCGAGGCCTATCCGACCGTCTTGCCGGACGGCACGGGGCGCCACACCGCGGTGATTGTCCCGACGGCGCACGCGGTCGATGCGACGGGCGACACGGAGATCTTCACGTCGCAGGGCTTTCAGAGCGCGCAGCGCTCGAGCCGTGGAAGCGGAGAGATCCCGGA
>JAYSXP010000245.1:0-5207 GCA_043717125.1 Polyangiaceae bacterium | reverse complement strand
CCCATGGACAGAGAACTATCCGTTGAGACTGGATCGGGGCCGCTTCGCTCCACGTGAGGGCTTGGGGCTTCGGCTAGGGTTCGTCCCCGTGAAGGTCCACCAAGACATCCTCCACGTTCCGACGCGCGGGCGCGGGCTCGTCGACGTTTCACGCAAGGTGCAGGAGGTCGTCGCCGCCTCCGGTGTCATCACTGGCCTGTGCACGGTCTTCGTGCAGCACACGAGCGCGTCGCTCGTCATCCAGGAGAACGCCGACCCCGCCGTGCTGCGCGATCTCTCGAAGTGGATGGCGCGGATGGCGCCCGAGGACGCACGCGCATACGAGCACGACGCCGAGGGACGCGATGACATGCCGGCGCACCTACGCGCATCGATCACGAAGACGAGCGAGGTCGTGCCCGTGAGTCGCGCACGGCTGGCGTTGGGGACGTGGCAGGCAATCTATCTCTGGGAGCATAGAGAGGCGCCCCACACGCGGACCCTCGTGGTTCACGTGCAGGGCGTCGAAGGTCCGTCCTAGTAGCGTCAGTCGCGCAGCGGGCGGCCCGTCGCGTCGGGGACTTTACCCATCAGCATCAGGATGCCGTCGATGATCGGCCAGATTCCGCACGTCGCCCAGCCCAAAAGGAGCTGCGCGACGCCGAGGCCGATGTGACCGGTGTAGAAGCGGCCAACCCCGCCGATGCCGATGAATGCACATCCGATGTTGAGGAGCCCGGCCAGGATCTTCGACTTGTCCGAGAACGGCATGCCGGTCATCGGATCGACGCCGAAGGGTGCGTGCGGCTGCATCATCCCCATGCCGCCCATCGGCGCGCCGTAGCCACCGCCCATTCCAGGCGCAGGAGGCGGCGGACCGTATCCGCCGGGAGGGGGGCCGTATCCGCCGGGCGGAGGGCCGCCGTAGCCACCAGGAGGTCCGTTGGGGGGGTAGTTCATTCTCGACTCCAGGTAGCGGGTGTTGCGTTCACGGCGCGCCGGGTGATGAGCGCGATACGGGAGGGTAGAGCTTTTGTGCGCCGGCGCAAGGTGCGCCTACGTTCGCGCGCGGCCAATGAGCCGAAGCACCAAGCTTCTACGCCGGGGCTTCGGCTAACCTTCCGGCGCGATGAACCATGCGCGCCCCCTCGTTCTACTGGCGCTGCTCGGCTGCGGGCCGGGCATGCCCAGCGCGAACCTCCCACCGGCGCCGAGCACGCCCCCCACTCCGACCGCCGCGCCCACCCTGATTGCCCCCGCGGACCCGACGCTCGCCATGACGCCGAAACTGCTGCTCGAGAAGCTCTTCACCGAGCCGCATGCCGACCCCGCATGGTTTCAGCCCGCGTTCCTGAAAGCGGTGCCCCTCACGAAGCTCGAGGAGGTCACGCAACAGGTCCTCGCCGCGTCGGGGCCTTTCCGCGCCGTTCACGAGACCGCCGACCCCCGCATGTACGAGGTCACCTTCGAGCGAGGGACGTGGGACGCGACGATCGCCCTCGCCGACGGCAAGATCGAGACGCTGTTCGTTCGGCCCGGTACGACCGCGGCGAAGACGCTCGACGAGGCCGTCGCGCCGCTTCGCGCTCTTCCCGGCAAGGTTGCCTTCACGGTCCTCGCCGACGGCAAGACGCTCGCTCACGAGAAGGAGGGCGACGCGCTCGCCGTCGGCTCCGCGTTCAAGCTCGCGGTGCTCGTCGAGCTCCGCGAGCGGATCGAGAAGCAGAACAAGCTCGCGTGGGACCGCGTCGTTGCGCTCGGCGCGAGGTCGATCTCGCTGCCCTCGGGCATCCTGCAAGGGTGGCCGGTCTCGACGCCGATCACGGTGCAGACGCTCGCGTCGCTCATGATCTCGATCAGCGACAACACCGCGACCGACGCCCTGATCCACTTGCTCGGACGCGCCTCGCTCGACCGCTACGGATCGGCGAATTTTCGCCCGTTCCTCACCACTGCCGACATGTTCCGGCTGAAGTCGAAGGGCAACGAGGCGCTGCTCGAGCGCTTCCGCAAGGCGACGCCCGCGCAGCGCACCGCGATGCTCGACGACGTCGCGAAGGTGCCCTTGCCTCGCGCGGAGGACTATCCGAAGGGCGTCACCGCGCTCGACGTCGAGTGGTTCTTCACGCCCGTCGAGCTCTGCGCATTCATGGCGAAGGTCCACGACTTACCGCTCATGGGCATCAACCCGGGCGTCGCGAAGAAGAGCGACTGGGATCGGATCGCCTACAAGGGCGGGAGCGAGCCCGGCGTGATCAGCATGACTACGTGGGTCACGAAGGGCGCGAAGTCCGCGTGCGTCTCGGCGACGTGGAACGACGACAAGCCCGTCAGCGACACGACGTTCTCGATGGCCTACAGCGGCGTGCTCGCGTTCCTCGCCAAGTGACCGCTAGGGGCAACCGGCGCCTCGCGATAGCGGCCGACGACCCTCCACATCCATGCGACGGCGAGGCCCATCACGCCGACGTCGTCGAGCCAGCCCACGATCGGGATCGCGTCCGGAATGAGGTCGACCGGGCTCACCACGTAGACGAGCGCCGCGAGGACGAAGAGCTTTCCCAGCAGCGATGCTTCGCGGTCGCGAAAGTAGCGGACCAGCGCTCGAGCTCGTCCGATCCTGGCTACCGTGTCCGTCATGTCGCCTCACATTAAGGCGTGACGGACGAAGCGCAATCAGTCGAGGACGGTGAAGCTCACCCGGCCCACGAGCTGCCCGTCCTGGGTCTCGACGTCGATCGACCAGTTTCCGACGAGGCGCGTCGGGAGCTGGCGGTCGGTGAGCGCCGAGCGCAGACGAATGGTGCCCTTGTCCTTGCTCTCGCCCGCGGCCGGCACGTGCAGCGTGGACTCGGTGGCGCGATGCACCTCGTTTCCGTCGTGCCGCCACACGTGGGTGAGCCGATCGCCCTTGCCGCCCGGCACGACCACGTCCGTGATCGCGATGAGCTTGTCGATGACGCCAGGGTGAAGCTCGCGGACCTCCATGCCGAGCCGTCCGTCGGGCAGGAGCATCGGACCGACGGCGCCGTGCGCGAGGTACATCGGCACCGGAGGGATCGCGGTGCGGCCCTGGTACGCGATGCCGATCGCTCCGGCGAGCGTGGCTGCGAACAGCGCGAGCCACCGCTTGTCACGCAGCATCTCCAGGTCCATGTGAATCGTCCAGAACGCGACGACGGTGATTGCGGTCGCGGTCAGGAGCGACGTGAGCGTGCGCGTGTCGGGGAAGAGGGCCGGCACGATGAGCACCAGACAGCCGAAGAGCGCGACGCCGTGGAACACCGACGCGAGCGCGCGGAACTTGAAGACCACGCGGTCGAAGACGATGTCGAGCGTCGACAGCAGCGCGCACGCCCCGAGCAGCACGACGAACCACGCGTTCGACGACTCGAACGTCGTCGACTTCCAGTAGAACGGCAGGAGGAAGAAGAGCATCCCCTGGTAGAGGTTCTTCAGCGCGTACGTCATCGCGAAGAACCGCAGCTTCACCTTCGGCGCCGCATGGGCATGTGACTGCTGCCGCCCCGAGCCGAAGAGGCGGAAGAAGAGGACGACGAGCAGCCAGGCGGCCGAGGCCGTCACGGCGAGCCAGCGCGCGTGATCGAAGCCCTTCTGCGCGAAGGTGACGACCGTGATGCCGAGCCCGAGCGCGTAGGCGGAGTGGAGCCACCACAGCTTGCGGCCGTGGCGCTTCATGAACGAGCGCAGACGCTGTCGCGGCGAAGGTGCAAACGGCACTGGCTCCACGACGCGAACGTTCTGCGGAGGAGAGGGCGCCACGGGAGGAGTGTAAGGCTGCATTGCCAAAGGTCAGAAACAGTTGACGTAGATTCCCGAGGACCAACTTCGCCCCACGATCGCGCGGACGATCGCGCATCGGCCGTTCGGGACCGGGAAGGTGGCGACGGTGCCGCTGGTTGCGGTGCCGGCGATCGCGCCGTTGACGAGGAACGTCACGTCGTCGCCGGTCGCACGGCCCTCGAACCTCGTCGTCGGCTCGGGAGAGAGGGTCGTGATCGCGTCGCCGACCCCCGCCCAGGTCCCGCCCGCGGGCCGTACCTCCAGCGTGCATGCCTCGGGGGCTCGAACGCAGGTCCGAGCTGCGACAAGTGCGTCGCGGATGCCCTGAGCGGAGCGCTCGTTCGCAAGGACGAACGTCGTCGCGCGGAGCCAGTGACCGTGGCTGTCCGAGCCGCCTACCGCGGCGAAGCGGCGGCGCTGCGTGCGCGCGACATGGTCTGCGAGATGCGCAGCCTCGCGGAGCGAACGATCCTCCTCGCCGACGACGAACAGATCGCGGAGCTCGGTGACGGTCGTGTTGAAGGTCTCGAGCGTCTGCGCGTGGCTCGACACCCACGCGATCTCGGGAGGAACGGGACCACCGGCGAAGCCGCGCCACGACAGATCGCTCGCGAGCTCGTGGAACGGTGACGCCGGCAGCGGACGGTTCACCGGATGATTGATGGTGACGATGCCGCCCCGCGCGACCCAGAGCTCGAAGAAGCGCTCGGGAGTCGCGCTCGCGTCCTCGGCGCTGAGGCCCTGGAGCACCTCGCTCGGATCCGCGAACGCGAGGCCCAGGTGGCCGTAGCGTGGATCGGTGTACTCGAAGCCGGGGATCACGACGAGCGACGGAGCGAGACGAGCGATGCGCGCGCGAAGGTCCTGCTGCGTCCGGAGCACCCAGCCGCGGAGCTCGTCATCCATGAAGAAGCGCGCGGGCACGTGCGGCGTGAGGACCACGAAGTCGAGCGACTCGTCCTTCGCGAGCGAGAGGACCTCGGGGAGCTCGCGCGAGACGTGGTACGGCGCGTCGGGCGGCAGCACGTGGCAATGGAGATCTCCGGCGATGATCGTACGGTCGCCGACGTGCATCCCGCGATGCGACGAGGCGCGCGCCGAGCCGCTCATCGCCACGTCGATGAGCTGGCCCTTCGCGCAGCCGACGCTCGCGAGCGCGAGCGCGCTCGCGAGCGTGCCGAGGACCCCGAGCGCTCTCCTCATTCGCGCTCCGCCACGCGCGTGGCGACGCGCGTGATGCCTTCGGCGAACGTCGCCTCGGGGGTGAGGAGGCTCACGACGAGATGGGCGCCGCGCCCCATGTCGAAGAAGTACCCGGGCTGGACGTGCACCGCGTCGCGCGTCACGAGCTCGAGCGTCCACTCCTCGTCGGTCTTCACGTCGGGGATGCGCACGATCGCGTACCAGCCTCCCTCGACGTCGAG
>JAYSXP010000244.1:0-5212 GCA_043717125.1 Polyangiaceae bacterium | reverse complement strand
GCTCCGAACCCGGGCAGATCGAGCGTGACGACGCGGTACTCGGACGAGAACGCCTCGACCTGCCGCCGCCACATCCGCGAGTCGAGAGCAAAGCCATGCAGGAACACGAGCGCAGCTTGCTGCGCGCGGCCCGTGTCGCTCGGCTTTGCCTCCGAGGTCATCGTCATGGCTTATAGTGGGCCTTGCGGCCGCCTGGAAAGACCTTGGAAGGATGGGCGTTGTTTTGTCCGTGACATCGCGACCCACACGGCGAGCGACACCCCTCGTGCTGGCGCTCGCCTTTCTCTACACGGCCCAGGCTATCCCGTTCGGCTTCGCGACGGAGTACCTCCCCGTCGTTCTCGGCGAACGGGGATGCAGCTACGCGTGAATCGCCGTTTTTTCGGGGCGAAAGCGGCCGTGGCAGCTCAGGGTCTCTGGGCGAAGGCGGCGGACTCTCCTCGCCTCCGACCGCGAACGCGTGGGCTCATCCTCGCTCTGCAGATGGCGCTCACAGCATGCGTAGGCGGCCTTCGCGATCCGGCTGCTCGCGCAGGCGGCATAGCTGCGGTTCACGGTCACGGCGATCGCCGCGGCGGCGATCGCGCGACGTGTTCTTCGACGCGTTCGCGGTTCGACTACACGATCCTCACCAGCGCGAACGCGATGGCCGTCGGCTTCGGCGGGCTCGTGGGCGGCCTCACCGCCGATCGCGCCCGCCTCCTCGTCGCGTTCACGACGGCCGCGGTCATGAGCGCGCTCCCGTTGCTCCTCCTGCCACGCTGGACCTCGGCCGCAGACGCGAGCGCGCGCGACGCGTGAGCGCGCGCTACCTACCCTTGCACTTCGCCAGGGCGGCGTTCTTGGCCATCTCGTTGGACACCACGACGACGCAGCTCCCCTCGCAGAAGAGGCGACGCTCGGCGTCGTCCTTCTTCAAGTTCTTCTCCTTCGCCTTGGCGACGCAGGCATCGAGGCATGTATCCATCAGGATCTTCCGGGCTTTTGAGCAGTCCGCGACCGACGGCGTCCCCGAGGAGATCGGGGCGACCGGCGGCGGCGCGACCGACGGCGGCGCGCCGGCGTCCCCCGCCGCGAGCGCGCGGCACGCCTGCTGGTCGCCCTTGTCGCAAGCCGACTTGCGAAGCGCAGCGGCGCGCGCCGGATCGCGCGCGATGCCGTCACCGCTCGCGAGGTGATTCGCGAGGTTGCCGCAACCGAACGCGTCTCCGAGGTCGCATGCCTTCTGGAAACCGGCGACGGCTTTCACTGTGTCCTTCGGGCCACCCTCGCCGCGCACGTTCATCAGCGCGAGCTGGTTGCACGCAGATGCGCTCTTGAGGTCGCAGCCCTTCTTGAACGTGTCTGCGGCGCGCAAAAGATCTGCCTGGATGCCGAGCCCGTTGTGGAGCGCGACACCGAAGCGCTCACAGCCCGAGCCGATGCTGCCGTTGCAGGCGCCCTGGAAGAGTGTGGCCGCCTTGTTGTTGTCCTGCGCGACGCCCTGGCCGCTCGCGAACATGAGCCCGAGGTTCACGCAGCTCGACTGGTTCTTCAGCTTCTCGCACTTGTTCTGGCAGTCGGCGAGGTCACCGGCCTTGCACGCGCCGACGATCGGCGGCGACGCGGTCGGCGCCGCGGCGGCAACGGCCGCGTCCGACGCGGGGGCGGCATCCGCGACTTCGACGGCGACGGCCGCATCCGGGTCGCCGGCGGCAGCCACGCCGGCGTCGTCCTTCTTGCCCTTCAACTTATCCATGAGTCCGCACGCGGGAATCGCGACGGCGAGGAGGAGAACTGCGGGCACGAACGAGGTACGCAAGGAAGCCATGGCAGCGAAGCTACCCTCGTCTCTCTCCACGGACAACTGGATGCAGGCAGAACCGACCTGGGCACTGCGCGCGCCACAGGAGAGCGAGCGAGACCTGGTGAGCCTTCACCGGACGACGAGCACGCGCGGCCGCGAGGTCCACGACGGCTGGCCGATACGGCCGTCCTCGCCTCCGAGGTAGCCGACGCGCGCCAGGGTCGGAAAGTGCTGGAGCGTCCAGACGTGCCGGCCGACGGGGCGCGCGAGGCCGAAGGCCGTCGCATCGGGAAGCGTCGTCGTGCGTGATGAGGTCACGACGCGAATCACGGGACCCACGCCGCGCTCGGGCGTGAGGACGTGCTCGACCACGCCCTTGCCCAGCCGCGCCGCGAGCACGCCGCCCGCGTCGAGTGTGACCGGCCCGAGGGTGCTGCTCGCCATCCCGGTGGCGACGGCGTCGTCGTCGATCGGTGCCTCCGCCGAGATTGGCGGCGGCAAGACGAGGACGACCTCGCCCTGGAACGGGTCGAAGAGGAAGCGACCGGAGTCGGTCGCGGCGCCGCCCTCCTCCACCGCGCGAGCGCGCACCGCGTACCGCGCGCCCTGGACCACCGCGATCTCGAGCGGCACGCCCGGAAGCAGGCGCGTGACCGGGACGGCACTCGTACGGAGCCCCAGGTCCATCTCGACCTCGAGCGGCGCGAGCTTGAAGCCGGGTGGCGGCGTCGCCGCGAAGGTGACCTTCGACGTCGTCGCGACGGGTGTCATCGGAACCGTCGGTGTCACCACGGCTCCGTCACGTACGACGACCTCGACGCTGCCCTCCGCGACGGCCGCCGCGGGACCACGCATCGCGACGTACTCGACGGCGTGCAGTGTCACGGTGCTCTCGAAGCGGCGAAATTTCACCGGGTGAGTCGCAGAGCCCGCGCCAAGGCTCCGCGCATCGGCGCCGCTCACGAAGTACGCGACCGCGTGACCCGCCCGCGGCGGAGGGTCGGTGGTGGGCACGAGCTCCGCCGCAAAGCCCGAAGGGATCGCCTCGAAGCCGAGCGTCGCCTCGAAGCCGCGCACGCCGAGCTCGTGAAACACGATCAGCTCGGCGTCCGTGCGAATCGAGAGGTCGTACCTCACCGGCCCGAAAGCGAAGCGATACGCGCCCGCCGCGTTGGTGGTGTCGGTCCGCGGGAAGCGGGCAATCCCTGCCGCGGTTGCGTCCAGCTTCGCGTCGCTCGCGAAGCCCGGCAGCGCATCGATACGAACGAGGGCGCCCGGCACCGGCTCGGTGCCGGCAAGCACGCGCCCGCCGACGGTCCGCGCGTTCACGTCCTCGGCGTCGAAGGTCGACGCAGGCGTGATCTCGGGACCGCTATCACAGGCGGAAGCCGCGAGCGCCACGCACGTCGCGAAGGACCCCGCTCGGAACAACGCCCACAAACGCACGAGCGCAGCCTAGCCGACCTTCGGAAGGGTTTGTCGTGTGCGTTGCACACGCCCCACCACGGTCGGCAGACTGCGCTCGAGCCGCGCGTGTGCGCGGAGCGATCAGAAGACGATCAGCGCGGGGGCGGCGGTGCTCCGCCCTGCTTGACCTTGGCCTTCTTGTCTCCAGAGTGGCCGTGGAACGTGCGGGTCGGGGCGAACTCGCCGAGCTTGTGCCCGACCATGTTCTCCGTGACGAACACCGGAACGAACTTACGACCGTTGTGGACGGCGAACGTGAGGCCGATGGCCTCGGGAACGACCGTGCTGCGGCGAGACCAGGTCTTGATGACCTTCTTCGACTGCGTGGCCTGAGCGGCGGCGATCTTCTCCATGAGATGACCGTCGACGAACGCGCCCTTCTTAATTGAACGAGGCATCTAATTAACCCTTCACTTCGTTCCGCGACGCTTCACGATCATGGCGTCGGTGCGCTTGTTGTTGCGCGTCTTGAGACCCTTCGAGAGCTGGCCCCAGGGGGAGCAGGGATGACGACCACCGGACGTACGGCCTTCGCCGCCGCCCATGGGGTGCTCGACCGGGTTCATCGAAACGCCGCGCTGGTGCGGGCGCTTGCCGAGCCAGCGCGTGCGGCCGGCCTTGCCGAGGGAGACGTTCGCGTGATCGATGTTGGAGACCTGGCCGATGGTGGCCTGGCAGTCCTGGTGGATCATGCGGACCTCGCCCGAGGGCATACGGACCTGCGCGTAGTCGCCGTCCTTCGCCATGAGCGAAGCGCCCGAGCCGGCCGAGCGAACGAGCTGAGCTCCCTTGCCCTTCCGCATCTCGAGGTTGTGGATCATCGTCCCGAGCGGGATGTGCCGGAGCGGCATCGAGTTGCCCGGCTTGATGTCCGCGTTGCGACTCGAGACGACCTTGTCGCCGACCGTCAGGCCGTCCGGCGCGAGGATGTACGTCTTCTCGCCGTCGACGTAGTTGAGGAGCGCGATTCGCGCCGTGCGGTTGGGATCGTACTCGATCGAGGCAACCGTCGCCGGCACCCCGATCTTGCCACGACGCCAATCGATCAGGCGGTAGCGCTGCTTGTGTCCACCGCCACGAAAGCGGCTGGTGATACGGCCATGCGTGTTGCGGCCGCCGGTGCGGTGCTGGCCTTCAGTGAGTTTCTTCTCCGGCTTCTTGCCGGGGGTGAGCTCCTTGAAGTCGTAGCCGGTGTAGTAGCGACGCGCCGGGCTTGTCGGCTTGTAGTTCTTGATGCCCATCTCAGGACTCCGAGCTCTCTGCGAAGAAGTCGATGTTCTCGCCTTCGGCGAGGGTGACGACGGCCTTCTTCCAGTTCTGCATCTTGGCGTAACCGCGACCCATGCGGCGATCCTTGCCGCGATAGACCATGGTGTTGACGCTCTCCACCTTGACGTTGAAGAGCTTCTGAACGGCCGTCTTGATCTGGATCTTGTTCGCGCCCCGGAGGACCTCGAACACGACCTGGTTCTGACCGCGCAGGATGTTGGATTTCTCCGTCAGGAAAATCGGCCGACGGATGATGGTTTCAGAGGTCATCATTTTTCACGCTTCTTTCGTGGATCGAGAAAGGCAGCGGAGCTCGAGCGCCTTGGCCGCGTCCTTGGAGAGGACGAGCGTGTCGTGCCGGAGCAGGTCATAGACGTTCACGCCCTCGGGGGGCAGGAACTGGTGATCCTGGCTGTTACGGATCGAGAGGCGAAGGTTCTCGTTCGACGCGTTGTCGACGATCATCGTCTTTCTGTCCGTCTTCAGCGTCGCGAGCGCGTTGAGCACGCCCTTGGTCTTGATCTCGGGGAGCACGAAGGAGTCGACCACCACGAGGCGACCTTCCTTGGCGAACTTCGAGAGGGCGCTGCGGAGCGCGCCGATGCGCACCTGACGCGGCGGCCGGTACGACCAGTCACGCGGGCGGGGCCCGTGCGCCTGACCGCCACCGACGTAGATGGGCGCGCGGAT
>JAYSXP010000243.1:0-5225 GCA_043717125.1 Polyangiaceae bacterium | reverse complement strand
CGGCACCTCTACCGCATCCTCAAAGAGTATATCCAATATTTTAACCACGAACGACCTCATCAAGGAATTGAGCAAGCGTTACCTGTTCCTACGGCTTTTCCTCCACTTACCAAAGGAAAAATTATTCCCTTTCAAATTTTAGGAGGTTTACACCATAGCTATAAGCGAGTAGCTTGAAGCGAAATTAGCCTTCCTTAAGGTCGGACGACCCAAGTATCCAGCACAGCCTTTTCTATAAGTGCCTTCAGGCTAATTTTGCGCTAAATTTAGGTAAGTAGGTTAACATTCCACTTCCGATCGCGGTTCTATTTGGGCTAAGGCGCCGGGAACTTTTCGCTACGGTACCTTTCAAATTCTTTATAGAAATCGGCAATCGAAATATTAAAGGCCTTTTGGAAAGCCGCTTCCCATTTTGTACCAATTCCGATCAATGTATAATATTTTTTCAGATTCTGTTCGGAATTCCCGTATTTGGTATCCATAAAATCCAGGGCCAGAAAGCCCAGATCGTAAGCTGCCGGTTCATTTAAGGTTTTCTGGGCAGCGGTTTCCACTTCCTTAAGGGGCATTTTCAAGGTAACTGCACTATTGAGTGCCTCCTTTTTGTAATCGACATATGGATAGATACCAGCCCGCGCCAGCACGCGGGCAGACATAAAGTTGGCCGAACCTTCTCCAATCCATTGCGGCCCGTCCCGATCAACCCTATTCTCGCCGGAGTCCGGGTCGTTGGAAGTCTTAGCAAGGTAATATTGGACCATATGGAAATACTCGTGAACTACCGTGGCATACTGGCCCCTGAGGTCATCGTCTTTCCAGGCCGAGGCCGAAGTATAATACTGGATGCCACTGCCATTGGCTACTCCTGAAAAATCGTGTTCAAAAGTGCCATCGACTTTGACCGGTAGTTCGACACTGTTTCCGGCCTGAATGGTAAATTCCGGCACTAGTCCTAATTCCTTCTGCGCCAGCGCAATCCCTTTACGAATAATTTCAGCCTGGTTCGCCGGTAGATCGGCATCAATCTCGAAAACTATTTTACCAAGACCGGCCACTGCCTCAACCGTTGGTTTAGCTGGTGGTATGGTTGTGACCGCTTCCGTTGTGGTAACCGTTGTGGTCTCAGGCGCAGTCGCGGTAGTAGCCTGCTGCGCGACGGTAATTGCCGCCGCCTTTTCCGTTGTCGTCATCGCCGTGGTGATAATCGCTGTAGGTGGTGCAACAGCAGCAGTAACGGGCTCATCTACGGTTGTGACAATGGCAACGGTCACAACCGCAGGTGAGCGTGAGCCGCTAACGGCAGTGGTGACAATGGTAGACGCCGCCGAAGTAGCAGGCATAGAGGCAGGAGCAGGTTGTAGCGGGCTATCGCCACAGGCATCCAACAGTATGAGCAAGATAAGAAGTGATGATAGAAAACGAGATAGTTTTGGGAAGTCGGGCATTATGGACTTGATCCTTTCTGTGAAAATGGGTTAAAATGATGGCTGGAATGTTATACCATATTAAAACCAAAATAAGGAGAATTTGCGGTATTGTCACCAATAATTGTAAAAGTCAGTAAGGTGTGGCGAGGATTTTTGAAACTTTATTTTATCAGGCAATATCGAGAGTGTATAATAAAGTGTTGAAATAAAACGAAAGTAGTCAGTATACTTGCCTAAAATAAACCTCTACAGGTAGAAAGGCGTACTGAATTATGGCTGAGAACCTTAAACCACGCGTTAATTTCAAGTCTAATAAGACTGCAGGCTTCAAAACTCAAATTGTACCGGTTCGCGCTGACGTGGCTGAACGAATGGACCCGGATGATGCTTTTAAGCCAGCCGGACCCCTCGAAGGTGGCGAACTGCGCCGAGCGGCCCTGGCCTGTACTGGCTACTTTGTCCATCCGCTAGAAAAATCTTCAAGGATAAAATCAGTCTTCCATTAGATTCATTGAGTCTAATAAAGGCTGATTATTGACCGGGACGTTGAATCTTTTACATAAATTTAAGGTATCCTCTCAAAAAGTCGCGGTTGAATATTTGTACTACTAAGTCATATGATTAAATTGTCTATACAAACCAGCTATATCAGATTTTTTGCCTAACTTTATTAGACAAATGACGCATCTTAGTTTGTAGAACATAAGTTTAACCCCGAAAAAATGAGAGGATACCTTTTTTGTATTGTTGTTTTGGCGACAAAATCTTAACTGTAAAGGTCTTTTCTTTCAACTCTTT
The DNA here is from genome assembly GCA_043717125.1 of Polyangiaceae bacterium. Classification (GTDB taxonomy): domain Bacteria; phylum Myxococcota_A; class Polyangia; order Polyangiales; family Polyangiaceae; genus Labilithrix. The sequence goes on along the minus strand of JAYSXP010000243.1, from coordinate 3,000 downwards.
CTTTTCTTTTCTACCACTGACTTTGCATTGCCCCTGGTGCTTTCACGCTATGTTGTGGTTGTACCCATATACTGTGTTATACTAAAATTAGGAGCTTTATCTGCCTTCCTAAGTAAAATATCTCTTCACCTCTAAATTATCTCCTTTTTTGGCTTCACATAAATTTAGCTGATCCGAAAGGCGCCTCATCTATGGAGCATACAAATGAACACTTGCCGCTCCCCTTAGATAAAAAGGGACTTGAGAGTAAAGCAGCGGAAACCGATAACTTACAAAGTGACCAGGAAATGGGCGAAACAAAACTGCAGCAACTGTTCGGCAAAAACCTTCCTTTAACTCCTCCCAATATCTTGCGGCTTCAAAAGACGATCGGGAACCAATCCGTAATGCGACTTATAATGCGCACCCAATCCAGGGCAGCTACTATTATGCGCAAATTTGACAAGGATAAGCCAAGCACCTATGACGATGACGGCGGACATGCTCTGCTTGAACATAGCTGGGAAGGGACAGAAGATTCCCATAAAGCCCGGGCCAAGATTAACCCTCCAACTAACTCTTCCAGCGGGTGGGCCAATGAAGCTAAAATGAAAGCTGCGGTAAAAGCGGCTCACGTTGCACTAATGGCCTGGCCGGATAAGAAAAAAATCAAAGGGAACGATTTCAAGGCCAGATTTACCTGTAACGTAACTCAGGCTGGTTCTGGTTACATTTGGAGTTATACCGACCCTGCCAAAGACAATACCATGTCCAAGACTGTACTTGGCACAGCCGTGGTAATCTTCCATTTAGATTCAGACAATGGCTCAATCATAAGAATGATTACGGCGTTTCCGGGCCCTCCCGCCAAAGACTACCAGGGTATCGCAAGAGTTTAAAGCATAAAAGCCAATGCTAAAGGGAGCAGGATTATGTCTGAATTCTCAGAATTATTACTAAAAATTGCTCTGGCTGAAACTAAATCCAGCGCACACCCAGGTATAGCAGAACAAATTAAGGTCGTGCTGGAAGAAAATGGGCTTGACCAGGATAATTGGGTTCCGCCCTGGCTGCTACATTTTTTTAAGGCTCTGTCCAATAAACAACCTCTACCAGTTACCGAATTGCCAGCAACCCAATCGGGGCAGGGCGAAGTCTGGGAGTTTTTTAGCAGCCTTCAAAAGATAGATGCGTTTGATTGCCTGGATTATGGAGAATGGATCCGGGTCAGGCTGGCAGAACACGCTATGCTCGGTCTGGTATCAGTTGAGCACAGCTACTACCGGGTGGACCGCTTGTACGAAATCCCGGCCAACCAGGGTGATCTTTCAAGAGCCGCGCACCTGGCTCGGCCAGATTAGTTTTTTGCTTTTCCTGGCAGCAGGATAGTTCAGCGGATTTATGTAAAGCTTAAATTATTTAAACCGCGGCTCCTCTGATCATAGCAGAGAAGCTTTTCGATCAAGAACGGAATTACCGGTGGTGGGTATTTAGCCCCGTGCTGGCTACCTTGCCGAAAATAAACTGGCCTAAATTGCCCCAACTGGATGGCCCAAGATTATTCATAAGATGCCACCTAATTCAGCCGGATTGTTACGCAATGGGATTTCGAGGTGCTTTAGCACCATTAATAGAACCGTAGTGTCAACATGACCCATCCGCCGGGCTTATTTCGGGCTTCTACCAAGTAAAAGCAATTCCCGGCCAATTTCGGGTTCTGTAAGATTCAATGCAAAAATTGGCTTAGTGTTAAGGAATTATGTAATTACTTTACAACTAACGAAGTGGTTTTGAACTCAAATTGGATACTATTTGATTATTTGGGCAGTCCACATGCTTCAAATGTAGATAAAACCTGCTAAAATCAATATAAGCTATAGTTCGCCATCACTTAAGAAAGGAAATCAATGTACGGGAACGTTTTGCAAATAATGCCCGCGCAGCCAAGTTGGGAAGCAGTTTATGTCGTACCTAAAAATCAGAGAATTAAAATGTCGTATTCTACCAAACCGTTAAACTGTTGGGCAGTAGTTGAGTTTAAATCTTCTGACCAGCAATCTTTCTCGACGGTTGTAGTCGGCATGGTGGCGGTAGAAGACTCTCAGGTGCTGGATTTTGCTGATATGGTCGGCGATTTCCTGGGTTATAACTATCCGGGTTGTAATATTAACTGGCACTTGAAAGCTATGGAACACCGTAACGCGAAGTAACGGGAATTAAAAAAGGAACTTACCGGTTAGCAAGTTCCTTTTTAGATTGTATGGAGCTGGCGGGAGTCGAACCCGCGTCCAAAAAGTTCAGTGTCACAGCCTCGTTTACATGCTTAGCCCGGTTGTTTTATTCAGATTACAGGAGACCCAAGCAACTCTGCAACCCCTGTGTGTTATCTTAGATCAGGTTACTCACCCCTACCTGATAGCGTCCTCCGATATGTTGTTTTATCCCCTTGCGCCTCGGAGGTGCGGCCCGCCGGGATAGTTACTTAACTAACTAGTAATTAAGCAGCCAGGGCGTAAACGCCCTGATTTGTGTTTGTTTTGCCGTTTAATGGCTTGCATCAAGTTTACGAGATTTAATGCGGTCTCGGCATGCAACTATAACGCATTCCTCCCTGTCGAAACCAAGCAGCCCCGACTGATTCATTTGTTACTCTCTTATTATACGCAGTCTGTCAAGATTTGTTTCACCTTCGGCCTGGCCCAGCACCAGGACCATAACATCTTCTAACGTCAGGCTGCTTGCGTCACCCCATAAATGATTAAATTTAGGTTCAGTGAGGGCGGCGCGGATACTTTTAATTTTACTATCGTACTTAGCGGCGTCGATCTTCCGGCGCTCGAACCCAATTTCTTTACGATAGCATTCTGAGAAACCCAGTAGTTTTACAGCCCTTTCTAAATCCTGCTGGCTGGCCGCTATGGAGCCGAATTCTTCAAAAGCCAGGGTTATGCCCCGTCTATCTTTTATCTCAGACCTTAAAAGTAAGTTTTCTTTAGCATACTCCAAGGCTTCGTCATACTT
>JAYSXP010000242.1:0-15008 GCA_043717125.1 Polyangiaceae bacterium | reverse complement strand
CGCCCTCTCCACCGCCGCCGTCACCACCGTCAGCGACTTGGCCGGGCGTCGCACCGCCCGGGTCACCGTTGTCGCTGCATGCGACGGGAACGAGGGCCAGCGTCAGGAGCGCGGCGCAGGCAAGAGAAGAGAAGAGCTTCATGAGTAGCTCTCAGCGTAGCTGCTTGCTCGTTCGCGGCTACTGACGCAATTCACCACGCCGTATGGAGGCCGAGGCCGCCGGACGATGCGGTCGCGAACGGGGTGACGCGTAGCTTGCCGACGCTCCGTTCGGCGCGTGGAGCGAGCGCATAGAGGACGATGCCCCCCGCGATCGCTGCAATGCCGAGCGTCACGAGCACCGTGGAGATCGTCGCCTGGGTGGTGGCCTCGTCGGTGAGCGAGAGGCCGGTCGGATCGCAGCGCTTTCTCCCAGCGGCGTCGTGGCAGTGCGTGAGCGCGTCGTCGTTGGTCGAGAACGCCTTCCCCCCGAAGACGCCGCCGATGCCCGCAGCAAGAAGGCCGCCGCCGGCAACGACGAGGCCGATCGTGCGCTGCGTGTTCCCGATTTCCGGATGGGGTGCCGGCGGTGCATGCGCGGCGGGCGCGGCTTCGGGCCGAGCCTCGAGCAGGGGGATCACGATCGCCTCGGCCGGCGTTCCTGTCGCGATGACGACGTCCTTCGTCCAGGGCAGACGACCAGGCGCGTTCGCCTCGACCTTGTGGGGCCCAGGGTCGATGGGGACGTCGATGCCGAGCTCGGCGTTCGAGACGGGCTGACCGTCTCGCTTGATCTCGAGGCTCGGCACACGCGCGCCCGGCGCGAGCGTGATCGTCAGGTGAACGAGCTTCGGCGCGAGCGCGTCGGAGCGTACGAGCGCGGCGGCCTGCGCCGGCTTCTGTCCAGCCGTCGCGGCGCGTGCGGCCGCGTCGCGGAAGGAGATCCATGCGCTCGCCGTCTGACCGTTCTTCTCGTAGCAGTCACCGAGGTTGAGCAGCGTGCCGCCGCTCGGTGCGAGCTCCTGACTTCGCGCGAGCTTCGGGCATGCTTCGGCGTAGTTGCCCGCGTCCATCAGCTTGAGCGCCTCGTCGAACAGCCGCTGCGCGGCCGCCGCCTTCGCGGCTCTGTCGTCCGCGTAGGCCGCATCGGCAAGGAGCACGCTCGCGAGAACGGCGACTGTCGAGAGGGCGCGGCGACCCGCTACCACGAGGTCCGTTCGCGGGGCAGCGCGCTCGGTTTCGGCGCGGCGGTCGTGGTCGTTCCGGCGCGAGGCGCGGCGACGGGCTTCGATGCGGGCGCAGCGGGGTGCCCGCCGCGCGCGGTTGCGGAGGTGGAGCCGCGCGGGCCCGGCGAGCTCGCGCCGGCGACGCTGCTGGCCGCGCTCGCGACTGGCGGAAGTGGTTCGGTCGACGGAGCAGTCTCGGGCGGAGGCGCAGCGGCGGCCACGCTCGGCGGCGGCGTGTTGATCGAAGCGGCCGCGACGCTCGGTGCATGACGGAGCTTCCACCACGCAGTTGCACCACCGGCCGAGAGCAGGACGACGGCGCCGAGCGAGAGCGCCACGGCAAGACCGCGACCGGACTTCGCAGGACGAGTCTCCGCGATCGTCGCGGACACGGACATCGGTGCGGGCGACGACGCGACGGGCTCTGCCGGCGCGATGCCCGCGGCAAGCCCTGGGACCTTGAATGCCGGGGTGGTCTGCGGGCCGAGGCGCCCGACGAGCGAGGACTGCGAGTCCGGCGCCTTTTCGTCGCCCCACGTCGGCGCGACCGACGAAGGCTTGCCCGTACTGAACCGCGAGAGTGCGTTCGCGAGCGCACCCACGTTCTGGAAGCGAGCCGCCGGATCCTTCGCCATGCAGCGCATGACGATCGCGGAGAGGTCCGGCGGGATGTCCGCAACGATCGTGTCGGGAGCCGCAGGCGTCACCGTCAGCACGTTCACGAAGATCTCGGGAATACTCTCGGCGCCGAAGGGCTCGGCCGCCGTCAGCAGCTCGTACAGGCTCACGCCGATCGACCAGATGTCGCTGCGCTCGTCGACGTTCTTCGAGTTCCGTACTTGCTCGGGAGACATGTACGTCGGCGAGCCGAGCACGGTGTTCTCTTGCGTGACGATGCGACGTCCGCTCTTGCTGTTCGCCTCGGTGCCGAGCTTCGAGATGCCGAAGTCGATGAGCTTGACGTGGGGCGTCCCGTCTCGACGACGGCTGAGGAAGAAATTCTCGGGCTTGAGATCGCGATGAATGATGCCGAGACCGTGCGCCTCCGCGAGTGCGTCGCAGGCCTGGAGGATCACGTCCACCGCGTCCGGGTAGGGGAGCGCCCCGCTCTCGAGCAAGACCGTGACGAGGTCCTTGCCGTCGAGCAGCTCCATGACGATGTACGGCAAACCCTCGGGGGTCTTCGCGACGTCGTACACGCGCGCGATGTGGCTGCTCTTCAACATCACGACCGCGCGTGCCTCGCGCAGGAAGCGCTCGACGGAGTCGGTGTCGGCCGCCTTGTCGGCGAGCATGATCTTGATGGCGACCTGCTGTCCCAGGCCGAGGTGCGTCGCGGCGAGCACCTGCCCCATGCCGCCCTCCCCGACGAGTCGCTCGATCCGGTACTTGCCGTCGACGACGTCGCCGGGCGCGAGCCCGACCGCCTGACGCATTCGTGAGGCCGACGAAGACGCGTCGTCTTTCTCCTCACTTCGATCGAACAACGCCACTATTGCTCAGAATAGCGAGGCGCGTGCAAACCGAAGACTCAATTGCGTGGTTCGCAGCACAACGTCCGCGGCTTCGTGAAGGTCACGCCACCGTCCAACAGGGGAGGGACGGAAGGCTGACACCCTGGCGCCTTCCCCGCGTACCGGTAGGAGGCGTACACGCCGGCCTCCTCCGGAAAACACGAGCCGTTCGCGGGGATCGCGAGCTTCGCCCCGGTGCAGTTGGCATCGGCGAAGAGCGTGACGACTGGCGCGTTGCAATCCGTCTCGGGGGTGCAGGTGCACATGCCACACGTACGCGTATCGGCGCTCACGTTCCCGCCGACGAGGTACTTCTTCTCGAAGCCCGACGGGCACGGTTCGTCTCCGTCCTTCTCGAGGCAGAGGTGGCCCGCGTCGGCGAGGGCGCCGGCGCACGTGCCGCCGCCGGCGCACGCCGCCCCTTGCGCGAGGCAGGCCTGTCCGCTCTTCAACGGGGTCGGTCCGGCCTCGGCGGCACAGCCCGGCTGCGTGGCGACCGCGGGCGGAACCCGATTGCTCGCCTGGACCGTGATCGAGACGTTGTCGCAGCCGCCGTCGAAGAGGGCGATGTTGGCCTGCGACGAGTTGTTGCCGCACCCGGCCGCGGGGTAGGAGCGGAAGGGCGTCGTCTTTCCGGCGAGCCCCACGCAAGACCCGGGCGACGTCTCGGTGCACGTGCACCCGCAGCCGAGTCCGTCAGCCGTCACGATCACGTTCTCGGGCGAACCGTACCCCTCCGCGCATCCGGTCCGGTTGTTCGGGTCGAGCGACGTGAGCACCCATCCGCCGGGCACTACGACGCATTTCGCGCTCGCAACACACGCGCCGGGCGGCACCACGACATCGTCTGGAACGAAGCGATCGACGGCGGCGCCGCCTTCATCGGTGACGTCGTCAGGGAGCCGGTCGTCGATCCCGATGATTCCCGCGCAGGCAAACGCGAACGTGGTCAGCGCGGCCACGCCCGCGGCCGCGAGCATGCGACGACGCGTCGGATCGGGACGGCGCTTCGGGTCGGCTCCGCTCACTTCTTCGAGGATACACGAAGGGGCGACGATCGACTCATGACGCAGCATCGCGCTACGCCGGCGGCGCGTTCACCGAGAGCAAGGCGGTCGTCGACCCGGCCTGAGTGGCGCTCGCGGGTCAGGCGACGTTCCAGTGAAACGTCTCGCGCGATGGCGCCGTCGCGCATAACCTCGCCCGAAGACGATCATGCAAGCTCCCCCTCCGTTTCGTGGTTCGCTTGGACCGTCGATCTGCGTCGCTCTGCTCGCGTTCGTCTCGGCGTGTCACGTCGAGGCGAAGGTCAACGCTTCGACGGACGACGGGCGCGCCGAGCCGCAGGAGTCCTCGCCCGCTCCTGTCTCCGCTGCACCGGTGACGGCCGCGTCCGCGACGCCCTCGACGCCGCCCGCCGACGCCTGCCCGCTCTCCTGCTACGACGCACGCGGCTCCGAGCGCGCCGAGCTCACGGCCGAGGAGGTCACCCAGCTCCGCGGCGCGCTCGAGCCGACGATCGGAAGGATGCGCTCGTGCGCGTCGGCCGACGAGTGGCGACGTCACGGTTCGGCGACCGTCAACCTGCGCATCGCGCCGGACGGCTCGCTCGCCGAGCTCGGCGTCGACCCGCATCACGGGTCATCGTCGAGTTGCTTCGACGATGCAGGGCGCGGCGCAAGCGCGACGGTCTCGCTGCCGGGTCGCAAGGTCGTGCGCTGCGCAGAGCGCTGCGTCCGCGAGGCCCCGCGCCGTGGCGGCGGCAAGCGCGGTCGCTGACGGTTTCACCGCTTGAACAGCTTCCGGAAGAACCCGCCGATGCCGTCCGAGCCGTCCGCGGCGCCTTTGGTGGGCTCGGCCTTCTCCTGCCTCATCTTGTAGAGGCGCACCTCGCGCGCGGCGTCGAGGTTGTGCGGATCGAGGTCCATCGCCTTCGTGAAGTCGGCCATCGCCTTCTTCGTCTGATCGAGTCGCTTCTGGAGCATGCCGCGAAAGTAGTAGCCGCGCTTCGACTCGCGATCGCGCGCGATGAGCCGGTCGAGGTCACCGACGAGGCCGCGGAGACGGTCGGCGGTGCTGTCGGGTTTCGCCTGCAGCCACACGAGGAGTACCTGACATTCGATGTTGCTGGGTGCGAGCTGGACGGCGCGCCGGAGGTGACGCTCGGCGGCCACCGTGTCGTTCTTCTTGAGCATCCCCTCGGCCTTGCGGAGCTCGAGGCCCGCCTCGGCAGAGGAGATGTCTTGCGCCGACGCCGCGGTATCCGGCTTCGCGAGGTCCACGATGTACTGAGCACGTCGTGCCGGATCGGTGACCGTCGAGCGCGCGAGCTCGAGGCGCGCGAACACCTTCGCGAAGAGGGGGCGCGCCTCGTCGAGCCCTTGCGGCACGCGATCCGGGTGCCATGACTTCACGGCGTCGATGAACGCCTTTTTCACCTCGTCCGGCGTGGCCGTGCGCGAGACGCCGAGCGCCGCGAAGTGGTCGAGGCCGAGGAGCTTTTGCGCGCTCTCGCGCAGCTCCTTCACACGTGCATCCGTTCCGGGGGCGCTCATCCCGAGGACCTACCTCCGGCGCCGAGCTTCGCGCTCGCGCTCATCTCCGGATCGTCTTCCACGATCCGAGCCTACCCGAATCGGCGGGAAGGTAGGTACCCCCGCCGCGGTCCATGCATGCCATGCGCTGCATCCTGCCTTCTTCGGCTGCTCTGGCATTCGCGCATCGCCGCAGGGACGCCGTACCTGCCTCTCCGTGCTAAGGCACGAGCCATGATCCCGATCCCGTGGGAGCTGCTCGGCGAGGCGCGCACGCCCGAAGGCACTCACATGACGCTCACGCGTCGCGGGAACGAGTACATGATCCTCGCCGACGGCAAGGACCTCATGTCGAACCGCCAGAAGGGCTCCGAGGAGGAGCTCGCGCGTGTCGGTTGCGATCGCGCGCGCAAGCTCGAGAGCCCCTGCGTTCTCGTGGGCGGGCTCGGGATGGGCTTCACGCTACGCGCGACGCTCGACGTGCTGCCGCAGGAGGCGACGGTAGTCGTCGCCGAGCTCATGTCCTCCGTCGTCGAGTGGAATCGTGGACCGCTCGGGCCGCTGGCGAACCACCCACTCGCCGACCGCCGGACCAAGGTCTCGCTCGGCGACGTGGCCGTGCTCCTCCGCGATTCGCCTACGCTCTTCGACGCGATCCTCCTCGACGTCGACAACGGGCCCACCGCGTTCACGCAGGACTCGAACGCCGGGCTCTACGACAACGCCGGCCTGGCCATGATCCGTGCCGCGCTCCGGCCCGGTGGAGTGCTCGCGGTGTGGTCGGCCTGGGACGACCGCAAGTTCGAGCATAGGCTGCGGCACCACGGCTACGCAGTCGAGACGATTCACGTGCGCGCGCGGCTACAAAAAGGCGGCCCGGTGCACACGATCTTCATCGGCAGGACCTGATTGCTGGAGCTTCGTCACGAAGTCGTGCGCTCGCGCGACGTGACGATCGTGAACCCCGCTACCCTCACGACACTCGTCCTCTCCGCGACCTTCGCCGCCACCGCTCTGGGCGGATGTGCGCGGGTCGACGCTCCTCGAACCGAGCGAGCGCCGACGATGAGGGCAGAGCTCGGGGCACTGAATGCCGCGACACCCGCCGAGTCGCCGAAGCCCGCGCTCGAGGGGGCGCCTCTCGTGCGGCTCGAGCTCGAAGGCGGAGGCTACGCGCTCGCCGCGCTCCCTATCGGCGCGCGAGACAAGCGCATCGTCGTGGTCGGCGTGCACGGCGCGGGTGATCGAGCGGACTGGTCGTGCTCCGAGTGGCAGGCGGTCACGGCCGGCTGGGCGTTCGTCGTGTGTCCGGTCGGCGTTCCGCATCCGACGTATCCGAACACCTTCGTATGGGGCTCCGCCGAGCAGATCGCCAAGAGCGCCGACCGGGCCGTGCGAGCCCTACGTGCTCGCTATGGCACCTGGGTCGATGACGGACCCCTCGTCTACGGAGGCTGGTCACAGGGGGCCACGCTCGCGTCGCAGGTCATCGCCTCGCGTCCGGGGACGTACGATCGCGCCGTGCTGGTCGAGGTCGGCCATACTGCCATCGACGCCAGCCAGGTTGCCGCGGGGCTCGCGGCCGGAGGCGTGAAGCGCGCAGTCGTCTCTTGCTCGAGCTGGCCGTGCCGCACGTTCGCGAAGGACTTCGAGGGCGCTGCGCGTCGGCGCAACCTGCCGGTTCAGGTGAACGACGTCGGCCTCCGCGGTCACTGGTTCGACGACCCCGTCGTGCGCACCCTCGGTCCGAAGTTCGTGTGGATGGTCGAGGAGGAGCGTCGCTTCGCGGGGCTCGGCGCGGCGGTCGACGCCCGCTACTCGACGGACTGAGCCTCTCTCGCAACCTCCGAGCAAATTTCGGGCGTAGCCGCTATCCTCGCAGGGGCCATGCCCGCCGACGTCCCGGCCCACAAGCAAGGGCTGCCCGAGGTTCCCTTCGGCGCGGTCGTCGGCAAGGACTACATGATCGTGCGCCCGCTCCGACGTGGCTCGATGGGTGCGCTCTACGTCGCCGAGCAGCTCAGCACCGCAAGCCATCGCGCTTTGAAGATCCTGCGCCGCGAGTACGTCTCCGACGAAACGCTCTTCAAGCGCTTCGAGCGCGAGGCGCAGATGGCCGCGCGGATCCCGAGCGAGCATGTCACGCAGATCATCGCGTCCGGCGTCGACGAGAAGCTCCAGGTGCCGTGGATCTCCATGGAGCTGCTCCAGGGCCAGACCCTCGGCGATCACATCGAGGAGAACGGTCCGATGCCGAACGTGATGGTCCGCCAGATCTTCGAGCAGCTGTGTCACGCCATCGCCGCGGCGCACGCGATCGGCGTCGTCCATCGCGACCTGAAGCCCGCGAACATCTTCCTCAGCGAGGCGCGGCGCGTCGGCGCGGTGAAGATGGTGAAGGTCCTCGATTTCGGGGTCGCGCGCATCATCGCGGAGAACCTCACGCTCCTCGGCTCGCCGCTGGGGACACCCAACTGGATGTCGCCCGAACAGACGCGCGGCGAAGAGGCAACGAAGGCGACCGACGTATGGGCGCTCGGGTTGATTGCATTCTACATGCTGACCGGGCGTCTCTTCTGGCGCGGGTGCCTGAAGCCCGACAACGAACACGGCGTGATGAAGGAGATCTCCGAGGAGCCTGTCCCCATCGCGTCGATGCGCGCGCTCGAGCTGAGCGCTGGCGAGCGCATCCTTCCGCCAGGCTTCAACGAGTGGTTCGCGCAGTGCGTGGCGCGGTCTCCGAGCGACCGCTTCGTGCACGCGAACGCCGCGTACCAGGCCCTCTCGCTGACGCTTCAGGGCTGAAGCGACGCGCTCACGGGCGGAGTACGGCGCCGCCGGTGATCACGCCGTTCCACTTGTCGCGCATCGCCTGGCGGAATTCGGCCAGCGGGTAGACGTGCGAGACGTGGGGGCGGATCTTGCCCTCCTCGGCCCACGCGAGGATCTGCGCGAGGCGCGGGGCGCGGCTCGCGGGGTTCATCGCGGTCGAGATGGCCGTCGGGCATCCGAGCACGTCGAGGCTCTTCATCAGGATCAGGTTCGTGGGCAGCATGTTCACGTTCGGCGCGCCTCGTTCGCCCTTGCCCTTTGCGACGAACGGCGTTGCCGCCCAGCCCACCACGAGAAAGCGCGCGCCAAACTTCACGCAGCGCATGCTCTCGAGCGAGATGTCGCCACCGACGCCGTCGTAGACGACGTCGACGCCTGCGCCGCCCGTCACTTCTTTCACGTCGTCGCGGAAGGGGCGGAGACTCGGCTGACCCTCGGCGCCCTTGCTGTTGATGACGTGATCCGCGCCTTCTGCCTTCACGACCGCGAGCTTGTCGTCGGAGCGACCCGTCGCGATGACGGTGGCTCCGACGAGCTTCGCCACGTGAACCGCGGCGAGCCCGGTCGAGCCCGAGGCGCCGTGGATGAGCACGGTCTCGCCGGGCTGGAGCTTCCCGCGCGTGACGAGGCAGTGATAGGCCGTCTCGTAGTTGCCGAGCAGGTTGCACGCCTGATCGAAGGAGAGACCTCCGGGGATGCGATGCACTGCCTCCATCGGCGCGACGCCGTAGGAGGCGAACCCGCCGTACGCCTGGTAGCTACCGAGCGAGCGCGGACCGGCGAGGAGACCGTCGACGAGCACGGAGTCGCCGATCTTCACGTCGCGCACGTCCGCGCCGGCCCATGCCACGACGCCGGCGTACTCGAGGCCCGGGCAGTACGGAGGCTTCGCCATGTGCTGGTATTGCCCACTCGTCATCAGCAGGTCGACCCAGCCGACCGACGCGCTCTTGATCGCGACGATCACGTCCCGCGTCGTGAGCGCCCTCGGCTCGGGCGCGGGCATCGAATCGAGCGACGTGTATTGGGCGATCGCCTCGAGCGGTGTCTCGCCGAACTGCGAGACGACCACACGCTGCCCGGCGGGCAGCGCGCGCGCCGCCTCCTCGCGAGAGATCACGTTGTCGTGGTTCGTATCGAGCGCACGAACCACGAAGCCGACCGTGAGGTGAGACGCCGGCTCCGCGGTGACACGCGCGACGGCGGCAAAGACCTCGGCCTCGGTGACCATGCCGTCGCCGTCGGTGTCGACCTGGTCGAAGCCGCCCATGGACCTCCAGAGAGCCAGCGAAAATGCGTCGACGAGGATCAGCTTCGTCTCGCGCCCGCTTCCGACCGCGGGCACCTTCGACGGGTTCTGGCTCGCCCATCGAACGAGCGGGTCGATGTGATCGAGGCCGAAGAGCAGTTCGCGCACGAGCGCGATCGGGTAGATGCGCTCCGGGTCGAGCGGCACGCCGTGGACCGACGCGAGGACGCCGTGCGCGTCGATCGCGAGTCGCTCGTCGACCTGGAGGAAGCTGCCGGACTCGGCCGGTGCATTCGCGCGCGAGGCGGAGATCGCGTCACGCAGCACGTGGCCAGGCAGCTGCACGCAGACGATCTCGTTGTCGAACGGAACCTCGCTCTTCAGGTCTCCGTAGGTGAGGCGAGTCTTGTACTCGCGAGCACCGCGGATTCCGCCGCCGTTGATGATGCATCCGTCGACGCCCAGCGCCTCGCGGACGGAGGAGCAGATGAGCGCTCCCATCGACGTCTGGTGGGCGCGGGCTCCGACGGACGAAAGCGCGGTCCCCGGCGGGATCGTCATGAGCGTCGCGGCTTCGAGATCCTGCACGGCGCTCATGAGCGCGTCGACGCGCGCACGGAGCGGAGGATCCTCCGCGTAGAGCGAGACGTCGTCGATGCGAACGCGGACCGCAGGCCGCGCCGCGCCCTCGAAGCCGAGATCGATCACGGCGGCATGCACGGCGTCGGACTGGGCCTTCACGAGCCACGTGCCGCCGAGATCCTCCAGCACCACGACGTGATCGTGGCCGCCGACGATGACGGGGAACGGGGGCTCGCGCTGCGTGCGTGCGAGCTCGCGATCGTCAGAGGCGGGCTGGTGGGTGAGGGGGATCACGCACGTGCAGCCCTCGTCGCGCATCAGTCGCGCCGCTTCGGCACGCGCCGCCTCGTTGGCGTTCGTGAGCGCCGCGCCGCCGAAGGGCGGGCGGCGGTAGGTCGCGCCGTCGGTCATCACCACGCCGACGAGGCCGACGCGCGCGCTCCCGACCGTGAGCACCTGGCTTCTAGGGAGCGGCGGGTCGAACGCGACGTTCGTGGAGAGCCATGTCGCGCCGAGCTCGGCGATGCGCTTGCGAAGCGCCTCGGTCGGGATGTCGTCCTCGTGGTTGCCGAAGATGGCGTGCGTGACGCCGACCATGCGCATGCACTCGATCATGCCGCGGCCTGCATCCAGGCTCGAGAGGATGCTCGGCCCGACGAAGTCGCCGGCGAGCGTCACGAGGAAGACGTCGGCGGGGTCGGTGGTGCGGTGGTGCTCGACGAGCGTACGCAGCCGAGGCAGGTTCTCGAGCGTGTAGACGTCGTTCACGGCGACGATGCGAAGGGTCGAGCGGCTCAACGGCGCGCAGCCTAGCACTCGCTTTCTTCGCTAGCATGGGCGCTGATGTTCCTCCTCACCCCATGACGACGTCCGAGCACGTCGACGCCGATCCGGCGGCGCCCGACGCGGAGGCTCCTCCGCCGGCTGTGCCTCCCGCGCCTGCGGTTCTCGCGATCCATCGTCGTGTCTGGAGCCTCACGCGCAAGGTCGTGCGCGGGCTCTTCGTCCACCACGCGTTCGACCACGCGGCGACGATGGCGTTCTACTTCTTCCTCGGGACGATCCCGCTCCTCGTCTTCGTGGGCTTGCTCGTCGGAAGCGTCGTCCAGCGCGAGGGTGCCGAGGAGCTCGCCGCGCCCCTGTACCGCGCGATGCCCAAGGCCGCATCCGATCTGTTCCGGCACGAGCTCTACGAGATCGCGGACGCGAACTCGTCGTCGCTGGCGCCGGTCAGCCTCGTGGGCTTTCTCTGGCTGACGAGCAACGGCATCCACAACCTGATGGACGTCTTCGAGATCCTCGTCGGCGCTCAGCCGCGCTCGTGGCTGCGGCAGCGGCTCATCGCCGTGTTCTGGGTGATCGGCTCGCTCGCGGCGATCGCGGGGGCGACGTGGATCCTCCTCGCGATCAACGGGGTCGCGACGGGTCTCTCGGCGCACCGCCTTCCCTCGCTCCTTCGTAGCGGGAGTGACTTCCTCGCGCAGGGCTGGCAGCGCTTCGGCGTTCTTTTCGTGTTCATTGCGATGACGATCGTGGCGCTCGCGATCTTCTATCGGACCGCAGTGCGCCATCCGCCTGGAGTCCGGCGCAAGGTGTGGACGGGGACGTTCATAGCGCTCCTCCTCTGGGCCCTCGTCTCGTGGGGCTTCGGGACCTACGTCCGGACCATCGCGCACTATGCGGTCTTCTATGGGAGCCTCGCGACCGTCGCGGTGATCCTCCTCTGGCTGTACCTGACGAGCCTCGCGCTCGTGGTTGGCGCCGAGGTGAACGCGATCCTCGAAGGCATGCGGGACGAGCCGACCTGAACGCTCCCTCGGTGCGGTGTGCTCGTGCCCGTGCTGCGAACTGATAGAGCACGAAGCGAGAGTTGGTTCCGGCGATGTGGCTCGGTCTCCTTGCGCTCGAACTCTGCCGGGTTCGTCTCGACGAGCAAGTTGTCTGAAAGGAGGGTCGAGGTCGGACCGTCGCGCATCCCGCAGAAGCTCAAGGTCATCAAGCTCTGGATCGGCGACGCAGCTCGTTGAGGTCGCGCCCGCTCGCGACGAGCTCGCGGCGCCATCGGCGCGACTTCCTCGCGTATCGCCCCGCGAGCTGGCACGCTTCGAGTGCGTGCTGAGTCGTCGGATCCTCGGTCTGGTCGCGGCTGGCGTCCTCGTGGTCGCCGGCGTGGCCTTCGCACGTGAGCCGAACGTCGCTCACGCGGCGTTGCGGTCGCCGAGCACCGCCGAGGTCCTCTCGCCAGCCGCCGCGAAGAACGTCACCCGGAAGGTCGTCGACGCCACGGTGGGCAACCTCGCTCACCCAGGCAGGCTCGGGGGGCTCTTCGCGCGGCTCGAGGAGCTCGAAGCGCGCCGCGCGAAGACGGACGTGCGCATCGTCCAGTTCGGCGACTCGCACACTGCGAGCGACTACGGGACGAGCGTCGCGCGCGCGCGCCTCGCCGCACGATTCGGTGACGGCGGCCGCGGCTTTCTCCCGATGGGACAGCCGTACCGTCGGCTCTTCCAGGCGGGTGAGGCGATGTCGCGCGGCGCCGGCTTCGCGCCCGACGGAGCGCCGCTCCTCGGCAGCCGCACGACAGGCGACGGACTCTTCGGGCTCGCCGGGTTCGCGATGGACACGCGGGTGCCGGGCGCTTCGATGACGTCCGACCTCACGGTGAGCGCCGATCGCCTCGAGCTCGCGTACCTCGCGCAGCCTGGCGGAGGCAGCTTCGAGGTCTGGGTCGACGGCGTGCGCAAGGAGCGTGTCGCGACCGACGAGGCCACGCGCGGCTCGGCGTTTCGCACGATCGCGGTCGCGCGCGGGCCTCACACGCTCGAGGCGCGCGCCGTCGGCGACGGACCGCTCCGGATCTTCGGCGTCCGCCTCGACGACGATGCGCTCGGCGTCACCTTCGACTCGCTCGGGATGAACGGCGCGCGCGCGACGACGCCGCTCGCGACGGACGAGACGAACTTCGGCGAGCAGCTCGCGCGTGCCGCGCCCGCGCTCGCGATCCTCGCGTACGGCACGAACGAGAGCGGCGACTCGGTCACCACACCGGAGGAGCACGGTGCGGCGATTCGAACCCTCGCCGCACGCGTGCGCAAGGGCGCCCCGTCCGCGAGCTGCGTCGTCCTCGGCGCGCCGGATCGCGATGCGTGGGGAAGGGGCGGCGCTCACACGCTGCCGAAGCTCGTGGAGATCCTGGCCGCGCAGCGAGAGGCTGCGGATGCCGCGGGGTGTGCGTTCTACGATCAGTTCACGGCGATGGGCTCGGAGGGCGCGATCGCTCGGTGGTCGAGCGAGTCTCCGCCGCGCGCGCGGCGCGACCTCGTGCATCTCACGCGTGCAGGGTATGCGTTCCTCGCGGAGGCCCTCGTTCGCGATCTGACGAGCAGCTACGCGGCGTGGAAGAACGAGCCGCGCTGAGGGCAGGCCGACGTGCGCATCTGACGCGGCGGTGGTGGGTATGGGGGGATCGCGGATGAACCAGGCGGCGGGGTTGGCGCCGCGCTCGACCCGAAAAAGGCGGTCTTTGTGGGGCCTACTCTCTCTTACATTGTCGGCACGGCGCGTGCTCCAGGAAGGGCATGACGACCCCTTCGTGGCGCCGCTTCGCGTGCCTCCTCACGATCCCCGTCCTCTTCGCGACGGCCTGCAGCAGCGCCGCCGAGGAGCCGAGCACCGAGTCCGCCTCCGACGAGATCAACTACCGGAGCACCTCGGGCCAGGAGTTCGCGCTCGTCACGAACGTCACGTTCAAGCTCTCTGCGGAGGCCGCCGCGCTCACGGGTGACGCGAAGTCGGCCGCCGTCCTCGCGCAGGCGACGACGCTGCGCGACACTGCCCTCACGACGATCAGCACCGAGCTCGACAAGCTCTGGCCCGAGGACATGCGCACGTCGAACGCGAACGTCGCGATCCAGTACCGGCAGGCGAGCGCGAAGCTCGACGACCTGAAGGAGCTCCCGGGCGGCGCCGGCTACTCGCTCCTCGTGAGCGGCGAGTTCGCGGGCATCAAGGATCTCGAGACCAAGCTTCCGATGAAGACCTCGGGCGGCAAGACCTTCCTGCCGATCAACGCCGACCTCGGTGCCGGTCCGGAGGAGCTCCAGGTCACCGTCACGCCGATCGCGCGCAGCCTCAACGCCTACCCGAAGTACCTCGAGCTGTTCCAGGACGGCCTCGACATCAGCGCGCACTTCGGCGGCGACCACAACACTCCCCCGCAGGACATCAACCACGCGCGCTCGCTCTACGACGACCTCCTCGCCTCCGGCTTCAAGTCGCCCGTCGCGAAGTTCGAGGACCTCAAGATCGACTCGGGTCCGCTCAAGAGCACCATCAAGGTGAAGGGCGCGGACGTGGTCGTTCGCGTCAACATCTTCCACGTCGACATGAGCACGCCGGACACGCGCGACCTCGTCGTCAACGCGTACAAGAACGCCGCAAAGACCGCGGACGTCATCATCTACGACGGACACGCAGGCCGCCGTCTCGACTATTCGGGCGTCGTTCTGGCGTACAATCCCGCGCGCTCCTCGATCCCCGCGAACGACTTCAAGACGTTCGAGACGACGGCGAAGCAGCAGGTCTATCTCTTCAACGGCTGCGAGACGTACACGGGCTACGCGGACAAGCTCTACGAGAACCCGAATCGCAATCCCGAGAACACCGACGTCATCACCACCGGAAACTATTCGGCCATCC
Source organism: Polyangiaceae bacterium (assembly GCA_043717125.1). Taxonomy (GTDB): domain Bacteria; phylum Myxococcota_A; class Polyangia; order Polyangiales; family Polyangiaceae; genus Labilithrix. Next base: position 394 of record JAYSXP010000242.1, on the reverse strand, counting down.
AGTCGAAGGCGAACCAGGTCATCGCCTTCATCCATTCGTTCATCGACCAGCGAACCGGCAACTGGATTCCCCGCTCCTGGGACAGCGTGCTCACGCGGATGAACGCGGTCGGCGAGCGCTCGTGGGTCCACATCTACGGCGTGCACGGCCTCGACGACAACCCGAAGGCGAGCCCGCTCGCGGACCTCTCGAAGGTCGGCACGACGTGCACGACCGACGCGGACTGCGGCGCGGTCGACAGCCGCTGCATCGTGACGGCGACGAAGAAGGTATGCGGCATCGCGTGCGCAGACACTGCGGGCTGCCCGGCCGGAACCACGTGCGTTCTACCCCGCGGTCGTACCTCGGCGGACGACCAGCAGTGCTCGCCCTAGAGCCGCGCGCCTGAAGTTTG
>JAYSXP010000241.1:0-15013 GCA_043717125.1 Polyangiaceae bacterium | reverse complement strand
GCGATCGCGCGCAACAAGTGGGTCCGGAGGAAAAAGCGCGTCGCGGCTGGGCTCGGGGGGGGGATAAGCCTCACCGCGACGCGAACACTGCCCATGCGGATTCCGTACCAACTCTAACTGCGCGAAAATCGTCGGCCTTCCCGGCGCGCGACTCACAGTCTCGCAAGGTGAAATTTCAGATCCGAAACGGAGCCGCTGCAGCGAGCCACGGATCGCGATCGAGGAGTGGCAAAGTGGGGAGTGTGGGCTAGAGCTTCGCACGATGCGAATGCGTGCCTGGTCGCCCCTCGCGCTCGCGCTATCGGTCGCCGGCTGCGCAACGCTCGGGTCGATCGCCGTCCAGGCCGGAGACTTCGCGGGCGCCAAGGCCGACGCCCACTGCGATCGGCGGTACGTGACGGACGGCGGGCAGCCCGCGGCGTTCTGTCAGGAGGTCGTCGCGACGGTCGCGGCCGCGGAGTTCGCGGACGACTGCCGCGCGAAGCACCAGGCGACAGCCGCGCCGGGCCTCTGTCCGCGAGAGCGCATCATCGCGGGGTGCAAGCTGCTCGAGAAGCACGACGACGACTCCGTGGCGTGGGACTGGTACTACGACGTCTCGAACATCGTCGCCGAGGCCGGCGCCTTCGCAGGACCCGACGGCGGACCGACGTTCGAGAGCCGGCCTCGCACCGTGAAGGAGGTCGCGGCGACCTGCGCGGACGTCACGCGCTACGAAGAGGGCGCGGAGCTCGCGCAGCCATGACGTTCGCGATCCTCGCTGCGCCCCTGCTGATCTTCGCGCAGGTAGCCACGGAGACGCCCGCGCCGCCGCCGCTCGAGGCGGAGCGCGGGCGCGAGCGCACGGCAGCCAACGTGGTCTTTGCCGAGGCATTCGGGAGCGGTCTGCTCTACTCGGTCAACTACGAGCGCATCGTCGACACGTGGAACATCGGTCTTCGGGGAGGCGTGAGCTACTTCACGTATGCGGTGTCGAGCTACGGTGCGAGTGGCAACCTCACGCTCGTGTCGCTCCCGTTGCTCGCGAGCTACTACGTCGGTTGGCGGAGCCATCATCTGCAGCTCGGGCTCGGCGCGACGATCCTCTACACGGAGGTCGCGACGGACTCGACAGGCACCAAGTTCGACGGGGAGCGGTCCGGGCTGGGCATCGCAGCGACGGGCGTCGTCGGCTACCGCTTCATCCCGCGAGATGGAGGCATCTCGTTCGGCGTCGGCTTCACCCCGCTCGTGCGGACGAGCCGGTTCTTGCCGTGGGGCGGAGCGAACGTGGGCTACGCGTTCTGACGTAGGTCGGTGATCCCGCGCCCTGTACCCTTGCGCGAAATATGAATGTCGTCCGGCTCTGAAAACCCGCGGTCGACGCTGGGAAGGTGCGGGGGCTACTCGCGTGAGCTCCACGTTCATCGCGCTCCTTCGAGGGATCCACGGCGGCGCCAACTACCTCGCGTGCCCGAACGGCGTCGGAAGATCGAAGCTGACGAGCGCGTGGTTCGACACGAAGCTCGCGACGGTAAGCACGGCGCCCAACTGGAACACGGTCTTGTGACTGGTTGCGATGTCCAGGGAGCGACCCGGTTAGCGCGCGCGCGTCTTCGTCTTCTGCTTCGTCTTCTGCTTCGCGCGCGTCTTCAAGGCCTTCTTCGTGGTCTTCGCCTTCGCCGTCTTCTTCACCGAAGCCGGCGGCTCGTGGGCGTCCTCGACCTGCCAGCCAAACATCGCCCCCGCGGCCCGTGCCGTCTCGCGGGGCAGCATCGCCTTCACCGTCACGTCGAAGAACCCGCGCGTGACGAGCGCCGTGACGAGCTCCTCCTGGCTGATGCTCATGCGCCGCGCGAGCTCGACGAGCGCGATCGTCGCGCCCACGCCGACGGTCGGCGCCTTCGGTACCGGCGGCGGCGCCGGCGAGGCGAGCTCGTCGTCGCGCCCGAGGATCTCGTCGAGGCGCCGGAGCTCGTGACCGCGCAGCGAGGCGAGCGCACGCGCGACGTTCACCGAGGAGGGCGGCCCGCTCTCGTCGTCGTCATCCTCGTCGACGAAGCCTGCCATCGTGCCGGGAAGGGGCGCTGAGTTCTCGAAGACGCGACGACGGACGACCGTAGGGCGCACCCGGTCGAACATGATCTTGGGAAGGGCAGGACGGATCGTCACGACACCTGGCCTCAGTATGGCCGCGGATCGGCCGGGACGCACGCGCTCTCAGACCGCCCAGATCGCGCCGTGCGCCGCGTCCTCGTCGGGAGACGGCGCGGCCACGTAGTAGTACGCGGACAGCGAGGCTCGATGGCGATCCTCGGGGCACGCGAGAGGAGCCGGATGGCCGTGCCAGAACGTGTCGCCGTGCGCCATGACGACGAGCCGATCGAGGACGGGGAGCAAGCTCGCCTCGCACCGCGTGCGCGGCTCGTCCCAGAGCTCGAGTGCGCCGCCCCACTCGGGCTGCCAGTCCTTGCAGAGATAGTAGAGGACCGTGACCTTCCGCTCGAGGTGCCGGGTGCGGTCGCGATTGAAGTCCGCGTGGAGCGCGAGGTGCCCGCCCGGCAGCGTGAGGGACAGCCCCGCGCCGCGGTAGTGCGGATCGGCGATGAGCCCCTCGATACCGGTGAGGGCCCCGAGAAAATCGAGGAACGCCATGCCCGACAGCTCGGAGAGGAGATGCCGCAGCGCGGGGTCGATCCCCTCGAAGCCGGAGCGCTGGAGCTGCCCGAGCCGTGCCGACTGTTCGCGGTAGTCGCGACGCACCCAGCCTTCGTGATCGGGACCGGGAAAGCGCGAGGCGAGCTCGAGGGCAAGCGCGGCGCCGAGGAAGCCGTCGAAGGCGACGTGCGGATACGGACGCGCGTGGCGGTACTCGTCACGGCGCGCAAGAGCGAGGTCGCGAAGCCCTCTTCGATCGAGGAAAAAGCCAGGTCCGCAGAGCGCAGTGGCGCTGACGACGCTCATGAAGACCTATTCGAAGTACTCGGCCACGTCCCTGCGAAGGAGCAGATAGAGGAGAAAGCCACCGATGGGCGCGGCGCAGCAGGTCATCACGGTCGCCAGCGCGTATACGACCGACGACCAGCGTGCGGCCTTGCTCTTCTTGCCGAGGCCCCATGCGTTGATCGCACCCCAGCCGCCGAAGACCAGGACGTAGCCGATCGCGGCGAGGAGCATCACGAGTCGCCACTCGTGGAAGACCTCGGGCGAGATGCCGAGCGCCGCCGGCGGCTTGTACACGGCGAACTGCACGACGAGCAGCAGGAGCGTCACCGTGTGGAGGCCAGCGAGCCCGAGCTGCATCATCGCGCAGTTCTTCACCGTCTGGCGGCCGGCCTCGCGCGGGTCCGGCGGCGGGGGCGCAACGTTCTCACGGTACATGCGGTCATCGTTGCATGTCCCGCCGGGCGTGTCTCGCCCGGGCCTTCGGCGGTCGAGATGACGAGCGCAGCGCCCGCCGAAACGCAGAGAATTCCGGCGACGCATCTAGGTCTATTCGACACGCCCACGGATGCGTACCCTACGGCGCTGCGACTGACCTGGGAGGCATTGACATGAGCGAGCTGGAAATCGGAATGGTCGGGCTGGGTGTGATGGGGCAGAACCTCGCCCTGAACATCGACGAGAAGGGGTTCTCGTGCGCCGGCTGGGATGCCTGGCCGGAGCCGGTCGACAAGTTCGAGGCGAAGGCGAAGAAGGAAGGCGCGAAGAACGTGAAGGGCTTCAAGGAGCTCAAGGACTTCGTCCAGTCGCTCCGCCGCCCGCGTCGCATCATCATGCTCGTGAAGGCCGGCGAGGTCGTCGACAAGACGATCGCCGCGCTCCTCCCGCTGCTCGAGAAGGACGACATGATCGTCGACTCGGGCAACGAGTTCTTCAAGAACACGGAGCGCCGCGCGACCGAGCTGCTCCCCAAGGGCATCCGCTTCTTCGGCATGGGCGTCTCCGGTGGTGAGGAGGGCGCGCGTCACGGCCCGTCGATGATGCCCGGCGGTGACCGCCACGGGTACGACGACATGGCGCCGATCCTCACCAAGATCGCCGCGCAGGTCGACGGTCCTTGCGTCACGTACTGCGGCCCCGGCGGCGCGGGCCACTACGTGAAGATGGTCCACAACGGGATCGAGTACGGCGACATGCAGCTCATCGCCGAGGCGTACGACGTCCTCAAGAATCTCGGCGGCCTCAGCAACGCCGAGCTCGCGGACACCTTCTCGGAGTGGAACGCCGGCGAGCTCCAGTCGTTCCTCATCGAGATCACCGCCAACATCTTCCGCAAGAAGGACCCGGAGACCGGGAACGACCTCGTCGACATGATCGTCGACGCCGCGGCCGCCAAGGGCACCGGCAAGTGGACGGTGCAGGACGGCGCCGAGATCGGCTCGCCGATCCCGACCATCGCGTCGTCGGTCGAGGCACGTCTCATCTCGTCCGATCGCACGAGCCGTCTCGCCGCGTCGAAGCTCCTCGCCGGACCGACCGGCCCGAAGGGCAACGTCGACAAGAAGAAGCTCATCGCGGACGTGCGCGCGGCGCTCTACTCGGCGAAGGCCTGCAGCTACGCGCAGGGCATGAACCTCCTCCGTTCGGCCTCGACGCTCCGCAACTGGGGCATCAACCTGGGCGAGCTGGCGCGCATCTGGAAGGGCGGCTGCATCATCCGCGCGCAGTTCCTCGGGCGCATCAAGGAGGCCTACGACCGCGACGGCAACCTCCCGAACCTCCTCATCGACCCGGGCTTCCGCAAGGAGCTCGGCGAGCGGCAGGACGGCTGGCGCAGCACGGTCACGCAGGCGATCAGCGCGGGCATTCCGCTGATGACGATGAGCGGCGCGCTCGGGTACTACGACTCGATCCGCCGCGAGCGCCTGCCCGCAAACCTCACGCAGGCGCAGCGCGACTACTTCGGCGCGCACACCTACGAGCGCACGGACAAGCCGGGCACGTTCCACACCGAGTGGTTCGCGAAGTGAGCTGACGCGCATGAGTGTTCACTCTCCTTTCGGGAGGACGCCTCGGTGATCCCTGCGCTCATTCCCCTGGCGTTCTGTGGCTTCTACGTGAGCGGAGCGGACGGCAAGCTCTCCGCGGATGCGACGCAGGTGGTGTTGATGCGAGAGGGCTTGCGCACCGTGCTCTCGATGCAGAACGATTACGCGGGTCCGCCGGAGGACTTCGCGATGGTCGTTCCCGTCCCCGTGGTCCTCCAGAAGGAGAACGTGAAGACGCTCCCGAAGTCGCTCTTCGAGAGCGTCGATGCGCTCTCCGCGCCGCGCCTCGTCGAGTACTGGGAGCAGGATCCGTGTCCCGTGCCCTCTACGGGCGGTGGTGACCTGAAGATCGGCCGCGGCGGAGGCGCCGTTCAGGGCGGCGGCCGCGGCTCGGGCCTCGTCTTCGCTGGTGGCACGAGCTCCGTCACGATCGAGGCAGAGTTCGCGGTCGGCGAGTACGACGTCCTCATCCTCAGCGCGCAAGACTCCGGCGGCCTCGACGGTTGGCTCCGCGGCCACGGCTACAAGATCCCCGAGGACACCGAGCCCGCGCTCCGGCCCTACGTGGCTGCAGGGTCGAAGTTCTTCGTCGCCAAGGTCGACGTGAAGAAGGTGACGTTCGAGGGGGGGCGCGCGCAGCTCTCACCGCTCCGTTTCCACTACGACTCGGACACGTTCTCGTTGCCCGTGCGACTCGGGATGTTGAGCTCGTCGGGCACGCAGGATCTCGTCGTCCACATCCTCGCGCCCGCGGGTCAGAGGTACGATGTCAAGAACTACCCGGCCGTGACAATCCCGACCAATCTCGACGTCTCGGAGTCTGCCCGAAAGGACTTCCGGATTTTCTACGCGGCGCTCTTTGACAAGACGCTCGAGAAGAATCCGCGCGCCGTCGTGACCGAGTACGCGTGGGGCGCCCAGAGCTGCGATCCGTGCCCCTCCTCGCAATCCGGCCTCTCTGCCAGCGAGCTCACGACGCTCGGCGCGGACGTGCTGCCGTCGGCACGGATCGGTCCGCTCGACGAGACGCCAACGCCGCCCCGCGGGGGGGTCGTGAAGACGGGGAGCATCGACGTCAAAGGCACCATCCCGGACGCGGAGCGTGTCGTCGCTGGCCTCCGCGCGCGGTTTCGGAGCTGCTACCAGACGGGCCTGAACAGTGACCCCTCGATGGCGGGGTCGCTCGTCCTCAAGGGCGCCGTGAGCAAGAGCGGCGAGGTCGGCAACGTCGAGGTGACGTCGAACAGCGGACTGTCGCCGAGCGTGGCCGCGTGTGTGAGCGGCGTGCTCCGGCGTGCGAGCTTCGCCGCGGGCGGCGGGACGATCACGATCCCGCTGACCCTCGGCGCCGACGTGCCGATTCCGGCCGCCGCGCCGTCGGCGCAGCGCCCGCCGCGGATCGGCGTCCAGTCGATCGCCTCGGACTTCACACTCACCCGCTTGCATGCTCGTTATGGTCGAGGGGCGCTCGCCGACGATCTCGTCTTCGCTGCCGCCGAGAAGATCGCCGGCGGTCGCGAGCAGCGCGGCACGGCCGGTGAGCTCGAGACCGGCGCCAAGTCCGCCTCCGTGAACGCGTTCCAGGCGCGCTACGCAATCCGCCACACGTGGACGGGCCCGATCGCCTGCGAGCACCCGCAGCGCGGTGTCTGGGGTGGCCCGTGGCCCGGCGCGGGGACGCCGCCGAGGACCGCCGTTGCGACCAAGCTCGCCTACGCACCGCGTGGTGGAGCCACGCTCGCGTCATTCGTACCGAACGGGATCCCCGAGCAGGTGCCGGCCGCTACTCCGTCGACGGCGGACGCCGGGGCAACGGTGTCGAAGCGCGTCTCCACGTGTGGCTGCGACGTGCTCGGGGCGAGAGACGACAAGGCGTGGTTCTCCGCGGGGCTAGCGGCCGTCGCGCTCGCGATCACCGCGGCGCGACGACGTCGCTCCCGCGCTTCCTGAGGGGAAAGGCGCGACGCTCCTCACCACTCGAGAGCGCGGGTGCATTCGCCCGACTCTACGGCGCGGGGCGCCGGACACGACACCTCCACCCGCCAGGGGCCGCTTTGTGGTTTCATCGGGCTCCTGATGACCGACATCTCCGATGCCGCCCAGGTTGTCCGTTCCCCAGGCGCCGACGCTCCGGACGAGAGCCCGCCGAGCGAGCCGTGCGTGATGCTCATCTTCGGTGCCTCCGGAGACCTGACGAAGCGCTTGCTCGTCCCGGCGCTCTACAACCTCGCGTGCGACGGGCTCCTGTCGCCGAACTTCGCCGTCCTCGGCACCGCGTTCGACCCGCTCACCACGGAGTCGTTCCGCGCGCGCATGAACGAGGACATCAAGAAGTTCCACACGCGAAAGGAGTTCGACCAGAAGATCTGGGACGATCTCATCAGCCGCTTTCACTACGTCCAGGGCGGCTTCGCGGACATGAACGTGTTCGAGACCCTCAAGACCGAGGTGAAGAAGCTCGACGAGGAGTACGAGGTCGGCGGAAACGTCCTCTTCTACTTCGCGACGGCGCCGAAGTTCTTCGGGCTCCTCTGCGACAACCTCCACAAGTCGGGCTTCAAGGCCGGCCCCGGGTGGAAGCGCATCATCGTCGAGAAGCCCTTCGGCACCGATCTGCCCTCGGCGCTCAAGCTGAACGAGGAGGTCCTCGCCAACTGGGCCGAGAACCAGATCTACCGCGTCGATCACTACCTCGGAAAGGAGACGGTCCAGAACCTCCTCGCGTTCCGCTTCTCCAACGGCATGTTCGAGCCGCTGTGGAACAAGAACTACATCGACAACATCCAGTTCAACGTGTCGGAGGCCGTCGATGTCGAGGGCCGCGGCGGCTACTACGACTCGTCGGGCGTCCTCCGCGACATGATGCAGAACCACATGTTCCAGATGCTCGCGTATCTGTGCATGGAGGTGCCGGGCTCGTTCGAGCCGGACGCGATCCGCAACGAGAAGGCGAAGCTGCTCCAGTCCGTGCGCAACTACTCACCCGAGGAGGTCGCGCGGTACGTGGTGCGAGGTCAGTACGGCCCCTCGCGGGACTCGACCGGCAAGGTCAAGCCTGGTTACCGCGAGGAGAAGGACGTCGCCGACGGCTCCAACACCGAGACGTACGCGGCGGCTCGCTTCCACATCGACAACTGGCGCTGGGAGGGCGTGCCGATCTACCTGCGCTCGGGCAAGGCGCTGTGGAAACGCGGCACCGAGATCATCGTCGAGTTCAAGAAGGCGCCCGAGGTCATCTTCCGCGGCACACCGGTGAACGCCCTCGGCCCCAATCGCCTCATCTTCCACATCCAGCCGTACCAGGGCATCGAGATCCAGTTCCAGGCGAAGATCCCGGGGCCGCGCCTTCACCTCCAGCCGGTGAACATGCGCTTCGGCTACGGCGATGCGTTCAAGGCGTCGCGGTACACCGGGTACGAGGTCATGATCTACGCGTGCTCGCATGGTGACGCGACGCTCTTCTCCCGCGGTGACCTCGTCGAGGCCGCGTGGCGCGTCGCGCAGCCGATGATGGACCACTGGGCGAAGACGCCCGCGCAGTTCCCGAACTATGCGCGCAACAGCTGGGGTCCGAAGGCCGCCGCCGATCTCATCGCGAAGGACGGTCGCCGCTGGCACGAGGTGCTGACGGAGGACGTGCTTCGCAAGGTGCCGCTCTTCAAGGATGGCGACATGGTCTTCCTCGAGCAGGTCATCATGGCGCTGCGCTCGAAGCAGGTCTCCGCCGGCGAGCTGATCATCAAGAAGGGTGACATCGGGCGTGAGCTCTACCTCGTCGCGCGCGGCGAGGTCGAGGTGCTCGACTTCGACGGGAAGGTGATCAAGGTGCTCGCGGACGGCGACATCTTCGGCGAGATCGGCGTGCTCATGTCGAAGCCGCGCACCGCCGACGTGCGCGCGCAGACGAGCTGCGACCTCTTCGTCCTCGACAAGTCGGACTTCAGTCGCATCCTCCGCGACAACCCGCAGTTCGCCAGCGCGGTACAACAGGTAGCGAAAGAGCGCTACCAAGTGAACGTGAACACCGCCGCTCTCACCGCTCCTCGGTAAACGACGAGCTCGCAATGGCAAAACCGACACGGGCTGCGGCAGGCGGCAAGGAACAAGAACGGATCGACGAGATCCGCGACGACCTCTCACCCTGGCGACGCTGGGGCCCCTATCTGAGCGATCGCGCGTGGGGCTCGGTACGCGAGGACTACTCCGCAGACGGCAACGCCTGGCAGTACCTGCCGTACGAGAAGGCGCGCTCGAAGGCGTACCGCTGGGGGGAGGACGGCATCGCGGGGATCTGCGATCGCTTCCAGTTGTTGAATTTTGCGCCCGCGTTCTGGAACGGGCGCGATTCGCACTTGAAAGAGCGACTGTATGGCGTGAACCCGTTCGAGGGCAATCACGGCGAGGACGTGAAGGAATACTACTTCCACGTCGACAACACGCCGACGCACTCGTACATGAGCCTGCTCTATAAGTACCCGCAGGCGGCGTTCCCGTACCAGAAGCTCGTCGAGGAGAACCAGCGTCGTGCGGGGCAGGGGCCGGAGTACGAGCTGCTCGATACCGGCGTCTTCGAGCAGGATCGCTATTTCGATATCCTCATCGAATATGCGAAGGCTGGCCCGGACGACATCCTCTGTCGGATCAGCATCACGAACCGCGGGCCCGACGATGCGCCGATTCACGTGCTGCCGAACCTGTGGTTCCGCAACACGTGGTCGTGGGGCAAGGAGCCGACAGGTGCGCCTCGGATCGCGCAGGGGTCCGGCGAGGGGCTCGTGCTCGTGGCGGATGACGGTGGCGTCGCGACCGATCCGTTCATCCCCATCGAGTACCGGATAGGCACGCACTGGCTGTACGGCCCCGAGGGCGGCGAGCCGATCTTCACCGACAACGAGACGAACGGCGAGGCGACCTGGGGGCCGGGCAATACGAGCCGCAGCGCCTTCACGAAGGACGCGTTCCACCGGTTCGTCGTCGACGGTCAGCGGTACGCGCTGCGGCCCGAGCGCTTCGGGACGAAGGCGGCGCTCCACTACGAGCTCGACGTGAAGGCGGGCACGACGACCGTGCTTCGCTTTCGCCTCTCGGACGCGGCGCACGCTCAGCCCCTCGCCGACGTCGATGCCATCTTCGCCGTGCGCAAGGCGGAGGCCGACACGTTCTACGAGAGCGTGTTCCCCGAGGGCGCGAGCGCTGACGAAAAGCACGTCCAGCGTCGTGCCCTCGCGGGGCTCATGTGGACCAAGCAGAGCTACATCTTCGACGTCGCGAAGTGGCTCGACGGCGACAACCCGGACGCGCCGCCACCGCAGTCACGCCGGCGGATCAGGAATGCGCACTGGCGCCACCTGAACTCGATGCGCGTGATGACGATGCCGGACAAGTGGGAATACCCATGGTTCGCGGCGTGGGATCTCGCTTTCCAGTGCGTCCCGTTCGCGCTCGTCGACGCAAAATTCGCGAAGGAGCAGCTATGGATGCTGCTCTTCGAGCAGTTCCAGCACCCCTCGGGGCAGCTCCCCGCCTACGAGTGGGAGTTCAGCGATCTCAACCCACCCGTGCACGCGTGGGCGGTGTGGCGCGTCTACAACATGGACCGCCTGCGCAACGGGGCCAGCGACCGCGCGTGGCTCGAGCGCTGCTTCCACAAGCTGCTCATCAACTTCGCGAACTGGGTGAACAAGGTCGATCGCGACGGGAACAACGTCTTCGAGGGAGGCTTTCTCGGGCTCGACAACATCACGCTCATCGACCGTAGCGAGCGCACGACGGACGGCTCGACGCTCGAGCAGAGCGACGCCACGGGCTGGATGGGCATGTTCTGCCTGAACCTGATGCGCATCGCCCTCGAGCTGGCGCGGGAGAATCCCGTGTACGAGGGCTTGGCCTCGAAGTTCCTGCAGCACTACACGTACGTCGCGTACGCCATGAAGCACATGGGCAACAAGGACTACTCCTTGTTCGACCAGAAAGACGGCTTCTTCTACGACGTCCTCCGGTATCCGGACGGGCGCTTCAAGAAGTTTCGCGTGCGCTCGCTCGTGGGGCTGATCCCGCTCTTCGCGGTGGAGCGGCTCGAGCTCGAATGGACCGAGCCGTTCAAGGAGTTCACTGCAAACTTGAACTGGTTCATCAAGAACCGGCGCGAGATGACCGAGGAGGTCATTCATCGCATCGAGAAGGACGGGCGCGTCACGTACCTGCTCACGATCGTGAACCAGGACCAGATCGCGCGCATGGTGAAGCGGCTTCACGACGAGACGGAGTTCCTCTCACGTTACGGTGTGCGCTCGCTCTCGAAGTTCCACGAGGCGAATCCGTTCGAGCTCGACGGGCGCACCGTGCCGTACGAGCCGGCGGAGTCGTCGTCGAAGCTGAAGGGCGGCAACTCGAACTGGCGGGGGCCGCTGTGGTTCCCGACGTCGTTCTTGATCATCGAGAGCCTGCGCAAGCTCGGAACGGCGTTCGGGCCGTCGTACGTCCTCAGCACGCCGGGCAGCCACGAGCAGCCCGTGGGCTTTCGCGACATCGCGAGCGATCTGGCGCGCCGGATGATCGACATCTTCCTGCGCGACGAGAGCGGACGCCGCCCGGTGTGGGGCGGGGCGGCGAAGTTCCAGGACGATCCCTACTTTCGCGACGAGCTGCTCTTCTACGAGTACTTCCACGGCGACAACGGCGCGGGGCTGGGCGCGTCGCACCAGACGGGCTGGACGTCGCTGGTCGCGAACCTGATCGACGAGTGGCCCAAGTCGAAGAAGTGATGCGGGTCGCGTCGGTTCGGTGGGTTGCATTGTGTGTGTGCGCTCTGCATGCAACGACGGCACGCTCGGATGATGCCGGCGTGGGCGCAGATGCGAAGGCGCCCGCCGACGAAGCTCCCCGCGCGGGGTCGCAGCAGCCCGCGGCGGACTCCGCGTGTTCGCAAGACATGATCGAGGTCGAGGGGACGTTCTGTCCGTTCCTCGATCAGATCTGCATCAAGCGGCCGGTTGCGATGTCCTATCGCTGCTCGGAGTACCGCGCGCCGAGCGGCAACTGCCAGACCGGCACGTCGAACAAGCACTTCTGCATCGACAGGTACGAGTGGCCGAACAAGGCAGGGGAATCCGTACGGCTACACGCGTGACGCGACGGCGTGCAACATCGACAAGGACGCCATCCAGGTCAACGAGAGCGCGCTCCGGCGACCGGACAAGCGCGAGCGCGATGCCGAGGTCGCTCGCCTCTGGCAAGGCGAACGGCTGCCCTTGACCCGCCGCCACGTACACTCTAACACTTGATGAAGTGTTCATGCGTGTGTAGCCTTCGAGCGCCTTCCGATGACTCATGACCACGAGCATGGCCACAACCATGGCAGCCATGGCAGCCATGCGAGACCGAGCGCGGGACGCGCCTTCGCCATCGGCATCGCTCTCAATATGGCGTTCGTCGTGGTCGAAGCGACGTTTGGTGTCCTCTCGCACTCGATGGCGCTCGTCGCAGACGCGGGACACAACCTGAGCGATGTCCTCGGTCTCGCCCTCTCGTGGGCCGCGATGCTGCTCGCCCGCACCAAGCCGACCGCCCGGCGCACCTACGGCATGCGCGCGACGACCATTCTCGCCTCGCTCGGTAACGCTCTCGTTCTCCTCTTCGTCACCGGCGGCGTGGCGTGGGAGTCCGTGCGTCGCTTCTCCTCTCCGGAGCCCCTGCAGGGCAAGACGATCATCGTCGTCGCGCTCGTCGGCGTCGTCGTCAACGCATCCTCTGCCGTGCTCCTGATGCGCAACAAGGACAGCGACCTCAACGTGAGGAGCGCTTTTTTGCATCTGGCGGCGGACGCGGCCGTCTCGTTCGGTGTCGCGATCTCCGGCGCGGTGATGCTCGTCACGAGCTGGTGGTGGCTCGACCCCGTCGTGAGCGCCGTCCTTTCGGTCGTGATCCTGATCGGCACGTGGTCGGTGCTCAAGAGCTCCTTCCACCTCGCGCTCCAGGGGGTGCCCGCGCATGTCGACGTCGAGGCCGTCCGGTCCTATCTCGCCGCGCTCCCCAGCGTATGCGAGGTGCACGATCTGCACATCTGGGCGATGAGCACGACCGAGGTTGCGCTCACCGCTCACCTCGTCGTGCCTTACGAGCACTGCGAGCCGACGTTCATGCGCGACGTCGCGAAGCACCTCCACGACGTGTTCGCGATCGAGCACGCGACGATCCAGCTCGAGCCCCCCGAGCAGGCCCCTTGCGCTCTCGCCTCCGACGCGACGCTGTGAGGCTCGCGCGGGGCTCCGCGCGAGCGTAGAAGTGTCGTCGTCATGCCGAAGGCGCCGAACATCGCGCTCGGGATCCGCCCGAACCTCGCGCAGTTCTCGCTGCTCGTCCTCGTCAACGCGTTCGTCGGCGCCACGATCGGCATGGAGCGGGCTATCCTGCCCTCCATCGCCGAGCAGGAATTTCACCTCGCCGCGCGCGCCGCGATCCTCTCGTTCATCGTCGTTTTTGGCGTGACCAAGGCGCTCACGAACTACCTCGCGGGGCGCCTCTCCGACGCGTACGGGCGCAAGGTGATCCTGGTGAGCGGCTGGCTCGTCGCGAGCCCCGTGCCCTTCCTCCTCATGTGGGCGCCGTCGTGGGGGTGGATCCTCTTCGCGAACGTGCTGCTCGGCGTCAGCCAGGGGCTCACGTGGTCCACGACGGTCATCATGAAGATCGATCTCGCCGGACCGCAGAAGCGCGGGCTCGCGATGGGGCTCAACGAGTTCGCCGGCTACTTCGCCGTGGCGGGCTCTGCGCTCGCGACCGGGGCGATCGCGTCGAGCTTCGGTCTTCGCCCGCAACCGTTCTACCTCGGCGTCGTCTTCGTCATGCTCGGTCTCGTCCTCTCGCTGCTTTTCGTACGCGAGACGAAGGGGCACGCTCAGCACGAGGCGAAGCGGGGCGGCGGACTGCCCGCCGGCGGCGTTCCCTCGCAGCGCCAGGTGTTCGCGCGCACCACGCTGCTCGACAAGAACCTGTCGAGCGTGAGCCAGGCCGGCCTCGTCAACAACCTGAATGACGGCATGGCGTGGGGCCTTTTCCCGCTTTACTTCGCCGCCTCCGGCATGCGACTCGCGGAGATCGGCTGGCTCGCCGCGATCTATCCCGGCGTGTGGGGGATGGGGCAGCTCTTCACGGGCGCGCTCTCGGATCGCATCGGCCGAAAATGGCTCATCGTTGCTGGAATGTGGGTCCAGGCGGTCGGCATCGTGGTCACCGTGCTCTCGAAGGCTTTCGTCGGCTTCGCCGTAGGCGGCGTCCTCCTCGGCCTCGGAACGGCCATGGTGTACCCGACGTTGCTCGCGACGATCGGCGACGTGGCGCACCCGAGCTGGCGCGCTTCGGCGGTGGGTGTCTACCGACTTTGGCGTGATCTCGGCTACGCGATCGGCGCCCTGCTCGCGGGGCTCGTCGCCGATGCGCTCGGCGTGCCCGCCGCCATAGGGGCGATCGCGGTCCTCACGTTCGCCTCGGGCGTCGTCGCGGCCGTCCGGATGACAGAGACTCTCGAGCGGAGGAACGCGAGCCCATGACGAACGAGCCGTTGCCGATCTACCTGGACCACAACGCGACGACGCCGCTCCTCCCTGCGGTGGTCGACGCGATGCTCCCGTACCTCCGCGAGCAGTTCGGAAATCCATCGAGCGGTCACGCCTATGGGCGCGAGGCGCGCGCGGCGGTCACGCGGGCGCGCGAGCAGGTCGCGGGGCTCCTCGGCTGCCGTCCCGACGAGGTGTTCTTCACGTCGGGCGGCACCGAGGCGAACAACCTCGCGATTCGCGGCGTGGCGGACGCTGCTCCGGCGGGCCGGCGTCACCTCGTGACGACCACCGTGGAGCACCCCGCGACCGCGAACCCTTGTCGCCACCTCGAGGCACACGGCTGGCGCGTCGACTACGTGGCCGTCGATGCGAGCTGCCGCGTCCGCCTCGACGAGCTAGCTTCGCGCCTCGGTGACGAGACCGCGCTCGTCACGGTGATCCACGCCAACAACGAGACCGGAACGCTGCAGCCCGTCGAGGCGATCG
>JAYSXP010000025.1:0-7327 GCA_043717125.1 Polyangiaceae bacterium | reverse complement strand
CCGCCGATCGGGCCGTCGAGGGCGCGTGAGATCTGCCGGACCGCGTCGAGCAGGCCGACGTAGCGACGCAGGCGGAGCTTCGCCTCGGGGGTTGTCTCGACGGGCTTGCCCGACTCGTCGACCGCGAGGACCCACTGGCCCTTGTCGTCGACCATCGGCTTGCCCGTGACGGCGTCTTTCTTCACGACGTACGCCTGACCGACGAGCTGGTGGGCGCGGCCGATCATGCGAGACGCGATGCCGTGGTCGATGATCTCGCCGTCAAGGACGTCGTCGCCGAACTTGCTCGCGATGTACGAGAAGCCCGTCGCGGGATCCGAGAACCGCACCTCGCGGGTACCGGGAACGAGCGGCGCCCTGTCGCCGTCGATCGAGAGACGCATCTTGTTGAGGAGCGTCATGTCCGAGCTGAGGCGCGAGAACATCGCGCCGTACACGGCCATCGCGAGCTGCTGCTTGTACCCGACGTTCGGGAACACGACCATCGCGCCTTGAGGGCGGGTGATGTTCTTCTGCGTGATGTCGAAGCCGCCGAGGCCGCTCGAAGCATCGCCGACGACGTGAGGAGCTATCGACTCCCAGTCCTCGGCGAGGATCCCGCCGAGCAGGCGGTCGACGCCGTTGGGCAGATCGTTGCGGAAGCTGATCATCACGTCACGACCGTCGAGGTAGTTCTCGCGCGCCACCGTGAAGAGCGTGGGGCGCGGGTCGACGAGCTGCATCAGCGCGAGGGACTTCTCCTCCTCGAAGCCGGCGTGGTGGACGTACTTCTGGTAGTCCCACGAGCCACCCTTGTCGTTCTCGAAGTCGTCGGCGATGTAGCGCGCATCGGTGATCCCGAGCGTGAAGCCTCCCGCCGTCGCCGTCCCGCCCGGAGCCGCGAGGTCGAAGACCGTGCGCGTTCCGTTGGTCAGCTTGCTGTTGCCCTTGTAGTCACCGGGCTCCGGCATCAGCGCCGCGCGCTGCATGAATCCGAAGATGTCGGCCTGGGCCATCACATACGGGCGGAGCCCGTCGTCCTGCGTGAGGTCTGCGGCCTGAGCGCGCGCGATGTCGAGCGCGATCTGCCAGTGGTACGCGCGGAGGCGTCCGAAGTAGTTCGAGGCCACCGACTGCGCGAGGAACGCCGAGTTCCACTCGCGGTCGCCGCGACGGAAGTACGACCAGGGGTAGCGAAGGTCGAACGAGCGCGTGAGGTTCTGCGTGAGCTCGTAGACGTCCGCGCCGGCATCCATCATCGTCGTATGCATGTATCCGCCGGCGCCGTACTGCTCGCCCCAACGGTAGTTCCAGCGGACCTTGTCGCGTCCCTCGACGTTCGCGTGCCACTTCACCGCCGCGAGGCCGGCCGGGTGCATGTCGCTCTTGAAGTCGTCGAACGTCCAGTGGTCCTTCGGCGGCGGCGCGCAGACCTTGCCGTGCACGACGCGCCAGGCCGAGGTCGCCTTCTCCTCGTCGGTCGCGTCGCGACAGTCGCGCGCTGCGTCGAAGACCTTCATGAGGCGAGCGGTCTGCGTGTAGTGCGCGAAGAACTTCTGCCCGTTGATGACGAGGTCACGCTCCTGGAGCTGCGTGTAGTTCTTGAGGCCGAAGTTGGGCTGGTCGGCGAGCGGGATGCTCTTCTCGTCGAGCGTCTCGATGACACGTCCGTAGAGGACCTTCATCGCGTGCTGGTCGTACGTGCCGAGGCCGACGGACTCGCCGCCGCGCTCGATCTGGTACTCCATCGTCGACGTGTTCGCGAAGTAGTCGATGCCCGGGCGCGACTCGCCGGCGAGACCCTGCTCGTCGTCGGTCATGGGATCGAGGTAGCGCGGGCCCATGCAGGTGTCGTCGCCGCGCGCACCAGGGTCGCGTGACTTCGTGCACTCCGCCGTGGCCTTTCCCTCCGCGGTGCGGAGCTGCCAGTACTGCGGATCGTAGTTCGGCGCGTCCCAGCTCGAGGCGAAGTTGTGCCGGAGACCGAGCGAGTGACCGAGCTCGTGGATGCCGATGCCCTTGATGGTCTCCTTCACGAGGTCGTCGTAGATGCGCTGGCCGCGCGTCAAGGGATCGAGGTCGGCGTACTTCTTCTTGAAGAAGCCCGCGAGCGACGTGAGGTAGAGGCTGCCCGTTCCCACGTTCGCTGCGTCGTCGAAGCACGCGCCGCGGGCGGCCATGTCCTCGTCGTACCAGGCGCGCATCGCCGCAATCTTCGCGGGCTCGAGGCCGGCGATCGCTGCGAAGTCCTGCGTGACTGCCGGCACGCTCTCCAGCTTCTTCGAGAGCGCCTGGAATCCGGCGATCCCGGCCGTGAACTGCTTGCCGTCGACCATGGACTTCGACTTCGCGATCGAGTCGAATTTCATGGCCTGGAGCGCCGAGACGCCCGCCTGGTCGCGCACGCCGATCGAGGCGTGGACGTTGTCGAGGTCGATCGCCTTCATGCGCGCGTCGATCTCGGCGGCGGTCTTTCCGATGCGCATCCCCTCCGGGGCGGACGCGCCGTCCTTCAGCATGCGGCCGTAACGCTCGGCCGGCGCGCCCTGCATGATGTCCTCGAGCTTCGTATCGCCCATCGCGAGCTGGATGATGTCGCGCTGCGAGGCCGCGGCGCGCGTCGCCGAGCGACCCATGACGGTCGCGGTGGCGCCGAACGTCTCGCCGCTGAGCGGATCGGGCGGGTTCCAGCCGACGCCGCCGTAGTGTGCGCGCGACTCGTACGGCCAGTAGACGAGGAAGTTCTTCCGGATGTCGCCGAGCCGCGCCTTGTCGCCGGGCTTGCCGCAGATCGCCTCGGGGTCGTAGTCGCGGACCGGGTTGTGGCAGACGTAGAAGGCGGGCTTACCTTGATCGACGGCCTGCGGCTTCACCTTGTCGGTGAGCCAGCCGCCGACCTGCACCATCTGCTTCTGAGCGGGCGTCGCGTCGCTGTCGAAGAACTCGGCGTGGCAGCTCGTGCGGTCGCCGTCGCCGGTGCGTCGGCACTCGACCTCGCGGCGATAGGCGACGGACACGTCGAGGAGCTGGCTCCACGACGCGCCCATCTGCTCGAGCGTCCCGCGCTCGGTGACCTTCGCCGTCCCCCCGGGCCCCCCTCCGTCGAGCTTGTCCTGGAAGGCGTCGGGCGCCTCCTTGTTGAGAAAATAGGCGATGGTCCTGAGCTCGCGATCGCGCACGGGAAGCGTGCAGCGATGCTCGGTGACGTCGCACTGCGAGCCTGCGTGGCCGGCGTATCCGGTGACCGCGTTCTCGCACGCGTCGGCGGTGCCGTTCTTGTCGGTGTCGTCGTTGGTCGCGCAGGTCACGCCCTGGTGACTCTTCTTCCAGATGTTGTGGATCGACTTGAAGCGGTGCGTCTGTGCGTCGGTGAAGCCGTACTGCGGATCCCAGGTGGTGCGCGCGGAGCCGAGCCACGGGTTGGCGCCGTCGCCCTGGCCGCCGGTGTTGCCGACGACGTCCTTCCAGGCGTAGTTGTCCTCGAACTTCTCGAAGTCCTCGTCGGCCTGTACCTTCGCGAAGCTCGTGCGGACGGTGGCCTCCTGAGGGTTGCAGTCGTAGCTCGATGCACCCGTGAAGTAGCTCACGAGGGCGCACTTCTTCACCGAGCCCCAGGAGAAGCTGATGTCGTCGGGGTCGACGGTGAACTTGTTCGTCACGTCGAGGTAGCCATTGTCGGCCTCGAAATGCGGCGCATCCTCGGCGGTCGGATCGGTCACGTTGTAGGCGACGGGCGTGACCTTGGCGCCGTTCGAGAAGCGAATGCCGTCGTCGGTCGAGGTGACGAGGTTCTGCGACCAGTCGACGCGGACGTATTCGCGCTCGTTCCACGGGCGATCGCTGTCGTTCTCGACGACGATGTTCGTCTCCTCACCGGTCGTCGGGTTGTATTCGCGTCGCACGTCGAAGTGCTTCTGGATCTTGAAGGCCGCGACGATGGTGCCGGTGGCGGCGCTCGTCGCGTTCTTGTCGGTCGAGTGGGCAATGTCGGCGGCGTTGGTGCCGCGATTGTCGGCGCCTGGCGACTCCTGGTAGGAGCGCCGCGCGAGGACCATGCCCTCGGTGATCTCCCAGCGAATGCGATCGACGGCGGAGAACTCTCCGATCGAGTACGCGCTCTGATTCACCGAGCTTCCCACGGTGAACGATTTCATCCGGAACTCCGGATCGTCGCTCGAATTCTTCAGGTCGGAACCGAGGAAGAACGTCTTCGGCAGCGCGTTGGGCTGCACTCGGTTGATGGGATCACGCTCGGCAACACAGGCTGCCGAGAGGCAAGCCGAGGCTGCGAGCATCATGAGGCCCGAACGGGCCAACCACGTGCGCATGGCCGTATCCTTTGGTTGGAGATGTCCTCCGCAGCGCGCGAGCGCGTTTCAGCCTGCTGAAAAGCGTCACGTCACCGGAGTCGTAGACCACGTACGCAATCCCCGGACCAACGCGGTCGATCTCGCAGAGTGCCTGTAAAATAGGCGAATGAGCGCGCGAGCGGCGGCACGCGTAAAGTTGGTAACTCCGCCGCGTGTGCAGTTCAATGACGGCAGCGGAAAATCTCGTCTCGGAGAGCTCGTACGAGGCTAAGAGACGTGGGCGATGAGTGACGTCGAGCGCGTGCCGAGTCGCATCATCGTGCAGGGCGAGGCGCTCGCGTGGATGGAGGTGAACCCCGCCCCTCCCGCCGCGAGCGTCGTGACGTCGCTACCGGATGTGTCGGAGTGCTCCCATCTCGACCTCGAGGGATGGAAGGAGTGGTTCGCCGTTGCCGCGCAGCGGGTGATTGCCTGGACGCCGCGGGAGGGGGTCAGCATCTTCTTTCAGAGCGACATTCGCCACGAGGGGGCGCTCGTCGACAAGGGCTACCTCGTGATGAAGGCCGCCGAGAGGGAAGGGGCAAAGGTCCTCTGGCACAAGATCGTCTGTCGCAGGCCCCCCGGGACGATCGCCTTCGGTCGCCCGAGCTGGTCGCACATGCTGTGCGTCGCGCACGAGGTGCGGCCCACCCCGAAGCGCCCCGGCCCCGACGTCATGCCCGACGCAGGCTTCATGCCCTGGAGCCGCGCGATGGGCGCTCGCGCGTGCGAGGCAGCCTGCGCGTATCTCCGCGACGAGGTCGGTGCGAAGGTCGTCGTCGATCCGTTCTGCGGCCGCGGGACCGTGCTGGCCGTCGCGAACGCAATGGGCCTCGACGCCGTCGGCGTCGAGCTCAGCGCAAAACGCTGCAAGGCCGCGCGCGCGCTGACCGTGCCGCTCGAACGCTGATCACGGAACGAGGATGCGGCCGGGGGCGCCGTTGATGCCCGCCGCCGTGTGGCAGCTGTTGCAGTCACCCGAGGTGACCTTGCCGACCATCGCGCGCGTCTTCACGCCGTCGCTCAGCTTTGCGCTGTAGGGAGCGGTGAGCCGCTGGGCGCCGTTCTGGCGCGGAACGTCGAAGTTGCCGGCGGCGTTCACGGTCGCGTTGACGACCTTGCCCTTTGCATCGGTGATCGTGACGATGATGGTCGGCGGCGGCGCGGCGCCGTTGCAGTCGTTCACATCGTGCGGCGCCTTGTATACCGTGCCGGCAATCGAGAGGTTCGGTCCGCCCATCACCGAGTGACACGCGTTGCACGCGAGCCCTGGATGCATCAACGGCGACTTCTGGTTGCCGAGCTTCCAGGTCACACCGCTCGCGCAGCCGGCCATCGCGTCCGGTCCCGCGTCGGGCAGCGGGCCGGCGTCGAGCGTACCGCCGTCGCCGGTCGGAGGCGCCTCGGTGCACGACATCGCGTTCTTCGGCGTGCCACCCTTCACCCAGTCCTCGAAGGTGGCGATCTCGTCCGCGTCCGGGCCGACCGCGGGCGGAGGCGGCATCGGGCTGGTCGTGCTCTTCATGCGCTCGACGGAGAGCACGGCGATCGACTTCGCGGGGTCCGCCTTCGACGGCTGAAGCAGGTCGGCATAGACGAGCATCTTGGGCGCGCCAGCCGTCTTGCCGTCATGGCACGCGATGCAGCGGTTCTCGATCACCGCCTGGACGTCACACGGCAGACCAGTCGCGAGACCGGAGCCTGCCGGGCCGCTCGGAACGGGCTTGTTGTCCGGTCCGAGGATGACGCTTCCGTCGTCCCCGCCGTCCGTGCCGTCCTCGCTCAGTTCCTCTTTCGCTCCGCTGCTGCAAGCGACGGCCGCCGCGACACCACAGGCGATACCAGCGATGAGCAAGAGGTGGTGACGCATCGGGCAATCATGTCTCGCGAAAGAGGCTCGTGCACACATTTCCGGGTGGCGGTGGATGTCGGATGACCGCCGCCCGCCCAGAAAATGAGCTTTCCGTGAATCCGCTACTGGAGCGCGATGTCGACGCGGCGATCGCGCTGCCAGCTCTCGTCATCTTGACCCTCGGCATCGAGCTCGCCGCGGGACGTCTTCGACATCTTCGTGGGGCCGACACCGAGACGACCGAGGTAGACGTGGACGGCGTCGGCGCGGTTGTCGCCGAGCACCATGTTGTACTCGGTCTCGCCGCGCGGGTCGGCACGGCCGACGAGCGCGAGCTTGCGGCCCTTGAGCGGACCTGTGGTGACGCACTTGGCGACCTGCTCGAGCACGTCACGATCTTGCGGCAAGAGCGCAGCCTCGTCGTAGTCGAACTTCGGCGCGCGATCGGTGTTGCCGAAGGTGACGTTGCACAGCTTGACGAGCTCGTTGTCGACGCGGACGCTGCCGACCATGCCGGCCGTGGTGCTCACCTGCGCGGTGTCGCGCGCTTCGGGCTTCTTGGCGCAACCGGTGACGAGGACGAGAGTGCATGCGAGAAGCATTGCTGACGTTCGGATCATGGGAACCTCCTGTCCTCTGGGCGGTACAGGGTCGCCTCTCGCCGGGACAACTTTTCAGGCGCTGCCTCCAGGCCTCACCCGCGCGATCGCGGCGCGTTTTCGCCTATTTCACGCAGCGGAAACCGACGTCGGCGCTGAAGCGCCGCGGGGCTCGCTTTGGCGCGCGCGGTGGTCCGCAGGTCGCTCGGGCCGTAGGTAGAGAAGGGCGCGTCCACCCACTCGGCCACATTGCCATTCGGTGACGGAGACCTTGGTGGTATCGATGCAGAATGCACTGACCTTGGCCGGGTGCGCCGGCTGCTCCTCTTTCGAGCGTGCTCACACGTTCGGCGTGTCGCGTGGTTTGCGCGAATGTTTCGCGGAGGTTACGCGGCGCCTCGCGTCGTCCCCACGAAGGCGGCAGGAATGGTCCCGATCGCCCCCGCGTAGGCGCGCTGCCAGATCGTCTCGGGAGTGCCCTTGAAGAGGAGCTTCGCGTCGGCGGCGGCGGGGAGCCAGGCGGTGCCCTCGAAGTTCGGATCGCCCAT
>JAYSXP010000240.1:0-5236 GCA_043717125.1 Polyangiaceae bacterium | reverse complement strand
TATTCGGTGTGCAGGAGGAGATCGACCGTCGAGAAGCCGAGCTGGCGGATGAGGCCGTTCGCGGCGCGGTAGGTCCGCGCGGCGAGCATGCGCTTCTTCACGTCGGCGGGGATCGGCGCACCGGTCTCGAAGTGACGCGCGAAGCGGTCGAGCGCTTCGCTCTCCCAGCACCAGTTTTCCATGATCATCGAGGGGAGCTCGACGAAGTCGCTGACGACGCGCGTTCCCGCGAGCGAGCGGATGGAGACCTCGGAGAGCACGTGGTGCATCATGTGCCCGAACTCGTGGAAGAGGGTCTCGACCTCGCGATGGTTGAGGAGGGCGGGCGCACCGGGAGAGCGCGGGGGCGTCATGTTGGCGACGACGACGGCGACGTTCTCGAGCTCGTACTGCGTGCCGGGGAGCCGATCGACGGCGCCGCCCATCCAGGCGCCATCACGCTTCGTCTCGCGAGGAAAGAGGTCGAGATAGAACGCGCCGATGCGCTTGCCGCCCTTGTCGATGACGGCCCAGGCGGTGACGTCCTCGTGCCAGACGCGGGCGACGGGATCGCGCTCGATGGTGATCCCGTAGAGGCTGGTGGCGACCTCGAAGAGCCCGCGAGTGACGCGGTCGAGCGGGAAATAAGGGCGCAGCGTCTCCTCGTCGAAATCGAAGAGCGCGCGGCGCTGGGACTCGCTCCAGAAGGAGATGTCCCACGGCTCGAGCGGGCCCTCGTGGCCATTCTTCGCAGCGAACGCGGCGAGCTCGACGTTCTCGCGCTCGAAGCCGGGGTGGAGGCGGTCACGCAGCATCGTGACGAAGGCGAGAGCGTCCTTGCCGGTCTTCGCCATGCGGTCGTCCGTGGCGAGGTCGGCGAAGTGGGCGAAGCCGAGGAGCTTTGCCTTCTCCTGACGGAGCGCGAGGACCTGCTTGATGATGCCGCGGTTGTCGCGCTCGGCGCCGCCCGGGCTGCCGGGGCCGGCGGCGCGCGTGGTCTGCGCGCGGTAGAGGGCTTCGCGGATCTTGCGGTCGCGCACGAACGTCATGACCGGGCCGTAGGAGGGCGCCTGCAAGGTGAGGCGGTAGCCCTTCTTGCCCTTCTCCGCAGCGCTCTTCTTGGCGGCTTCGAGCGCGCCCTCGGGGAGGCCATCGAGGCGCTTCACGTCAGCGTCGTCGATGAGCAGCTCGAAGGCGGACGTCGAATCGACGACGTTCTGCGCGAACTTCAGCGTGAGCTCGGAGAGCGCGATGTCGATGTCGCCGAGGCGCTTCTTGCCTTCGGAGCCGAGCTCGGCGCCGTTGCGGCGAAAGTCGGCGAGGGTCTTCGTGAGGTAGCGGCGGCGGGCGGCGTCGAGCTGCTTGGCTTCGGGGGTCGCGTCCAGATCCCGAAGGGCCTTGTAGAGCGGCTCGGAGAGAAGGATCTGGCTGTAGAATGCAGTGATCTTCGGGACGACGGCGGCGTAGGCGTCGCGGAGATCGGGCGTGCCGAGCACGCCCTCGAGATGGCTCGCGAGGTTGCTTGCGTAGTCGAGCTCGTTGGTCGCGAGGTCGAGCGCACCGAGCGTGGCCGCGTAGGTGCGGGGCGACGGTGCGGCGCCGATGGCGTCGAGGTTTTTCTGGGCGGAGGCGAGGAGCGACTCGACGGCGGGCTCGATGTGCTCGGCACGAACCTCGTCGAAAGGGACCGGGACCTTCACTTCGAGGAGCGGATTGGCGTCCTTCATCGGGCCCGAGTGTATCAGTCCTTCGCGGAAGGTTCCTGGGTGCGTCGCAGGTGATATTCCTCGTCCTCATGACGTTCCGCAGCGCTGCGTGGTCCGTAGGAGTGAGCACAGCCGTCTGGCTGATGGCATGTGGAGGAGCGCCGCCGCCGGCTGCGCCCGCGAAGCCGGGCCTCGGGTCCGATGGCGCGCCGCCCAAAACGGCGCCGAGCGCTTCGCCGGTCGCGACGACTCCGCCGGTCGCGACGGGGGCGCCAGCCAAGACGGCCGCCGACCATCATCGCGACTTCATGAGCGGGTGCGCGAAGAAGGCCGTGAACTCTCCGGACTACTGCGAGTGTGCGTGGGGCGAGTTCCGCAAGGCGTTCACCGACGAGGAGATGAGCGCCGGCGACATGCCGGCCGCGAAGCTCGACAAGGTGAAGACGCAGGCGATCGGCGCGTGCGCGAGCAAGATCCCGGAGGAGACCGTGAAGGACGGCTTCGCGAAGGGCTGCGTGGGCAAGAACGCCGACATGAAGCCGTATTGCGACTGCACGTGGACGGAGTTCCGCAAGCGCTTCTCCGCCGCCGAGCTGGGTGACGAGGGCACGATCGCGAGTGACCGCTTCGTCGCGGCGCGCATTCCAGTGGTAAAGGCGTGCGGCAACAAGATGCCGGAGAGCGTGTCGAAGGACGCGTTCATGAAGGGCTGCGCCAAGGCCGAGGCCGCAGAGAAATTCTGCGGCTGCGCGTGGAAGGAGCTGCGCAAGCAGGCCTCGCCCGCAGAGATCGAGTCGGGCACGTTCGACCAGAAGTCGGTCTTCGGTCAGGTGGAAAAGAGCTGCGGGAAGCTGCGGCCGGCGAAAGGGAACCCGTAGGGCGGGCGACACTCCCCTACGCCAGCAGCTTCGCCTTCCCCTGACTCGCCAGCATGAACCCGACCAGCTTGTAGAGCATCCGCGCCCCGACGTTGCCGTCCCACTCGTCGTGCTCGTCGTGTGGGTTCGGGGCGACTTCGTTCAGGTCGAAGCCCACGATCTTCTTCCCCGACTTCGCCAGCTCGCGAAGGATCGCGATCACCTCCCCCGGGTCGAGCCCTCCCATCACCGGCGTGCCCGTGTGCGGACAGAAGCGCGGGTCCAGGCCGTCGATGTCGAACGAGACCCACACCTCGTTCGGCAGCTCGTTGACGATGTCCGCCGCCACCGACGCAAACGGCTCGCCCGCATGACGGCGCCTCACCAGCTCTCGGTCCGCGAACATTCGCACGCGCGCCCCCTGCGATTTGCAGTAGTCGATCTCCTGCTCGCACACGTCGCGGATGCCCACCTGCACCAGCTTCGTCACCTGCGGGATCCACTCCAGCACGTTGAACATGATCGACGCATGCGAGTGCTCGAACCCCTCGTAGGCGCGCCGCGTGTCCGAGTGCGCGTCGAAGTGCAAGACGCCGAAGCTCGGACTCTTCACCGCCACCGCCACGAGCGCACCGAACGGCACTGAATGGTCGCCGCCCACGATGCCCACCAGCTTCCCCAAACCGAGCAAGCGCAACGTCTCGCGCTTCACCCATGAGTTCACGATCCCCGAGAGCGCATTCACCCGTGCCAGCGCGCGCGCGAGCTCGGGATCCTTCCCCGCCCCGCCCGCCTCGATGATCTTCGCGGCGAGCGCCTTGCCCTCGTCGTTCGCCACGCGCACCTCCGCGGGCTCCTCGCCCATGAAGATGCCCGCCTCGTACGGCTTCTCGACATCCAGGTCGTAGAGGTCGACCTGCGCGCTCGCATCGCGGATCGCACGCGGTCCCTCCGACGCGCCTCCGCCGTAAGAGGTCGTCGCCTCCCACGGGACCGGCACGAGGACGACCGTCGCCAAAGGCTCGGTGAAGGGCAACCCGAAGACTCCGGAGCCCGGCTCAGCGGCCGCGTTGGGATCGAAAGACATCTCGCGAATGTCTATACCACCACCTCCGAGGGGCTTACTTCACGACGACGCCCGTAGGCGAATCGTTGCACACGCTCGCCTCGAGCAGGATCCCGAGCAGCGCGCGCTCCTGCGGAGTGAGGACGTTCGAGAACGGCTCGGTGTGGTAGCTGCTGAAGAGCACGCGACCGCAGCCGTGCTCGAAGCTCACCGTCGCCGGCGCCTTCTTCCCCGCCGCCTTCGCGCCGCTCACCCAGACGTGCGGCGTCACCGTCTTGGCTGCGCCGGTCGCATCCGTCGTCTCGACCGCGTTCACCGACGCGATCGTCGTGTAGTTGCGCTGGAGCGTGAACGTGGGGAAGCTCTGTGCCGTCATCCACGCGGCGAGCGCAGGGTCGTCGACCGTCGCCGGCGCATCGTAAGCGACCCGCTCGCAGCCCGAGCACGGCGCGCTGCCGCCACCCGCCCAGCTGATGAACCCCGGGAACGTCTTCGCGATGAAGTCGTAGTGCCAGTCCGTCACGTAGAGGCGTCCGCCCGCGTCGACGAACGAGCGCAGGTTGTCCTGGATGGTCGGGTCTGACGACAGGTCCGTGTTCGGCGACGGCTGCGTGAAGTCCCCGCAAGGCAGAAAGACGATGTGCTTCGCGTCGACCCTCGATTTGTCGGTGAGGAACGCGCTCGCCGCCTGGCCGATGAGCGCGCTCTGCACGACCTCGATCGCCGACTCGTGAATCCCGAGCTTCTTCAGCGAGGCCTCGATCTCGTCGTACTGCCCGTGCACCACGGTCATGCGCGGGACCTCGTCGCCCGCGGACAGGTCCGTCCTTCCGGGGAGCGACGTGAGCACCGAGTCGAGCGTCGCCTCGCCCTTCACGACGGTCACCGCGCGCACGCGACGGAAGCCGCCCTTCTGCACCACGAGGTACTGCTTGCCGACGGCGTTCGGGACGAGATCGAACGCGCCCTTGTCGTCCGAGAGCGTGTACGCGGTGGAGGCATCGAGATGGATGCAGACGTCGCAGTAGACCTTCTCGGGCTCGGGCTCGGGCTTCGTCGTCGTGAGATAGAGGACAGCGCCCGCGATGGGCATCGTTCCGTTCGGCGCGAGCACCGTGCCGCGGAGGTGGCCCACGGCTTCGCCCGGAGCGACACCGCCCGGGGCGATTTCCCCGCCCGGTCCCGGCGCGGGAGCCCCAACCTCGGGCGGCCCGTCCGCGAAGCTCCGGCTGCTCGACGAGCCGCAACCCGCGACAATCAGGCTGAGCAACGACGAGGAAAGGCCGATTCGCAGGGTGGGGCTGAGCATCGGCCGGGACTCTGCTCCGCATCCCTGGGACGCGCCGCTTACACGTCGCTTACACCGCATCGTCACCGGGGTCCCCGCCTGCGCTAGTCTCTCGGGCGTTGAAACGCGCGCGCATCGTCTCGCCTGGCCTCGCCCTGCTCACCGTGGCCTTTTACGCGTGCGGCGAGAACGGCGACAACACCCCTCCGACCCCCGGTGCCGACGCCGGCGCCCCGGGCTGCGTGCGCACCGACCTCGACCCCGAGAGCGCGCTCACCGCGCCCGGCCCAGGGCACACGCCGCGGTGGGCGTACGAGCCTTGGATCAGCAAGGACATCTC
>JAYSXP010000239.1:0-5244 GCA_043717125.1 Polyangiaceae bacterium | reverse complement strand
AGGAGTGCGGCGACAAGCAGGTCTCTGCGAGCGCCGTCGGCGACAAGGTCAAGGCGACCGTCACCCTCAGCGGCAAGGTCTCACGCATCGAGATCGATCCGGAGTTCCTCAAAGTAGAGGGCGTCGAGCTTGCGCTCGACAGCGCCTGTGCGGCCATCAACACCGCGCTCGAGCAGGCCGACAAGGACATGGAAGCCGAGCTCGCGAAGGTGACCGGCGGAGCGAAGATCCCCGGCATGATCTGAGTCGGCAGAGCTCACGCCGTCATGCAGCACTCCCCGAAGATCCGTCGCCTCGTCTCTCTGCTCTCGCGCTTGCCTGGCGTGGGGGAGAAGACGGCTCAGCGTTACGTCCTGCACCTGCTCACGGCTGACGCGCAGGTCGCCAAGGATCTCGGGGCCGAGCTCGCCACACTGCACGACGAGCTGCGCCCGTGCGAGCGTTGCGGCAACATCGCGGAGGTTCCAACCGGGGCGCCTCCGGGTGCCGACGTCGTTTGCGACATCTGCAGGGACGACAAGCGC
Organism: Polyangiaceae bacterium; assembly: GCA_043717125.1. Taxonomy (GTDB): domain Bacteria; phylum Myxococcota_A; class Polyangia; order Polyangiales; family Polyangiaceae; genus Labilithrix. Next base: position 4,720 of record JAYSXP010000239.1, on the reverse strand, counting down.
GACCGACGCGTGCTCTGCGTCGTCGGTCGGGTCCACGACCTCATGGCGGTCGAGCGCACGGGCGCGATGCGGGGTCGCTATTTCGTGCTCGGCCGGCTGCTCTCGCCGCTCGAAGGTATCGGACCGGACCAGCTTCCCGTGCCCCGCCTGGTCGCGCGCATCAAGGAGGACCAGGTCACCGAGGTGATCGTCGCGACGCCGCCGAGCGTCGACGGCGAGGCGACCGCGCTACTCCTCAAGCGCGAGCTCGGTCCTCTCGGCGTGACGATGACGCGCATCGCGAGCGGCGTCCCCCACGGCGGCGACCTGGAATACGCCGACCCGATCACGATGGGCCGAGCCCTCACCGGCCGCCGATCGCTTTGAGCGGTCTCCGGGAGCGCGTAGCGTGTGCTTCACACGAACCGGGTCGTCCAGCACCACCATTCCAGCGTTCACCGAGGCCGGAGGACTCGGCCTCCACGTCTTGTCGGCAGCACGAGCCTCGTGAGAGAGTGGAGGACGTATGAAGGCGATCAGCACTACCCAGGCGCCCGCAGCGATCGGGCCTTACTCGCAGGCGATTCAGTCAGGCGACCTCGTGTTTCTCAGCGGGCAGGTTCCCATCGACCCCGCGACCGGCGAGCTCGTCGCCGGCGACATCGCCGTGCAGACCGAGCGCGTGCTCGACAACCTCGCCGCGGTGCTCGGCGCTGCCGGCTGCACGTTCGCTGATGTCGTGAAGACGACCATCTACCTCATCGACCTCGGCGACTTCCAGGCCGTCAACCAGACCTACGCCAAGCGCTTCGCCGCGGCACCCCCGGCGCGCGCGACGGTACAGGTCTCTGCGCTCCCCAAGGGCGCGCGGGTCGAGATCGACGCCATCGCCCGCGCCAAGTAGCGCTGGCTCACGGCTTTACGGCGAGCACGATCCGACCGGCTTGCACCGTGATTGTCTTCGCGCCGACGCCCGCCTCGCCTCGCCCCTTCCCTACCTGGACGTCAGGGAATGCCGACGTGTCAATCGCCGCAGCTTCGAGCACCAGCGCGTCGGTGGCGAAGTCGCGAGGCAGCCGCAGGGTGACGACGTCTGCCGTATCGCTCACGATCGAGAGGACGGAGCCCGGCGTCGTCGAGACGCTGACGTCGATGCTCCCGTGGCTCGCGTGCACGTCCAGCCCCGCAAGTGCAGCGCCGGCGAGCGATACGCCGACCTTTCCAGTGCCGGACCGGGCGACGATCGTGAGTCGCTTGTCGGCGGCTCCCCTCGGCACCGCGACGTCGAGCGCGTCGCAGCCGGACTCCTCCGCGGTCGCCGACTTGACCGCAACGCCATGGCCGCAGCGCACGGTCGTGACGCCGGGCGCCGTCGCGACGAGAAACCCGTCGGTCACCGACGTGATCACCCTGTCGGCGCTCTCCTTGTCGTCCGTGTCGGCGACCGCGAGCATACGCGCCGTCGCGACCACGCGATCCGTGTCGGTCGACGCCACGCCGAGCCCGCCGCCCGTAGTGACGCCGGTGTTGTCGACCTCGATCCGCTCGTCGGCCCACGCCGCACTGGCGGATTTCTTGACGCCATCCTCCACGAAGCGACTGCGCGCTGCGATGGACTGCGCCTGGCAGCTCGCCGTCACCACAAGCAGAAGCGCTACGCGTCCCAGCAAGATGCTGCGAGCGTAGCGCGAGTCGGGCGAGTCGGGGACGCGGCTCAGAACTTCGTGATCGTGACCGTGTCGTCGGCTCCGCCGCCCTTCGACTGGACGTTCAGCGACTTGGCCGCGTCGGCGGTCGGGCCCGCAACCGGATACGGCGAACCGCTCGCCATGCCCGGGAAGGCGTCCGCGTGGACGCGGGCGTTGGCCTTGACCGGATCGGGGTCTGGGGTCGTGAAGAGGATCTGGCCCGCGGAGAAGTCTGCGGGAAGCCCGACGGCGACGGCAAACTCGCCGGTGACGACGACGACGCCGTTCTTCACGGGACGGGCGCGAACGCTGACGTCGCCGGAGCCGTTGTTGTCGAGGAGGAGGTTGGACACGTATGGGGCCTCGCCGGAGCTGCCGACGTTCATGTCGCCGTTGCCGCCACCGACGGTGAGGTCGAGCGCCTGGGTCGCCGAGCCGGCCGGGAGCGTGACAGAGAGCTTCTTGCAGCCCGAGCCCGCAACGCCCGCAGAGCCATGCGAGTTGCCGTGACCACACTTGATGGTGAAGCCGCTCGCTGTCTCCTCGATCACGAACGTGCCGATGGCGTCCTTGATGGCGGCCTTGGCGTCGGCTTCCTTGTCGTCGTCGGCGTGCGCCGCGAAGACCGCTTGCGCCGTGATCTTCGTGGCGGTCGCCGAGAACGTCACCTCGACGCCGCTGCTGCCAGTGACGGGGTTGACGCCGTCGTTTTTGACCGTGATCTTTTCGCCGGTCCAGTCCTTGGTGGACGTCTTCGCGGGCTGGGTGTTGTCCTCGAACTGCGTCTGCGTGTGCGCCTCGATCCGACAGCCGGAAGCCGACACGAACAAAACGAGAGCCGCACCAAACCAAGCGAAGCGAGACGATGACGTACGCATGTTTGCCCTAACTCCTGATGAGGATGCCCGGGGGTTTGACCCCAAACGTGTCCAAGCCATTCAATTCTTGTCAAAAACGTCCGCTGCCACCGTGGGAACGGACGAAACACCGAACAAAGTTAGGAGCCTACGATCGGAGCCCGACAACATCGCTGCGGCCGTCGCATTCGCAGCAGTGATGGCATTTTGCAACGCTGCGTCGTCCGCTTCCCCGTCCAGCGGCTCGCCCAGCACGACCACGACGCGCGAGAACGGCCACGCGAGGACGAACCGGTCCCACGCCCGCGTGAAGGTCTTTCCGCGAGCCACGGCGCTTCCCATCGGTACGAGGACCCCGCCCGAGCGGCGCGCCGCGAGCGATGCGCCAGGCTTCACGTCGCCGTAGGGCCCGCGCGGCCCGTCGACCGCGAACGCTGCGTCGACGTCCCCTCCGCGCAGCCGGCGAACGATCGCGGCGAGCCCCCGTGCTCCTCCGCGCGACGACGACCCGCGGACGACGAGGAAGCCGAGCAGCCCGAGCGCGCGCGCCTGCATCGCACCGTCGACGGAGTGGCTCACCATCACGAGCGTCGGGCGCCGGCGCTTCCACGCGAGGAGCGGCCACTGGGTCCCGTGGAAGAACGTGAGCACCCAGGGCGCTCGCGCGTCTGCGCCTCCGAGGGGCTCGAGCGTCGGATGAACGATGACGCGGAGGCGCAGTGTGGCGAGCCAGAGCCTCGCCACGACTCCGAGCACCACCCCGAGCACCGCGCGCATCGGCTCAGCCCTTGAGCTCCGTGAGCATCGTCTTCGCCCGTGTGAGTGAGGGTTCGTTCTCGACGGCACGCTCGAGCATCTGGACGGCCTTCGCCTTGTCCCCCTGCTTCATGCAGATCTCGCCGAGGTAATAGAAGACCTCGCCCTTGGTGATGCCGCTTCCGGCGTCGAGCCTCTGGAGGAGCAGCGCGCGGAAGGTCTTTTGCGCGCGGTCGAGGTCGTTCGACTCGAGCGCGAGCACTCCGAGATCGCGGAGCACCTCGATCGAGCCCGGATCGATCTTGAAGGCCATGTCGAACTGGGTGAGCGCGACGTCCTTGTTCCCCATCGTCGCGAGGGCGCGGCCGAGGCGGTGGTGATACAGCGAGAGCTCCTTCGTTCGCTTGTTTCCGAACGAAGCGATCACGCGCTCGAGAACCGAAGCGGCATCGCGATCGCGCTTCGCCGCGGTATACGCATCGGTCAGGAGGAGAAGGAGCTCCCTGTCGCTCGGGATGAGCTCGGTGACGCGCTCGAGGAGCGGCACGGCCTCTTCCGGAGCCTGGCGCTCGGTCATGTGGATCTGCGCCGCGCGGCGAAGGAGCTTCACCTGCTCCGCAACCGGAGCCGGCGGAGGCGGAATCGACCCGCCTGCCACCGCGCCACCGGCGGCGGGCGCCGTGTACGGGTTCACGTCGCTGAGGATGTCGGCGTCGCCGACGAGGAGCTTCGCGAGCTCGGTCCAGTTCTTCGTCTTCTCGTAGAGCTGGCCGAGGCGGGCGCGAACGTCCGACTGTTTCGGGTCGGCCTCCAGCGCGCGCTTGAGCGCCTGCTCGACGCCGACGTCGTCGCCCTGCTCCCCTCGTGCCTTCGCAAGGCGCAGCGCGATCGCGACGGCCTCGGTGCCGGACACGGTCTCGAGGATCTTCGAGAGCGCGCTCGCGGCCTTGTCCCAGGCGCTTCTGCCCTCGGCAAGCCGAGCCACGGCAGCCAGCGCCTCGCCGTGAGCGCCGTCCTTCTCGAGGATGTCCTCGTAAGCCTTCAGCGCAGCCCCCGCATCCTTCACGCGAGATTCGACGACCTGCGCGAGGGTCATCATTCGATCGAGCTCGAGTGCGGCGTCGCCGCGTGCGCGGGCGCGCGCCACGAGCTGGGTCCAGAGCTCGGCGAGCTCTCCAAAGCGCTCGGTCTTTTCGTAGATGCTTGCGAGCGCGCGCGATGCGCCCACGTGATCCTGGTCCTCCTCGAGCACCGCCCGCAGCGTGTCCGAAGCGTCCCGCGGGTTGTCGAATTTCTCGAGCTGCAACATCGCGAGGTCGATGCGCAGCGCTGCACGGGCCTCAGGCGAGGCTGCACCGTCGATGAGCATCCGCAAGAGCTTCCCGAGCTCCTTGTGCTTGCCGAGCTCGTCGTAGAGCGCCCGGAGCCGCTCCTGCGCAA
>JAYSXP010000238.1:0-5250 GCA_043717125.1 Polyangiaceae bacterium | reverse complement strand
GAGGGCGGCACGCAGCCGCGCAAGCGGGTCGGCACCGGCAGGTCCGAGAGAGAGGAGCTCGGGCGCGCTCCACTCGTCGGGGAGCGAGGTGAACCGCTCGGTCGCGACCTCGACAAGCGTGGCGCCCTTGCCCGCGGCCGCGCGAGCGACGGCCTCGCGGACGAGCGTGAGGACGGCAAGCCCATCGCCGCCGTCGACACTCGCGCACGCGACGCCGTAGGCCGCGGCGCGATCCGCCAGGTCGGCCCTCTTGGCGCCGCCTCGGCTCGCGCGCGATACGAGCACGCACGGAGCCTTGAACACGCCCGCGAAGTTCATCGCATTGTGGAAGTCGCCCGTCGCGGCGGCAGCGGTGCCGAACATCGCGAGGGTGACGACGTCGTCCTTGCGCATCCGCGCGGCCCACGCTGCGCCGACGGCCTGCACGAGGTGCGCGCCGATCAGCCCGCTGGCCGGCACGACGTGGCGGGCGCGGCTCGCGGGGTGATCCGGTGCGCCATGGCCCTTCACCGCGTCGTTCGCCGTGCCGAACGCCTGATGGGCGTAGGCCGCAGTCGGGATGCCGCGGACGAGGGCGCCGGCCCACTCGCGGTGCCCCGGGAAGAACCAGTCGTGCTCGCGGAGCGCCATGGCCGTCGCGGCGATCGCGATCTCCTCGCCGATGCATGCGGCGTGGAAGGCCACGCGGCCCGCGTGCTGCAGGAACGTCATCCGAGCCGAGAGGAGGCGGGCCCGAGCCGCGTGGGCATAGAGCGCGCGGGCCGCATCCAGGCCAGTCTCGCACTCCCCGCCGCCGCCCGTTCCCAGGCTACCGCTCCCTCCTTCTGCGGATGCGGTCGCGAGGGAGGACATCGTGGGTGAAGGAGCGCGCTCCATGGCGCGGACCTTACCACGGTTTCCTTGTGAGGAACCTTCGGTCCCGGCGTGTAGAGCGCGACGTTTCTCGTCGATGACGCGCCGTCTGAAGCGAGGGGCGTATGCGTCAAACGAGCGGCTCAGGGTGATCTGGTGCTGCGAGGTCGAGTTGCGTATGATCCCCGCCATGGCGCGCCGCGCCTTTCTCCCGACAATCCCTCCCCCGGCCGGGCCTCCTCCCTCGACGAGCGGGGGCGGCTCCGTTCCGTCGACGCGAAGCCAGCCTCCGCCTCCGTCGGTCGGTGGGGACCGCCGTCCGAGCGTTTCGCCGCCGTCGGTACGCCCGAGCGTTTCGCCGCCGTCGGTACGCCCGAGCGTTCCGCCGCCGTCGACGCGCGGGAGCATGCCGCCCTCGTCGATGCACGGTGATCGCCAGAGCGACCGCCTCTCGTCGCCACCCGGCACCGACACCGTCGCGATGCACGCGGTCACGCAGCTCCTCGATCGCCTGGCGGCTGCCGACGAGTCGCAGTTCCTCGTCGCGTGGACGGAGCAGATGCTCACGGGGCGCTCGCGCCTCGACCCCGCGCTCGCCGTGCGCCTTCTTCGCGCGTATCGCGAGACCGGTCGCGTCGACAAGGCACGCGACCTCGCCGCGTCGCTTCCGAGCTCACCCTCGTCCTGGAACCCGCTCGACACCGCGCGCCTCGCGATCGAGCGCGCGATCCTCTGCACGATCGACGGTCGCGCGGACCACGCCGAAGCCGAGCTACGACAGGCCTCGCGCGCGCTGACCATCGCGCCGCGCGGCGCGGGCTTGCGCGAGCAGCTCGACATGCACCTCACGAGCGCGCAGCTCGAGCTCCGCCTGAACCGCGTGCAGCAGGCGCAGGCCGCGCTGCGGCTCGCCGAGCACGTCGCCGAGCGCCTCGAGGATGGCGCCTGGCGCGTGGCCGTGTCGATGTCGCTCGGGCATCTCGCGATGCGCCTCGCCGACCCACGCACGGCCGCCAAGCACTACGGCGTCGCGCTCCAGCGCTCGGCCGCGCGCGGACTCGCAGCGATGCGCGCACACGGCAACCTCGCGATCGCGCTCGGCTCGATCGGTCAGTTCGACGACGCGCGCAACAACGCCGCGATGGCCTGCCAGATCGCCGGAGAGATCGCGGCCGGCTGGCGCCACGCCGACGCCTACGACGTCCTCGCGATCGTCGAGATCGCCGCGGACCGCCCCGTCGCAGCGCTCCAGGCGCTCGATGACGCGCACGCCGCGCTCGGTGACCTCGAACAACCGACCCTTCGTTACCAGCTCGCCGGCCATCGCACGCTCGCCCTCGCGATGCTCGGACGCGCGCAGGCCGCGAAGCAGTGGCTCGCAAAGACCGACAAGCTTCGCGCAGAGCTCTTCCAGGTGGACGCGATCGACGAGCAGGATCTCGTCGCGACACGCGCGCGCACGCTCGAGGCCTGTGAGTCGCCCGCCGAGGCGCTCGAGGTGTCGATCGCCCACGCGGAGCGCCTGCCCGACGCCTTCGTCACCGGCTCGCTCAACCTGGTCATCGCGCGCTGCGCGCTGGCGATCGGGGACGGCGAGACCGCCCGCGTCGCCGTGGAGCGTGCTGCGCTCTCCGGCGATCGCCACGGATGGGTTCTCCCGGACCGGCAGCCGAGTGCGACGCTCTGGCAGATGGCGCTGAAGAGCGGCGACAGCCGCGTCGTCCGTTACGCCGAGAAGATGATCGCGATCATGACGACCGGCGCAGCGCCGCCCAGTCTGCCGCCGCCGTCGGTCGACGGCCGCGGTTCGCGCACGAGCATGCCGCCCTCGGCGCGCAACTCCTATCCGAGCATCCCGCCTCCGTCGCGGAACTCGGTGCCGAGCCTCGCGGCGCTGGCCGCGGCGACCGCCGACGACTCCTCCGAGTTGGACATGCTACCCGACGGCGAGACGCTCATCTACGTCACGACCGCACAGGGCGTCACCCGTGTGCGCTCGACGGAGCTCGCCACGGCGGTCGAAGGGACCGATCTCGTCGTCGACACCATCACGCACCAGCTTCGTGTCGAGGGCCGTGAGGTCTCGCTCGAGCGACGTCGCGCGCTCGAGCCGCTGGTCGTCCAGCTGCTCCGCCGCGCTCGCGAAGGTCTCAGCGCGGAGGAGATCCTCCGCGCCGCCGGCGGGCCCGGCCCCGAATCGGCGGACGCGGAGCACCGCGTCCGCGTCCTCATTTCTCGCGTCCGCGACCTCCTCGGTGATCCGGCGGCGATCGAGCGCGTCCGCGATGCGGGCGAGCACGGCAAGACGCGCTACCGGCTCGCGCCGAACGTCCGCTTCGCGCTGATCGAGCCGCTCTACACGAGCTGAATCACCTCTTCGGCGCCGGCTTGGTCGCCTTGGGAGGAGCCGCGGGCGTCGCCGGAGCAGATTCGAGCTTCTGCTGGATCTCCTCGGCCTTCGCGAGGTGCGTAGCGACATGGCTGCGTGCGTCCGTCAGCATCGTCTTCAGATCGCCGTTCTGCGCGCTGGGCAACAGCTTGTTGTCGATCATGTTGAGCACGTCGCGGTGCGTCTTCACCTGCGCGTCCATGTACGCCTTGTCGAAGTCCTTGCCTGTCTGACTCTTCAGCGTGGAGAGCGTTGCCTGCTCGTCGCTCTTGAGCGTCTTCGCGGCCGCGCTCTCGGCCGGCGTGATCTTCGCCTTGGCGGCGAGCGTCTTGCCTTTCGTCTCCATGTCGCGGTGCTGCGCGATCATCATCGCGGCGAAGTTCTTCACGTCGGGGCTCTGCGCCGTCTTGCTCGCGAGCTGCGCGAGCTCGATTTCGCCGGCGTTCGCCGTCGACGTCACGGCGACGATCTCACCGTCCGTCATGGGCTTCTCGGCACTCGGCCGTGCAGGCGTGGACGTCGTCGTGTCCGTGCCGGCATTCGTCCCGCCGCCGAGCGCCTCGTCGATCGGCTTCGTGTCTGACGCCGCCGGCCTCGATTCGGGCATCGGCGTCGTGGGGGGCGCGGTCATGACCGACGGCTCCTGCGCAGGTTTGCTCTCACCGCAGCCGGCGATGGAGGCGAGGACAACTAAAACGACCGCCGAATGGATCCACTTGCGCATGGCCCAACACGTAAGGCTCCCGTCGTTGCCCAGCAATCCGGCGACTTGTCGCAAGCGTGCCGCGCGCTGCCGCGTCAGCCGTCTTCGACGCGGGCGTCGCGAGCCCTCGTACTTCGCTTCCCGACGGCGGCCATCGCCGCAAGCGACACCCCCGCAAGCGCCACGCCGCCGAGTGCGACCGCCCCCGAGATCTGCGGCTCGCGCGCGATCACGAGCGGCACGACCTGCACACCGAAAAAGGTGACTCGTGCCGCCATCGAGGGGAACACGCTGCCCGAGACGGCGCGCATCCACGAGATTGCGAGCGCGGTGACGAGGATCGACGCGATCTCCCGCGCGTTCGCGCCGACGAGGAGCGTGTCGTACGCGGCCGTTGCGAGGATTACCGACTCGGCTCGGCGCCCGCGCTTCAACGGAGTGAAGAGTGCGCCACGAAAGAACAGCTCGTCACACACGGGCATGACGATGACCAGCGTGAGGATCAGCGCGATCTTCTTGCCGGGCGTCGGTGCGTCGAGGAGGCGCTCGTACGCCTCGAGCTCGGCTGGGGTAGGCGGAAATCGCCTCGCGAAAACGCCGTCGAGCCACATCGACGCGGGCGACAGCCCGCAGCCGACGAGCGCGCCGAGGAACACGAGGGCTGCGGGCGGAGGCCGCAGAGCAAGGAGATGTCGGATCGACGACTCCGGCTCGTGGACGCGAAGCAGCGCGAACAACACCACGGAATACGCGAGCAGCTTGCACGTGGTGAACGTGACGACGTCGACGTAGGCGCCCGGTCGCGCGGCGTCGATGACCGAGACCATCACGCTGAGGAGCACCGCGACGAGCAGCGTCCAGAAGGCGGCGGCGAGGAACGAGAGTGGCCGGTCCTGCGGCTCGGGGGGGGCGCTCACCACGCTCAGGGCCCGCGCTCCGCGCCGGCGCTACCGCCAGGGACGAGGTGGGCAGGTACGCCGCGCTTCACGACCATGTCGCGAGCCATCTTCGGGTCGGTCTCGGCGTGGTCGATCGTGAAGTGCAGCCCGCGGCTCTCGCGCCTCGCGGCCGCGCACTCGACGACGAGCTGTGCGACGGTGGCGATGTTGCGGAGCTCGAGCAGATCTCGCGTGAGGAAGTACTTCCAGTAATACTCGGCGATCTCCTCCTGGAGCAGCGCGATTCGGCGCGCCGCACGGCGCAGGCGCTTGTCGGAGCGAACGATGCCGACGTAGTTCCACATCAGGCGGCGGAGCTCGTCCCAGTTCTGCGTGATGACGACCGCCTCGTCGCTAGGGACGGCCTC
>JAYSXP010000237.1:0-15080 GCA_043717125.1 Polyangiaceae bacterium | reverse complement strand
CGCCGTTCGCCGCGCGCGAAAGGGTTTCCTTCCTCGGCAAGCCTGCGCGCACACTCCGCGCGCTCGGTGTCGACGTCGATGCGTCACGCGTCGCCGATGCGGTGATCCGTGCCTATGGCGACGTGTACGGAATCGCATCGCAGTCGCGCGGCGATGCGCCGCAGTGGTCCCAAGATCTCGACGATCCGCGCACGGATGCTCCGTGGGCCTCCACACGCGCCGAGGCGATCGGAGTCGTTGCCGCGGGGCGCGACCGTGACGGACGCATGCGCGTCGGCGGCGAGCTCATGGTCTCACGTGACGCGCTGGCTCGACTCGAGCGCGAGATTGATTTGGCCTCAGGCGATCCCGCGCGACTCGACGCCGCCGTCGATGCTCTCGCGGCGCCCGGCGTTGCGCTGCTGGGCGTCCGTGACATGCGTTCGCTCCGCGACGTGATCGACGAGGCGTGGGTCGCTCAGGCCTTGTGAATCAGTAGAAGCTGCCCTGCATCCATGCGGTGTACCCGTAGATATGCTTCGACGGCGCACCGGCGTTCTCGGCGTGGTTGTTGTCGACGGCGAAGCTGCCTTCGTTGATCAGGCGCAGGTACTTCGAGAAGCGAAGGCCTGCCATCAGCGTGTAGGTGTCGCGCGCGTTGTTCTTCACGTTTGAGTTCGTCGTGTAGGTGTCGTAGCGGAGGCCGGCGATGCCCCACTTGGTGAGGTCCTGCTCGGCGCGCACGTAGAAGGCGCGCTCGTTGATGTCCTTCACGCCGTCGGTGAAGTTCTTCGGGATGGCCGGGATGGCGAACCCGTAGATCACGCCCGTGTCCATGTTCGTCCCGAAGAGCAGCTCAGTGTAGAGCCGCGTATCGCCGAGCACCGGAAAGATCGGGTGCGTGACGACCGCGCCGATGTTGGCACCGAGCCGCTTCCAGTTCTTGAACCGAAGCGCGGTCCCGTCCACGGTCTCCCCGCGCCCAAGGTAGCCCGCGAGGTTCAGCGTGACGGGCCCCAGCTTCGAGGTCGCGGTCGCAAAGAAATCCTTCGAGGCGTTGAGATCGGGCTGAAGGACGAACGTCTTCTCACCGATGCGCTGTCCGTTGAGGAGCCCGACGTCGATCGTGAACAGGTCCTTCTTCACGAACGTCTTGGCATGCACGCCGAGATCGCGCTCCGAAGGGAAGAGGTTCTGCGAGGCGGTCGTTCGCTCGACCCAGGGCCGGTACATCGATGACTCGATGGCCTCGGCGAGAAACGGGACCTGGAAGAGGCCGCTCGTGAACTCCGTCTTCACGTCGTCCGACCAGTGAGCAATGCCGGTCGCCTCGGCGTTGCGCGCGATGGTTCCTTGCGTTGCAGTGGGACCGCCCGCAGGAAGCAGATCGATCTGGAGGAAGACGCGCACGTCCTCCGTCTCGAAGATCGTCCGAAAGCGTGTGCGGCGGAGCCTGAACAGATTGGTGTTCGTCGTCGTCCCGTCCGCCTTGGCGATGACGTCGTTCGACGAGATGCCCGGCGGGAGAGAGCCGTTCACCAGGTTCGGCGAGGCCGCACGGTTGAACGACTGCAGCCGATACTGGAACTGAACGTATCCCTGGAGCTTGAGGTGACGGAGGAGGCCGAGGGAGTCCTCCATCGACTTCGCGTGCTCCTCGTCGCGTGCGACTCGCGCTTCGAGCTCGAGCAGCTTGGCGCGTGCGTCCTCGGCTCCCTTGCCGTCGACCATGATCGGCGTGGGCGGGTGCTGGTTCGAGGGCGGCGCGGCGTCGGTTCCCGACGTCGCGGTGGGAACCGACGGCGTCGGGGCCAGTAGCAGTGGAGGATCGGCCGCTTTCGCAGGGCTCGGTGCCGGCCATGCGTCACCCGTGGGCGCTGGCGGCGGCGTCCCTTGGGCGCGTGCCGCGGACACGCCCAGCGAGAGGGCGAGGATGATGAAGAGCGTTTCGGCGGAACGGCGTGTGGTGCGTTTCACTACGCTCGGAGTATCTCGTCCTCGCCACGCGAGCGTGACAATTCCGAAACGCCCCTGCACCAGCTTGTCACCGTTTTGCCAAACGCTCCCAGACCCGGGCCTCGCGAAAGATCCGAACGAGCTCGGGATCGAGATGCTGGTCCTTCACGCCGTACTCGAGGATGTCGATCGCGCGCTCGACGGGAACGGCCTTCTTGTAGGGCCGGTCGCTCGCGGTGAGCGCGTCGTAGATGTCCGCGATACTCATCATCTTCGATTGCACCGGGATCTCCTCGGCACGCAAGCGGTTCGGGTAGCCGGTGCCGTTCAGGCGCTCGTGATGCGCGCCTGCGATCGCGGGCACGCGACGGAACGCCTTTCCCCACGGAATGTTCGAGAGAAACTTGAACGTGTGGACGACGTGGCTCGTGATCTCCTCGTACTCCTTCGGCGTCAGGGAGCCGCGCTTGACGCTGAGCGCGACGGCCTCGTCGGCCTCGATGAGGAATCTCATCTCGCCGCGCATGTCGAAATACGTCTCCTTCGCGATGGTCTCGATCTTCGCGAAGTCGCCGGCGGCGAGCACGGTGGGCTCGTTCGCAGCCATGATGGTCGCGAAGGACGCGTCGAGCTCTGCGCGCCGCTCGACGAGCTCCTTGTCGAGCGCTTCGAGCTCGGCTTTCGGCGCGCCACGCTCGAGCGCGTGCACCTTGCGGCGTAGCACGTCGGCCTCGAGCGAACGCGCGATGAAGTCGAAGCGTGAGCGGATCAGCTCGACCTTCTCCTCGTACAGCTTGTTCGCCTTGACGAGGACCTTCTCGCGCACGCCGATCTTGCCGAAGTCGTGGAGGAGGCTTGCGTACTCGAGCTCGCGCAGGTCCTCGCTCGTGAAGTTTGCGCTCTTGTAGGGCCCGCCGGTCTCCTTGTCGACGACCTTGGCGAGCTCCACGGTGAGGTCGGCGACCCGGCGCGAATGACCGCTCGTCGTCGGGTCGCGCGACTCGATCGCCTCGACGCTCGCCTTCACGAAGCCCTCGAAGAGCTTCCGGATCTCGTCGTAGAGCATCGCGTTCTCGAGCGATGCGGCAGCTTGCGCGGCGACCATGCCGAGCAGCTCCTCGGAGCGCTCGTCGAAAGCCACGACCTGCTCCTCGACGTCGTCCTTGGTGAAGAGCTTCTTCTCCGGGTCCTTCTTCTTGTTGATGAGCTGGATGACGCCGATCACCTCGTCGCGTTGCGGCGAGATGAGCGGGATCGTCAGCATGGACTTGGTGCGGTAGCCGATCTTCTCGTCGAAGCGGCGATCGAAGCCGTATTGCGCGCCCGCCGGGATGTCGTAGGCGTCGGGGATGTTGATGGGCTTCTTGCCGAGCGCGGCGCTGCCGGCGATCGAGCGCGTCGAGATCGGCATCACGAACTCGCGGGAGTCGTAGTGGACCGACTCGTTCTGCGAGAGCTTGAAGCGCAGCATCGGACCGCGGGAGAGGCTCATGGGACCGCTCTCGCCGCCGCCGCCTTCCGGCGCGGCGTCCTCGACGACGTAGATGCTGCCGGCGTCCGCGCCGGTGACGAAGCGACTCTTCTCGAGAATGATCGCGAGGAGCTTGTTCACGTCGCGCTCGGTCGTCATCGCGCGCGCGATGTTGATCAGCTCGCCGAGCTCGTACCGATAGCGGCGCAGCCACTTACCGCGACTCTCGGCGCGACCCTTGGCCTCGAGCAACTCGAAGGCGCGGATGCCCGCGAGGAACATCTCGTCGAGCGAGGCGTCCTCCGCGACGATGCTGGCGAGGCCGCGATTCATGGCCTGCTGCAGATCGACGTCCTTCGGGTACCCCATCAGGATGAGCATCGCGGTCGAGTCCGCGAAGCGCGCCGTGAAGGGCTTGAAGAGCTCCCGCCCGCGATCCCAGACCTCGGACGGGGCGACGATGACCATGAGCTCGTCGCGAGCGACGGCGATGAGGAGCGGATGAGGACGGGATACGGTCTCGTGGACGAGGCGCGTGTCGGCCGAGAGTTGCGCGGCGAGGCGATCCATCTTCGAGACGAGCGGAGGCGAGGCCTCGCCGTTCGTCCGTGCGCCGGTGTCGGCTGCGCCGACGCTCTCGAGCTCGCTCATGATGTCGACGTCCCCATCGAGAATCCGCGCCAGTAAGACGCAGGCACCTCGTAGCCCGAAGGTATCAGATGCCGCGAGCCGGGAAAGTGCCCCTCGGTCAGCTGCGTCGCGCTTCCAGCGCGGCCCCTCCACTCGCGCTACGCTCACTCGGGCGATGGCCGACCTGAAAGCGATACGAACGGACTACGCCCGCGCGGGCTTGCAGGAGCGCGACGTCGATCCGTCGCCCCTCGTCCAGCTCGACAAGTGGCTGCACGATGCGATCGCCGCAGAGCACCCCGAGCCCACCGCGATGACGCTAGCGACGGCGAGCCCCGAAGGCGAGCCGGCGGCGCGCGTGGTCCTGCTGAAGGGGCTCGACGACCGCGGGCTCACCTTCTTCACCGGCTACGAAAGCAACAAGGGACGGCAGCTCGCGCAGAACCCGCGCGCGTGCGCGGTCTTCTTCTGGGTCCTGCTCGAGCGTCAGGCGCGCGTGACCGGGGCCATCGTCAGGGTCTCACGCGAAGAGACGGAAGCGTACTTCGGCTCGCGCCCGCGCGAGAGCCAGCTCGGCGCGTGGGCGTCGGCGCAGAGCACGGTCATCGCGGGGCGTGAGGTGCTCGAGGCGCGCCTCGACGAGGTGCGCGCTCGTTTCGGCGACGGCGACGTGCCGTGCCCGCCGACCTGGGGCGGCTACCGTCTCGTGCCGGACCAGGTGGAGCTATGGCAAGGGCGACCAAACCGCCTCCACGATCGCTTGCGCTATACACGCAAAAGCGAGGACGCATGGATCGTGGAGCGGCTCTCTCCGTAGCCGCTCACTCGTCCGCGGGGGTCGCGAGCTTGCGAGACCACACGATGGCGTCCTTGCGGACGCCGCCGACCGTGATGTGGTTCTGGAGCAGTCCCGTGCGACGGAAGCCGTTGAACACGTAGGCGGTCGCGAGGGCGACGTCGTCGCTCGCCGACATCGCGAAGCAGCTGACGATACCTTCGGCGAGGAGCTTGTCGCACAGAGCGCGGAGGGCCGCGACCGTGGCGAGGCGCTCGATCTCCGTCTTCGGACCCGTCAGGAGCTCGAGGAAGGCGTTGCCGAAGCACGACTGCGATTCGGTCGACGCGACGAGCTCGAAGCCGCCGCGGCTCGTGAGATGGAAGAAGCGACGCTCGACGTCGCGGCCGAAAGCTTCGAACGCGGTGAGCGCGCGACAGGTGCGCACGGCCTTCTCGAGCGCCTTCTTCACCACGGCGTCGGACTCGCGGACGGTAGCGATCTTGGTGAGGGGGAGCGGAGTCGGTCGCGTCTTGCTCGTCCCTTCGCCGAGCTCCTTCGCGTGTTTCTTCGCGTGCACGAGCGTCTTCTCGGCGAAGTCGTGGGCGGCGGAGGGGGCGTCCGCCATCGAATCCTCGTCCTGCTCGAGCCCGAGCGGAACGCGCATGTCGCTCTCCGAAGCGTTGGCGTCGACGGAGCAACCGAGGATGAACGCATCGCTGCGCTTGTAGAAACCGGCGATGTTCGCTTCCTTCGCGAACCCGAGCTTCACCCACGTGCTCAGCTCGTCGCGCTCGACGAGCGTATAGATCTTCTCGATCCCCTCACGCTTCGCGAGGCGCAACACGAAGATCCGCTTCGCATGGCTCGGGCCTGCGCGGAAATCGATGACGCGCATCGTCTTCGTGCGCCGGTTGAGAAGGAGGCAAAGCGACACGCTGTCGTTCTGCACGAACATCTCCTCCACACCGCGCTTGCCCGTCGCGCCCGCAGCCACCTGCGACTCTCGATCTCGCAGCAGCGCGCGCTCGAACGCCCTCGAGTCGACCCGCTCTCCCCATGCCTTTGCGACCATGAACCACCACCCCTGGCGTTTCGTCCCTGCAATGAGCACAGGGATGCCATTTCAACGTTGGAAGGGCGCCCTTATCACGCAGCACTGTTCCAGGGTCAACGTGGTTTCCACGGCTGCAACGTGGAGTCGCATTTTTGCAAGGAAACACCTACGGTTTCCCGCTAGGTTTTGACGCACTGCGTTTCTCAGTGGAGCGCGTCAATGTCGCCGGGCGGAAGCCCAAGGCGCGCCAAAGCTTCGTCTAGCCGGTCTTTTTGAACGGAGACGAGCGTGGGCATTCCACCGGAGAGGCCGAGCAGCTCGAGGAAGTTGATTCCGCTGTTGAAGGGCGCGGCAAACGTCAGCGTGTCCCCGTCGACCAGGACTGCGATGGACGCGAGCTCCTGCCCCAGAAGGAGGAGCTGGGTCTTGTCATAACGGACCCCCCTCCCGGTGAGATTGAGAAAAGCCACGGATGTGCAGGGTTGCAATGCGGGCTTCGCGATCTCGAGGATGCGGTAACCGCGGGCGAGCTCGGTGGTTGCGCGCTCGACCGACTCGAGCTCCGCGCCGGCCAGGTCGATCTCGTGCCACAGCGCATGCTCAGCGAGGCCGTTCGCGAGGTGGCGCACGATGAGGCCGAGCAATGCGTTGTCGCGCCCGCGCGCGCGGAT
Source organism: Polyangiaceae bacterium (assembly GCA_043717125.1). GTDB lineage: Bacteria > Myxococcota_A > Polyangia > Polyangiales > Polyangiaceae > Labilithrix. The sequence goes on along the minus strand of JAYSXP010000237.1, from coordinate 8,541 downwards.
CGCGCGATCGAAACGCCTGGCCGCAGGCGACGGGATGCCGAGTCGCGTGTCGATCGCACGCGCGTCGTCGTCGGCGCCGGGGTAGGGCTCGACCCCTTCGCGCAGCCACTTTGCGGCGCTGCACAGACCGTCGAAGTCCGTGTGGCACACGATGGTGTCGACGCGCCCGACGCGCGCGCAGAGCTCGGGCGTCACCATCTCGGGACAGGCGCCGTGCTCGGCCTTCGTCGCGAGGATGAACCGCGGATCTAGCTTGTAATGTGCATGAAGCGCGTGGTCGTGGTGGTCGACCCATGCCACGAGTCGCGACCCGAGGCCGTCGATGAACGGCTTCGTGATCTTCTCGAAGCCGCCGCCCGACGCCTCGGAGGCGAACGCGACGTCGACGACGACCACCTTCCCGTTCACGCTGCTCGGCTTCGGGAGCTTGCGTGGCGTGGCGAAGGCAAGCTCGGCGCGGATCATTCGCCGCTACACTAGCGCCAAATGGACTTCGACGAGCACGGACTCCTTCCCGTAGTCGCGCAGGATCATCTCACCGGCGAGGTGCGCATGGTCGCGTTCGCCAGCGAGCAGGCTGTGCGGCTGACGCTCGAGACCGGTCGCGCGACCTTCTGGAGCCGCTCGCGCGGCGAGCTCTGGGAGAAGGGGCGCACGAGCGGCCATACCCTCGCTGTGAAGGGCGTGCTCGTCGACTGTGACGCAGATTGCCTCGTCTATCTCGTCGCGCCGAACGGCCCGACATGCCACACCGGGCGAGCGAGCTGCTTTTTCCGACGCGCGACGCTGGATGACTCGCAGCCCCCGCGCATCGTGGTCTCGGACGCCGAAGTTCCGGCGCCGACGCTCCTCGCTCGGCTCGAGGCGGTGCTGGAAATGCGCAAGGCGAGCCACGTGAAGGCGAGCTACGTGAAGAGCCTCTACGAGGGCGGTCCCGCGAAGATCCGCGAGAAACTGGTCGAGGAGGCGGGCGAGCTCGGGACCGCTGTCGCCGGGGAAGAAGACGACCGCGTCGTCTCCGAAGCGGCAGACGTCGTCTTCCACGTCATGGTTGCGCTCCGATCACGCGGGCTTTCCATCGAAGCGGTGCTCCGGGAGCTGGATCGGCGCACCGGAACGAGCGGGCACGACGAGAAGCGCGCACGACGACCCGCAGGCTGATATCCTCGACAGCCCCATGGGACAGAAAGTCCTCGTCTTCGAAAGCGATGCGACCTTCGCCGCCGACCTGCGCAACGAGCTCACCAAGCTCGGCTGCACCGTGCAGGTCGTCGACGATGGCAATGCCGGCCTCCAGCAGGCGACGTCCGCGCCGCCGGACCTCATTCTCTTGTCCATCGAGCTGCCGCGCATGAACGGCTTCTCGGTGTGCAACAAGCTGAAGAAGGATCCCGCGCTCAAGGACGTCCCGCTCATCATCATGTCGAGCGAGTCGAGCGACGAGACCTTCGAGCAGCATCGCAAGCTGCGAACGCGCGCCGAGGACTACATCCACAAGCCGATCGCGTTCGGCGACCTGCTCGCGCGGATCCAGCCGTTCGCGTCGTTCCTCGGGGAGGCCCCCGCGGCGCCGGCCGCCGCGTCGGACGACGCCGAGCTCGATCACCCGACGGGTCATCCCCCCGCGCAGCCTGCGGTGTCGATCTCGGTTGCACCCGCGAGCGAAGACGCCGAGGAGCTCGACGGCGACATCGTCATCGAGGAGATGGTCCCCTCGGCCATTCCGGGTCGCAGGTCGACGCGTCCGCCCGTGAAGGGAGACTCCGACGTCGTGAACGTGAACGGGAGCGCCTCCCTCGACGCCGCGCTCCGCGCCGCCAGCGAAGCGCCGATCCCGCGCACGAGCGAACGCCCCGCGCGCACCAGCAGTCATGCGCCGCCGATGAATCCCAACGACGGTGCGGCCGACCTGGCCGCCGGTCTCCAGCGCGACGTCGAGTTCGCGCAGCTCAAGATTCGCGAGCTCGAAGCGGCGCTCGGATGCGCGAAGGCCGACGTCGAGAGCGCACGCGACCAAGCCGCAAACGCGAGCGGCGCCGTCGACGCCGGCGAGCTCGAGCAGCTTCGCAAGGACAACGAGGACCTGAAGACGCGCCTCGTGGCGGCGAGCTCGGGCGCGAAGGCGGGCGGCGTCTCGAGCCGCGATTTTCTCGACCTGCGCGAAGCGCTCAACAAGAAGGACAAGGACATCCTCTCGTTCCGCGAAGGCCTCGCGAAGAAGGACAAAGAGATCGTCGAGGTCCGCGACAAGTCGCTCGCGTTCGAGCGCCTCAAGGCCGATCTCGACGACAAGGTCCTCGAGCAGGAGCGCGAGCTCGGCGAGCGCCAGGACAAGCTCGAGTCGCTCCAGGCGGACAAGGAGCAGGCGAAGAAGGCCGGTGACGACTTCAAGCGTCGCGCCGAGCGCGCCAACGCGGAGACAGAGGCGGCCAAAAAAGAGCTCACCGAGCTCCGCGACAAGCACGCCGCCGAGCTGGCCGCGAAGGACGCCAACCTTGCGACGCTGAAGGAAGAGCACGCTCAGAACGTCGAGCTCGAGCACAAGGCGAGCCAGGCTGCGTTCGCGAAGGCTGCGGCCGACCAGGAAGCTGCAGTCGAAGCCGCAGCAGCCGATAAGCAGAGCAGCCTCGAGGCTGCACAGACGGCCGCGGACGAGGCGCGCGCGCAGGAGGTCGCGGCACGGGGGCAGGAGCTCACGAGCGAGCACGAGTCGAAGCTTGCGACGCTCCACCGCGCCCACCAGGAAGAGTCCGCTTCGCTCGGCAAGCAGCACGAGGATGCGACGTCGGCGGCCGACGAAGCCCATGCGGGCGCGCTCGCCGCGCTTCGTCAGGAGCTCGAGGCCGAGCGCGACGCGAAGGTCTCGGAGGCTGTTGCCCTGGCTGCGGCCGATGTCGCGGCCGCGAAGCAGGAAGCGGTCGAGCAGGTCGGCGCCGCCGAGGCCGGCGCCGCCGACAAGGCTCGCGCCGCGGCGAACGATGCCGCGGAGAAGATCGCTGCTGCGGAGGCGCAGACGAGCGCTGCGAAGGCGCAGGCGGGCGCTGCGGAGGCGCAGGCGAGCGCTGCGGAGGCGCAGGCGAGCGCTGCGGAGATGGAGGCGAGCGCCGCGAAGGCGCAGGCGAGCGCCGCGAAGGCGGCATCCGACACGCAGGTCGCGGGTCTCGAAGACGAGCTCTCGACGACGCGCGCGAAGCTTCAGGCCGTCGAAGCCAAGGCCGCAGAGCTCGACGCGCAACTCGCAACGACGACCGACGCGAAGAAGGCGCTCGACGAGGAACTCGACGCCACGAAACAGCGGGTCGCAATCCTCGAGGCCGATCTCGCCGCGACCAAGCACTCGCTCGAAGAGACCAAGGGCCACCTCGTCACGCAGACGAATCGCCTCGAGAAGGCGTCGTCGAAGATCGAAGCGGACAAGACGTCCCTCGACCGCGCGAAGGACGCGCTGGCCGTCGCCCTCTCCCAGATCGAAGAAGCAGAATCCCGAACCGCCTAGGCCGTGTGCAACGCGCACGGCACAGCGTGCCGACGGTCGGCCTAGACCTTCGCGCGCGCCATCAGCTTTTTGGCTTCCGAGCGGGCGCGCGTGAGGACCTCTTCGCGGTCCAGGAGCTGATGTTCGCCGTCCTTCACGACGTGTGTTCCGTCGACGAGTACGTGCTCCACGTCGCGTGACGTGCAGGCGTACACGAGCCGCGAGTAGACGTCGCCGCACGGCTCCGCGTGCGGGCCGTCCGTGCGCACCACCACGATGTCCGCGCGCTTGCCGACCTCGAGCGAGCCCGTGATGTCGCCCAAGCCGAGCGCGCGCGCGCCGTCGATCGTTGCGAGACGGAAGGCTCTTCGTGCCGGCATCGCCGTCGTGGAGCTGCGGAACTTCGCGAGCAGCGCCGCGTGACGGAGCTCGACCCACGGGTCGAGGTTGTTGTTGCACGGCGCGCCGTCGGCCCCGAGCGCGAGCTGCACGCCGCGATCGTCCAGCTCCTGGATGCGCGCGATCCCCGAGCCGAGCTTCAGGTTCGCGCTTGGGCAGTGGACGATGCGCGTCCCGTCCTTCGCGAGCGCGTCGGCCTCGTCGTCGCGGATCTGTACGCCGTGCGCGAGCAGCGTGCGCGGCCCCGCGAAGCCCCAACGGCGGAGCATCGCGACGTCGTCGTCGCCGAGCGTTTTCTTGACGGCCGCCCGCTCGTCCGGGTGCTCGGCCACGTGACTGTGGAGGAGGGCACCCGTCGCCTTTGAGCGCTCGGCGGTGCCGCGAAAGAGCGCTTCCGTGCACGAGAGGATGAAGCGGGGGGCATACGCGTAACCAAGACGGCCTTCGGCCTTGCCCGTCCAGGTCTCGCGGAGGATGTCCGACTCGCGCAAGCTCTGCTTGGTCGACTCGCGCAGGCCCTTCGGGACGCGCTCGCCCGCGTCCATCATCGCCTTGCCGCCGAAGGCTCGCATGCCCGCGCGCGCGCAGGCGTCGAATACGGCGTCGTAGGCGTGCACGGTGCCCATATCGAGGATGGTCGTCGTCCCGGCGAGCATCATCTCGAGGAGCCCGAGCTCCGCGCTCGCCGCCAGCGAACGCTCGTCGTGCGCAGCTTCGTAAGGCCAGATCCGCTCCTTGAGCCAGGAGAGGAGCGGCAGGTCGTCGGCCGCGCCGCGGAAGAGGACCTGGCACAAGTGCACGTGCGCCTGGACGAGCCCGGGCGTCACGGCGCAGCCGGTGGCGTCGATCACGCGAACGATGCCCGCGGCGCCCGGCGAGGGCTGCAGCAGCTTCTTCGGGACCTTTCCGATGGCCACGATCTGCCCGCCAACGACGAGCAAATCACCCTGGATCACCTGCCTGTCCGCGCCGTCTCCGGCACACGTGACGATGGACCCGCCTCGAATCAGCGTCTTCACGAGCGACGAGTTTACGCGGTTTCCGCGGGCGCTGTCGCGATGGTAACGTCGCTCGGCCCATGACCTCGCGCATCCTCGTCGTGGACGACAGCCCCACCATCCGGAGGGTCGTGTCTGCCATTCTCGAGCGACATGGTTACGAGGCCTCGCTCGCCTCCGACGGCGAAGACGCGCTCGAGGTTCTCCAGAGGCACGAGGTGAAGCCGGACCTGATCCTCCTCGACTTCGTGATGCCGCGCATGAACGGCTACCAGTTCTGCCGCGCGCTCCGGGCGGACGCGGAGCTCGCGGCGATGCCCGTCGTCCTCATGAGCGCGAAGAGCGACCGAATCCGCGAGCAGTTCGTCCAGCAGACGGGCGCGATCGACGCGATCACCAAGCCGTTCGACGCCCAGGCCCTCGTCACGGTCGTCGAGAACGCGCTCCGGCGGGTCAAGAGCGGTCAAGCCAGCTCCACACGCCTCCCGGATCTCGATCCCGACGAGCCAGCGCTGCCGCCGATCGAGATGGAGACGCGCCGCACCCACGTCGCCCAGATCGTCGCGACCAAGCTGGTTCACATCGTCACGAAGGCGATGAGCGAGAAGCCGAACGCGACCCCCGGCGAGCTCGCCGCGGCGCTCACGGAGCGACTCGCGACGGAAGCCCTGCTCGAGATGGTCGAGGCGGTGAGGGATCTCGAGCGTGTCGGCCAGAGCAGCGGCACGGTACTCAGCGGTGATCTCGGCGTCGTGCCGATCGGCGCGATCTTGCAGCTGCTGCAGGTGGAGAATCAGACCGGCGTGCTCGTGTGCCGGAGCGGCACGGCTGACGTCGTTGCGACCTTCCGCAACGGGCTCATCGATCTCGTCCAGTCGAGCGGCGCGGGTGACGAGTTCCGGCTCGGCCGGTACCTCGTCGAAGAGGGTATCGTCACGCCCGCGCAGATCGACGAAGTGATGAGCCGCCCGCGCGCCGGCGACCCCGCCGCCGTCACCGGCGAGGGCGAGGGCGAGGGCGAGGCGCCGCCTTCGCGCGTGAACGTCCGCATCGAGCTCCCCGCCGCGGGTACGAGCGGGCTCATCATCAGCGTGAAGCCGCCCGGTACCGATCGCGACGACGAGCACTCGCGAGTGACGCTCCCCGGCTCTCCTCCCTCGACGAGGCCGACGGGCGCGTCCGGTCCCAAGACGGTTCGCTTCGGTACGTTGCCTCCGACGGGCGACGAGGCGCGAAAGCGGCTCCTCGGCGCGACGCTCCTTGCCTTCGGCAAGATCACCGACTCGCAGCTCCGCACCGCGCTCACCCGTCAGTCGAGCGAGCTCCTCTACGAGGTGCTCCGCTGGCAGAAGGGGCGCTTCGACTTCCGCGCAGACCCGGCGAGTGACGTGGTCGAGAGCGCGCAGCTCGGCCTTCCGGTCGTCTCCCTCGTCATGGAAGGTTTTCGGCGTGTCGACGAGTGGCGCGTGCTCGAGCGGACCCTCGGAAGCTTCGACGCCGTCCTCATCCGTGACGACCTCGCGCTGCGGTCGTTCGACATGGGAACGCTCCCCGGCAAGGAGAAGGTGATGCTCGACGCGATCGATGGCGAGCGCAGCGTGCGCGCGATCATCGCCGCAAGCCACATGTCGAGCTTCGACGCCTGTCGTGTGCTCGTGCAGTTCCTCGAAGCGCGCGTCCTGCGGCGGCGAGCGAGCTGATCATGAAGGGCGGCGTCGTCTTTCGGGTGGCCGACGCGCGTTACTTCTTGCCCGCAACGACGGCGCACAAGGTCCTTCCGATGCCGGGCGTCGCACGGGTGCCGGGTGCGGCGGCCGATCTCGTCGGAATCGCGCTCGTGGAGGGGGAGATGGTCCCGGTCGTGGATATCGGTAGCGGCGAGGCGCCTCCGTCGCGCCGTGCGGTGACCCCGACCCGACCGCGCACGGACAATCGGCCGATGCTCGTGTGCACGTGCCTGGGAGAACGCGTGGGCCTCGTCGGCCTGGAAATCCTCGCGACAGGTCTCTTCGAGACCGACGACGACGAGAGCGTCGTTCACGAGGGCGTTCCGGCGCCGCTCTACGACGTCGCGGCAGTGATCGGGCGTCTGCGCGAGAGCCGCTGGGCCGTCTGATCGGTCGCCTTTGGGCTTCCGCCGCGCCTCTTTTGCCCCCGCCATCTTCGCTGTAGCCTCGAGCCCGATGTCGTCGCCCCCGGACAATCCCAAGCGTCGCCTCTTCCGACTGCTACGACGCGGCGCGAAGACCGGCGCGACGGGAGGACGAAGCGCCGTCGAGGAGAGCGCGCTGTGGGCTGCGCACCAGCGCGCCGCTCTTGCTGTCCGCGATTCCGGTGAAGCCGCACAGCGGATCGCCTCGCACGTCGCGAAGCAGCGAGGCACCGTCGACGCGCTCGCCGATCGCGCGCGCGCCGTCTCGGCACGCGCCCAGGATCTCTCGACGAGCTTTGGCCGCATCATCGATTCGTTCGCGCGCCTCGAGCTCGTCGCGTTGAACGCCGGTCTCGAAGGGGCACGCATGGGCGAAGGCGCAGCGCAGGCTCTCGGCCTCGTCTCCGACGAGGTTCGTGCGCAAGCCAAGCGCGGGTCGGAGGCGTCGCGAGAGCTCTCGACGACCCTCGCGGAGATCGGCAGCGAGCTCCTCCAGGTGAACACGAGCCTCGATCGCACGCGCGAGAGCGCAGCCGAGGTCGCGCAGGAAGCCGCGCGCGTCGGAGGCGCGTCCGCCGACGCGGAGCGCGCGCTCAGCGACATCGGAGACCGTCTCCAGAAGACCACCGGCAGCGATCCGGAGACGGCCCGGGCGATCGCCGAGGCGATGGAGCATGCCCGCGCGCTCGTCGCCGCGCTGGGAACGCTCAGCGGCAAGGTCCCGCAGGCGCTCGTCGTCAGCGCGCTACGTCCCGTCCTCGAGCCGCTTTCGCGCATGCTCGAAGGCGAGGACGAAGAGCCGACCGCGTAGGCCGCGCCATGTCGCCGCGCGATCCCGAGCTCACGCGCCTCCTGACGATGGAGCTCGAACGCCATCTCGTGGCGCTCGAGGAGAACGCGGGCAAGCGGGACGAGGCTGCGCTCGAGGCGACACGCCGGACCGTCCATGCGTTGAAGGGATCGGCGGGGCTTGCGGGCGAGCCGGAGCTGGCGAGCGCGATGCAGCGTTTCGAGCGCCGTCTCCGCGAGCGCGACGAGACCGCGCTCGAGGACATCGTCGAGACAGTGAAGCGCGCGATCCGTCGGCTCTCGAAGGGCGAGACGGCAATCGACCAGGCGTGGCCCGAGCCGCCGCCCGACCTCGTGCCCCACGCGCTCGAGCCAATCCTCCGCTCCCAGTACGTAGCGGAGGTCGTGGACCGCCTCGCGCAGATCGACGACGCTCTTGGCAGCTCGGTCGACCCGCTCGACGCCGCATCGGCCGTCTATCGGCATGTCCATACCATGAAGGGAGCCGCGAGCGCCGCAGGCGACGAGCCCATGGCGTGGTTCTGTCACGGGCTCGAGGAGCGTCTTCGCAACGGCTCCTCGAGCCGCGAGACCGCGACCCTCGCACTGAACGAGGTGGCGAAGTACCGGGCTGTCCTCGGTGGGCTCCTCGACGACCCCGAGGCCGCGCTCGCGACTCTCCGAGGGCTGCCCGCGCGCTCGCGTCCGCCCAACCGTCCGTCGTCGTC
>JAYSXP010000236.1:0-15086 GCA_043717125.1 Polyangiaceae bacterium | reverse complement strand
GGCGGGGGTTTTTTCCACGCGCCCGACGCCTCCACCGACCGACGCGACCACGCAACGAAAGGACCAGTGATGAGCACGACGAAAAAGCCCCCCCTGCGGCCCCAAGGCGGTCCGAACGCGGAGCGCTGGAAGGGACCCGACACCACGCCCGGCCCCGGCAGCATCGAGGTCGAGAACGGTTTTCCGCAGGGCCTGCTCCCCGGCACGAGCGGCACCTACTCGCCGCGTCGCGAGGGTGAAGATCCGCAACCGTTCGTCATCCGGCAGTAGGCGGCGCGACGGAGGACGGGACCGATCATGACGGAAATTGCTGCAACTCAGAGGGTAGGGCGCCGGGCTCGCGTCGACGTCGCGGAGCGCGTGGCGTTCGTGCGGAAGTGCATCGAGGGCTTCGGCGACGCGGACCGCGCCCAGCTTCACGTGGCGTTCGTTGAGTTCTACGGCCCGACCCCGCCGCGGACAATCGACGAATACATCCGCCGAGTGCACGACGAGTGGCTCCAGGACGCCAAGGAAGATCGCCCTACCGAGCGGGCCCGCTTCCTCGTATCGCTCGACGCGGACCTCGCGCTGTACGCCGCCGCGAAGGCGTGGGGGGCTCACCAGGGCGCCCGGCGTCTGCAGGCTCGGGTTCTCGGGATCGACGTTCAGCAAGTCGTGGTTGGCGGTGGGCTCACGCTCACGGCGGCCCGCGCGCTGGCGGAGGACGAGCCGCTCTCCGAGCACGAGCTGGACTTGGCGACGGAAGCCCTCGGCCGCGAGCGCGCTCGGCTCGCACCTCCCGCAGATGCGACCGAGCCCGTCGCCAAGACGGAGGTGGGGGCGTGAATCCACTCCGCGCGTTTCTCGAACGTCAGGCGCGCCAGCGGCCCGACGTCTTCGCCGCATGCACGCTCCGCGACGAGAGCACGGGCGCGCGTGTCCAGCTCGTGCCGTACCACCGGGACATCATCCGCGTGATCGCGACCGCTTCGCGCGGCGCGGTGGAAGTCTTCGCGGAGGGCGGGAAAAGCTCGATCGTCGCGCCTGTCGTCGCCCACGCGCTCGCGAAGGATCCCACGCTACGCGTCGCGCTCGTCTCGAACACACTCGGCCAGAGTGTGAAGCAGCTCGGTGGCCTCGCACGCCTCATTGAGTCGCCCGACGCGCGGCGCATCTTTCCGAACCTGGCGCCGGGCGTGCAGTGGACGCAACATGCGCTCTCGATTCGCGACAAGCCAGGCGAGATCCGCGACCCGAACGTGCAGGCCGCGTCGCTCGACGGGTCGGGCCTTCTGGGCGCGCGCATCGACCTGTTGATCTTGGACGACGTCGACTCGCTCGCGACCACCGCGACCCCCGCAGCGCGCGACCAGACGTGGCGCTGGGTTGTCGCGACGGGCTTGTCACGGCTCGCGCCGAGCGGTCGGGTGATCGTCCTGTCAACTACGTGGTCCCCGGACGACGTTTTGCATCGCTTCGTCGCACTCGGTGGCGTCGAGCACGTGCGCGTGCCGATTCAGGATGCGCAGGGCCGCTCCGCGTGGCCGTCTCGCTGGGCGCCTGCACGCATCGCGGCTCGACGTCGCGAGCTTGGCCCGCGTGTAGCCAGTCGCGTGCTCGACTGCAACGCGCTCTCCGACGACGCGTGCGTGTTCGAGTATGCGCTCGTCCAAACCATGGTCGATCGCGGGCTCGCGATGCCCCCGACGCACTTTGACCGGCCCCAGGGGCGCCACGTCGTCGGCGTTGACGTCGCGTTCAGCACGAACGCGTCATCCGATAAGAGCGCCATAACCGTTGTGCGTGCGTGCGGTGACGGCCGGCGCGAGATCGTGCACGTCGAAGCCGCGCGACTAGACTTCGACACGCTCGCTCTCCGCGTGGTCGAGGTCTGCAACGCCTTCGGCGGGACGGCCGCGATCGAGTCGAACGGCGGCGGAGCCTTCGTCTACCAGCAGGTCCGGAAGCGCGTCCCGGCCGTCGCACTCCACACGAGCGCGACGAGCAAGAGCATGCGCGTCGAGATCCTGCACGCCGAGATGGCCGCGTCGCGTTGGGTCTTCCGCCCCGCCGATGGGCGCATGACCGACGACATGCGCGGCCTCGCTGACGGGCTCGTGAGCTACGCGCCAGCCGAGCACACCGACGACCGCTTGGCCGCGTTGCTCGTCGCGGTCGAACAGGTCCGCGCTCACGAAGGCCGACCCAAGGCCGGAATGTTCTCCAACCCGATCCGACTGGCTCGCTGATCTCTCAACCAAAGGACAGGAACATGGCATCGATCAAAGCAGACACCAAGAGCGCCACCGGCGCGCCGTCGCACGCGGACCGGCAGGCCGACGCGCTCGCCACGGCGCAGCGCGAACGCGACGATGCGGTCGAAACAGCCGCACGCGCAACGCTCGCCGCGAACGTTCTGGCCGGGAGCGTCGACAACGGTGTGACCGATCCGATCACCCGTCGTCGGGTGCAGCACGACGTCGACGCAGAGCGCGAGCGAGCCAAGCGCGAGGGCCAGCCATTCGACTATGCCGGTGCGTTCAAGCGCGCCATCCACACGGCCAAGGGTGGCAAGGGCATCGCGCCTGTCCCCTCGAGGGGCGCGGCGGTGCACCCGGGCGGCCGGACGGCGCCCGCGACCTTCCAAGCCGTCCAGGCGGAGCGCGAGCGGTACCGGCAGTGGCTCCGCGACCACAACTTGATTGACCCCGCCTCGGGTTCGACGCCTGGCGATGGCGGCGGGCTCACCGGCGGCCCCTCGCGGTGACGACCGCGAATCGATCGCACAATGTCGGGAAAGATCCGATCGAAGTGAGCGTCCCACAAGTTTCCAATTGGACAGCCGTCTCGCGAGTACGCATTACGTAGTGATCTCGCGAGTCGCGTGATGGGAGGTTTTTGGGACATGGCGATCGTCGGCTACATCCGCGTGAGCTCGAAGGGTCAGGACTACGAAATGCAGCGTGACATGATCGCCAAGCGCGCGACGCCAACGAGCTGGTACGAGGAGAAGGCCAGCGCCAAGACCACGGACCGCGCGGAGCTGAAACGCCTCCTCGCCGACGTCCGCGCCGGCAAGGTCGCAGAGGTCTGGGTCTTCAAGCTCGATCGCCTGACCCGAAGCGGCGTCGCCGACACCTTCCGAATCGTTGACGACCTCCGACGGGGCGGAGTGACTCTCTACTCGGTCGCTGACAACCTCTGCATCCGACCGGGCTCCGAGGACATCGTCTCCGAGACCTTGGTCTTCGCCCTCTCCCTGGCCGCAAAACTGGAGCGCGCCGCGATCAACGATCGAGTGTGCGCCGCACGTGAGCGCATGGCTTCGATGGGAGAGCCGTGGGGCCGGCCTCCGAGGATGACCGCCGCGGAGCTCGTCACCGCCCGCCGCATGGCAGCGGAAGGCCGGCCGGTGCGGGAAATATCGCAGGCGCTCGGCGTGCCGAGGTCGACCGTGGGTCGTGCCATCAAGCGACCTACCTCGGAGGCCGCTTGAGAGGTCCTACCACACTAAGGGCACTTCGCGACGACCGAGCACGCCTTGATCGTCGGGCCGGCGTACTCGCCCTGGACGCAGACCTCTTGTCGCTCCTTCAGGGCTGGTGCCGCAGCCCCGGTGATCAGACAAATGGCCACTCGCGGAACCTCGTCACCCCGGGCCGCCTCCGCGACGTAGACGTTATGGATTATGTTCAATCGCGTCCCATCCACGCTGCGGCCGGGCGACGAGCCGAACGACTGGACGAACCCGCAGGTGCAGACTTCCTTGCCCTCGTAGTCATTCGTCGGTTTGCCGTCGGCGAAGCGGTTCAACGCGGCGAGGGTGACCGTCGCCGGACCGGCCGCGGCTTCCGGAACCCCAACTTCAGCGTCGGCCTGTTGCGAGGCCCGCCATCCGCGTGGTGTCGGCATCGCGTCGGGCTCGGTTTCAGTGCCAGCGGTCGCGCCGCGCCGTCCGCATGCGCTCAAGGCAACGACCAGCAGCGTGCTCGTCATTTTTCTTTTCATCACAATCCCCTCCGCATCAGAGCGCGGACGCCGCTGACCCAATACGCACGGCGCTCACTTGCACGGGATCTTCCGGAGCGCCGCCGTTCGTGCGCCCGGGCCGCACCGCCCACCGCTGTTGTTTGGGTTACTCACCATCGCGTCGATGTCGACTTCCTTGTCTTCTCCTGGCGTGCACGTCGCCACCATGCTCTCTCCGTTCGGGCCGGTATAGCGCCGTCGGCCCCCGACCCACACGCCAGCCTCGTTGCGATGTCCGCCGATGCACTCCGCCTTGGGTGCGCTTACACATTCAGGATGCCCGCTCTCGATGCTGACGTGCTGTCCCTCAGAGCACTTAGGAACACCCGTCGAGCCGCCGCACAAGATTCCTCCGCCGGGACACTCCCCTCGGCTCGGCGGGGCGGGCGCCGGCGCGGGCGGAGAGGGCTCCGCAGGCTTCGCGACAACCGGCTCCGGCTCCGCCCGCGGCGTGCTTGGGGGTTGGGGCCGTGTCTCACAAGCAACGGCGGCGCACAGAGACAGAGCGATAGCAGCCTTCCTCATGGCGACAAACCTCCTGCGGGCGCACAGATCCAAGCGCGCCTTGCAGACTACGCCAAACATGGCGTGGTGACAAAACGCGTCCTCCCCGACTCTCCGCGCAGTGTCGCGCTGGGTTCAGGAGGAGAAACGGCTTCGTCGGCGTCTCGCCGCGAACGTCCGCGGTCTCCGAACCGAGAAGGGACTCTCCTTGGAGGCCGTAGCGCACGAAGCCGCGATGCACTGGCGACACTGGCAGAAGGTCGAGGCGGGGGACGTGGGCGTCACTCTCCGGACGATCGCGAAGATGGCAGTAGCACTGGGCGTCGAACCCGCCGACTTGCTCCGCGCGCGATGACGCGCGCCGCGCCTCGGCTGAAGCCGGGGGCGCGGTGACGGCCGACTTCGACGGCGTGCGACGGTCCGTTGCGGCGCAGATCGCGAGGCTCCGCCGTGCGTGCGAGGAGTCCCGCGCTAGCGACGACGGCGCGCCGAGCGATGTCCCGCCGCGTCGTCTGCTGACGACGAAGGAAGCCGCAACCTACTGCGGCTTCGAGAGGCGGACGGGACCGGCAGCGCTCCGCGCCGCTGCGAATCGCGGACAGGTGAAGCCGGTCGGCCGCCGCGGAGGAAACGGACCGCTCATGTGGGCGGTCGCAGATCTCGAATCATTCATGCGCGGAGGTAAGCGCCATGTCGAAGCCGAAGACGATTGCATGGGTGACGCGGTGGCGGATGGTCATCGCGTCCAAGCCGACGCTGCCGGGGGTCTGGCTTCGGAAGGAAGGGGGCTTCGTCGTCCGCGCTCGCGTGAAGCATCCGCGCTCGGGGAAGGTGGTCGAGATCTTCAAGGTGGTCGACACAGCCGACGCGAAGGAGGCCCTGGTGTGGCTCACGCGCGAGCGGCAACGCGTCCAGGCAGGGGAGGAGGGGAGGACAGTGCCCTCGTTTCCTCGCTTTCACGCATTCGCCGCGCAGCTACTGGAGGAGAAGATCGCCAGCGGTGACCTCGCGTCGGCGGCGACTCGCGAGCTCTGGGGTGACGTCCTCGAAAACCACCTGCTCAAGTCGGGCTTCGCGAGCTTCTACGTCGATCAGATCCGCACGCGCGACGTGCTCGACTGGCGCGCATCGATCACCATCGGGACCGCCAATGGGGAGTTCAGCCCGCACACGGCCAACGTGTGGATCCGGATCTTGAAGGTCATCGCCAATGCCTACGTCGCAAAGTACGAGCTCGAGCGAAGCCCGGTGCTCGCGCTCGAACCGTTCGACACGTCGAAGTGGCGCGGGAAGATCACGAAGGAGCAGCCCAACGCGCTCACGCCGGCAGAGCTGCCCATGTTCCTCGCGCTGATGCGGAACCTGCATCCCCACTTCTTTGCCGTGACGGCTCTCGGCTTCGCCATCGGCGCTCGGCCTTCGACACTGCGCCCGCTCCGTCGGTCCGGGGCACAGCGAGATTACGACCCCGAGACAGGGGAGCTCGTCCTTCGTCAGAGCCACACCCGAGGGCGCACGGTGATGCCCGTCACGAAGAACGGCGAGGACGTCACGCTCATCCTTCCGCCCGACCTTCGCGAGATCCTGAGGTGGCACCTCGAGGAACAGCTCGTGGCGGACGACCCGGGCGACCGCAAGCCGCGCATCACGCGCGCACGGATGGCCAAGAGCGAGCTCCTGTTTCCCGCAGGTCGCACCGGCTCATTCCTGAGCACCACAGCGCTGTGGAAGCCCTTCGCGTCGGTCTGCGCGGCCATGACGAAGGCGACGGCAGGGAAGTTCACGAAGGCGATCACGCCCAAGGGCATGCGCCGCACGAACAAGGACCTGATGCGCGCGGCCGGCGTCCGGGACATCGTTGCGATGGCGATCTCGAACCACCTGGACGACGAGATGCACGCCCACTACTCGACCGTGAGCGGCGCCGAGATGACGAACGCGGTCGCGCAAGTGATCGACCTCGCCGCGTTCCGGAAGGCCCACGAAAACGCCGCGGAGCTCCTCGCTGCGTTTCCCACCACTATTCCCACCACTCGGGTGTGATTCCCAGTGCTGTTCAGTGATCCTCGCCGCCCTTCGCGGCGACAGCACCCCGAGCATTCCGGGGATTTCTGGAGCGGGGCACGAGATTCGAACTCGCGACATCCAGCTTGGGAAGCTGGCACTCTACCAACTGAGTTAGCCCCGCAGAGTGAGGCGGTCGTAACGCCTGAGCCCGCTCGCGTCAATGACTCGCCGAACGCCGCCTCCGGCGTCGGCGCCCATGGCCACGACAAAAAAAGAAACGGCCCAGGTCTTTCGACCTGGGCCGCCCCGGTTTCGGCGCCGTCGGGAGCGCTCTTGGCTTCCGTGGCGTCGGCCCTCAGATCCTGGGCATGTAACCGGCACGTCTACGTGCGGACGTTCCCGAGGTACGCGCGCTCATTGGCACGTGCTCGCGTCCGACGATCGCGCTCGGCTACGACGTCTGCTCCGGATGAGAGCCATTAGGTTTTTGCATTTGCTGTTTCCTCCTCCGGCGTACCGGCACCCGCGGGGCTAGCACTCGACCAGCGGTCGAGACCGCCGCCTCGCGCAGATGTTTCATTGGGGGTCTCTCGATGACGATCAACCCGGGGTCCGTGCTGCGTTCGCGGAGGTGAGCCCCCGCCGGATGAGCCCGGGAGTGTGTCCGGACGCGGCGTGATTTCTAAAGTCTAACACGCGAAACTCAGTTGTCAGGGGAGGGGCCCCGATTGGTAGGCGCACGTCGGACACGGCCGAGAGCGCTGAGGAGCTCGACCGTTATTTCGCGTCCCCGGTCCGCGTCGCCGAGATCTCGTAGCTGACCAAGCACGGCAGCTTGTCGAAGGCGCCGCCCGACTCGCTCAGCTGGTCTTCGCACGACGAGCCCTCGACGATCGCGAACTGATACCCGAGCGTGCCCTTGAAGCTCGTCGCCGCGCCGAGGTCCTTGGCCACAGCGTCCGGGTCGGTCATGGGCGCGAGCACGACGTCGACCACGTCCGTGCGCGCCATCGTGCACGCCGCCGTCTGCGTCTTCGCATCGGCCGCGCGAACCGTGTTCACGACGCTTGTCTTCAGTACCGCGTGCGCCGCCCGGTCGACGATGGCCTGAACCGGCGCGTCGCCCTGCACCCAGAACAATGTCGTCTGGTCGTGACGGAGCCTCACGTCGAACACCCACGGGTCCGGCGTCGCGCCACACGACGTCGACACGAGCTTGCTCGTCACGTGGAAGACGCCGACCGATTCACCCGGCCGGTACGGATCGTGCCCGGAGCACCCGGATCCACCGACGATCGCGGCGACCGCCAGCACGCGGGGGAGGGCAACGAGCACGTCGCGACAAGACGGGCGAGCCATGGGTCCGTGCCTTTGGTATCCAGTCAGTCGAGCCTGGGCCGACTTTTCGCCCCTGGCTCTCCTCCGCCTCCCCGAATGACCGCCTGGGACCTCCGCACCTTCGCCCGCGCGCTCGGCGCGACCCTCATCGGGATCGTGGTCGTATGGCTCGTCACCGCCGCCAGCGACGAAGGCCAGCTCACGGCGGGCGTGCGCGCCGGACGCACGCTACCCCTCGCTCCGCTCTGCAGCGCGATCGGCGCCGCGCTCGCGCTCGGGACCGCCCGCGTGCGCGACGAGACGCGCGCGCTCGAGGCGCTCGGCCGCTCTCCCGGACAGAGCGCTCGCTCCGCCGCGATCGGCGCCGCGCTGCCGTCGATCCTGATCGGCATCGCGATCGCGTCGAGCTCCGTCATCGATGTCTCTGGCTTCTATCCGCGCGCTCCCCGTGGAGACACGTTCGTCTACGAGGACGGCGCCTTCTCGAGCCCGACGCTCGGCGTACGCGTGACGGCGGACGGGGAGCCCCGCGCGATCGAAGGCCACGGCACCACCGACGACGAGGGGCTGCCCCCTCATGCACGCGCCGCAGCCGCCACCGCGACCGCCATAGCAGGCGTCGCGCTCTCGCTCGTCGCCGCGCGCGCGATCCTGCGCGTGAGCCTCCTCCACCGTCGAGGCCGCAGGCGCAGGCGCATCGTCGCAGGCGTCCAGGTTTTCGCCTGCGTGCTCTTCACGCTCGTGGCCTTCCAGGCCGCGGCGGCGCGCGTTGCGCCGGCATCCTTCGCCATGGCGCCACCGGCACTGCTGCTCGCCGTCGCGCTTCTCGGATATCGTGCTCGCCATGGTCACCCCGGATGACCGAGCGCCCGTAAGCAGCTGGGGCCGCCGGGGGCGCCAAGTCGGCCGCGTCGGCGATTCGCCGCTCGTCGGCGCCGGCAACTACGCCGACGACGAGACGGGCGCCTGCTCGACGACGGGCCACGGCGAAGCGATGATCAGGCCCTGTCTCGCGAAGCCCGCGGTCGAAGGGCATGCGCGCGCGCATGAACGCGGCACTCACGCCCGAGCAGACCTCACGAGAGTCGATCCGCCTCATGCATCGACGAACCGCACGGACCGGCGGCCGCGCACGATGACGTGCGTGCGCTCGGACGGGGTCCCGGGGAACGGCAGTACGCGGCGGTTCGACCGCGTCCGGAAGCTGAGACTACTTCGAGGTTTCGGCCGGTGCCTTGCGATCCATCGCGTCCTGAAGGCCGCAACGAAGGCGCGTGGCCTTCTTGACGCGCTTCTTCTTCAAGGGCGTCGCCAGCCACTCGTGCCTCTTCCTCATGCTCCAGATCGCGCGGTTCGACATAGGGGGCGCAACATGGTCAAAACTCCCGAAGAAAGCAAGCGGTTCGGCGCACCGACGCCCCTTTCGCCGGGGGATCGAGGGGTGGAAAGATCGACCCAGGAGCGACGTCCACACCCCACATCTGGGGGAAGAGGGATCCATCGCAGATGCTCCAAGTAGCTATTTTTATATCAGAAACCGACTTCGCGCCGTTGGAGTGAGTGTTGCACATACATCCGTCATGCAGTCCAGGGCCGTTCTTAAAGTCTCCGTCATCGCGAGCCTGCTTGCCGGCCTCGGCGCCTTCGGATGCGCCGTCGCCCAGGAAGAGGACAGCGCCTCGGCGCCCGACAAGGTCGTCTCCGCCGGCGACACCTCGGCGCTCCTGAAGAGCACCCTGGTCCTCGAGGGAGGCTGCACCGCCGCCAAGGTCGGGCCGAAGCAGCTCCTCGTTTCGGCAGGCTGCGTGACCGGAAACGCCGCCTTTGCGGCCGGCAAGATCCTCAAGTTCACGAGCGTCGCGAGCGGCAACGCCATCGTCGACAACGACCCGCCCGCCGACGACGACGCGGGCGAGAGCGACGCCGGCGCGAAGGACGCGGGCCGCGCGCCCGCCACGACCTCGCGCGACGTCACCATCGCCGAGGTGAAGATTCACCCCTCGTACGTCGCGCAATGCAAGGCCGACGCCTGCGGCTTCAACAAGCTCGAGGCGAGCGACGCTCCGGACATCGCGGTCATCCTCCTCACGAACGACCTCGACACCGTCCCGAGCGTCCCCGTCGATCTCGACCCGGTCGGCCAGGCCGATTCGCTGCTCCTCGTCACGAGCGGCTGCACCACGCTCGACGGTCAGCCCGCCGCGGGCCCGCGCACGGTCAAGACCATCGCGGTCCCCGCGAAGAGCGTGAACCACGCCGGGAGTCCTTACGCGACCCAGCCCGCGCTCGTGACACGCCTCGCTTCGTCCTACGTCGTCACCGCTGGCGCCGGATGGCGTAGCAGCGAGCCCAAGCTCTGTAACGGCGACGTGAGCTCTCCGATCTTCCGCGCCGGCTCGGCCTCGGTCGCTGGAGTCACCGCGAACTACACGACCTTCGTGGGCGGCAAGCTCCCGGTCACGATCCACCACACGCGCGTCGACGCGATGTCCCGCTTCAAGATCGGCGACTGGCTCTCGAGCCTCGGCGTCTCGACGATTCACTCCTGCAGCGAGGCCTCCGGTGGCTGCGTGAAGCGGGTGTACGAGGGCGGCGCGCCCAAGGGCCCCACCGGCGACGGCACCACGGGCCCCGGTGACGCCGGCACGTCCGACGCGATCGCCCCCGACAGCGACGCGAGCACCGAAGGCGACGCTGGCGCGACCGAGCCCCCCGTCTCCGGCGACCCGCACTCCGACACGCTCCCGGCCGAAGAGACCGGTGAGAGCGCCGACACGAGCGGCGACGACTACTCCGACGCAGCGGCGCCGACCAAGAAGAAGAAGGCGGCCGCAGGCGGCTGCAGCACGGCCCCCGGCGCTCCGGCGCCCACGGGCGAGATGTTCCTCGCGCTCGGCGTGATCCTCGGCGCCGCGGTCATCCGCCGCCGCCGCAAGAAGTGAGCGAGACGCGTCGCTCAGTCGGGAATTGCAACCAGCCTCACGTCGAACTGCACGAGGCCTTGCCCCTCCTTCGCCTCGATTACCTTGTCCCAGGGCAGGTGACCCGGCGCCTCCACCGAAACGCGATGCGTACCCGGCGGTAGGGCGACACCACGACGCGACACCACGTCAAGCGTCCCCACGAATGCGTCGTCAACCGTGACCGACGCGTTGGGCGGACCACCAACCATGCGCATCGACACCGTCTTCGGGGCGACGGGCGGCCCGCAGGCCACGCCAGCGAGCGCGACGAGCAGCGCGACAGCCGAGGTTCTCATTCCCATTCGATCGTCGCCGGCGGCTTCGAGGAGATGTCGTAGACGACGCGGTTGATGCCGCGCACCTCGTTGATGATGCGATTCGACATGCGACCGAGCAGGTCGTAGGGGAGCTGAGCCCAGTCGGCGGTCATGCCGTCGAGCGAGCGCACCGCGCGGATCGCGCACGTCTCCTCGTAGGTGCGGTAATCGCCCATGACGCCGACGCTCTTGACCGGCAAGAGGACGCAGAAGCTCTGCCAGATCTGCGCGGGGCCGGGCTCGAGGAGCCCCGACATGCGGATCTCTTCGGACACGATGTGATCGGCGGCGCGAAGAACGGCGAGCCGCTCCGGCGTGATCTCGCCGAGACAGCGGATCGCGAGACCCGGCCCCGGGAACGGCTGGCGCATGAGAATGTCGCGCGGCATCCCGAGGTTGTCGCCGCAGGCGCGCACCTCGTCCTTGAAGAGCTCGCGGAGCGGCTCGATGAGCTTCAGCTTCATTTTCTCGGGGAGGCCGCCGACGTTGTGGTGGCTCTTGATGACGGCGCTGGGACCCTTGAACGAGACGCTCTCGATGACGTCGGGGTAGAGCGTTCCTTGCACGAGGTACGCGGCGCCGGCGACCTTCTTCGCCTCGTCGTCGAAGACCTCGATGAAGATGCGACCGATGATCTTGCGCTTCTGCTCGGGGTCGCTGACGCCTCTCAGCTCGGAAAGGAACCGCTCACGTGCGTCGACGGCGACGAGGTTCAGGTGGAACGTCTCGCGGAAGGTCGCGCAGACCTGCTCGAACTCGCCCTGCCGGAGGAGACCGTTGTCGACGAAGATGCACGTGAGCCGATCGCCGAGCGCCTTGTGGCAGAGCACCGCCGCGACCGACGAATCGACGCAGCCCGAGAGGCCGCAGATTGCGTGCTCGTTCGGACCCACGCGGTCCTTCACGGCCTTGATGGCGTCGTCGGTGAAGGAGCTCGGCGTCCACGTCGGGGTCAGCCCGGTAACCTCGAAGAGGAACGACGCGATGACGTCGCTGCCGCGCGGCGTGTGGACGACCTCGGGGTGAAACTGCACGCCGTAGATCTTGCGGTCGTTGTTGGCCACCGCGCAGAACGGCGTGTTGCCCGACGTGCCGATCGTCTCGAAGCCGGGCGGCATGCTCACGACGCGGTCGCCGTGGCTCATCCAGACCTCGAGCGATTCGCTCTTCGCAAAGCGGTGGAAGATGCCCTCGGGCTTGTCGACCACGAGCTTCGCGAGACCGAACTCACGCTTGTCGGCGCGCTCGACCTTCCCGCCGAGCATGTGCGCGATGAGCTGCATGCCATAGCAGATGCCGAGGAGCGGGACGCCGAGCTCGAAGATGCGCTTGTCGATGCTCGGGGCGCCCGTCTCGTAGACGCTCGAGGGGCCGCCCGAGAGGATGATCGCGCGCGGGGCCTTCGCCTGGATCTCCTCGAAGGAGAGCGTGCAGGGGTGAATCTCGCAGTAGACCTTCGCCTCGCGCACGCGCCGCGCGATGAGCTGCGTGGTCTGCGAACCGAAGTCGAGGATGAGGACGAGGTCCTTCGCCATGCGCCCTCGGTAGCACGCTGGCGCCGTCGGCAAAAGGCACCCCGGTCAGGGCGCTTGATGCGTGGTCGTCGTCGGCTTGGCGGGCGGACTCGAGGTCCGCGCGGCGGCGCGCATAGCGCCGAAGGGCCCGAGCTCGAGCAGGATCAGGATGAGCAGGCTGGTGAGCGCGGCGAAACGCATTGCCTCCATCCGCTCGTCGTGGAAGCGGGAGCGCCAGCCGCTGCGCGCTCGCTGGAATGCAGCGATCCCGAGCCCGAGTGGAATGATGGGCGCGAGGAACGGCACGATGGCGCCCGCCGCGGGCGGGATATCGAGCTCGGCAGTCTCGCTCGCGGAGAAGGTCACGATGATCATCACGATGCCGAGGAGCACGGCGCCGACGGTCGCCACGAGCATGCCGCGCGAGCGAGCGGCCCCGAGGTATTTCGCCGCGAGCGCCGCGGCGCCCACGAGCGTGAGAACGGCGAGCATGCCGCTCGCCAGCGGAGAGTCGCCGCGCATCGCGTGACCGAGAGGCGCGGTGATCGAGGGTGCGAAGCTCAGCGCCAGGAACGCCGCGAGCGCCGGGCCGACGACCCACGCGGCGACGGTGGCCCGCTCCTTGGGTGAGAGAGGCTCGTCGTCGTCGGCTTCGGCGGCCGAAGGACGCTTCCGCGGCACGGCAACGGGAGGCGTGAGCGGGCCCTCCCTCGGGGACGTGGGCTGCGAGGGCCGGAGCTTGTCGGCGGAGACGCGGTCGATCGAGGGTGTCGACGGCGGGGGCTTGTCGCTCGGACTGATGTTCCGCTCGGACGAGCTCGCGGCGCGAGGGTCGAGCACCGGCGGGATGGACGACCTCGTCGAGGTCGTGAGGGGAGGCCTGGGGCGCGATGCCGGAGGGAGAGAGTGGGGCGCCGCCGCCTCTGCATCGCGGATCACGTCCGCCGCCGTCCGCGCGGGCTTCGCTGCCGCCTCTGCATCGCGGATCACGTCCGCCGCCGTCCGCGCTGCCTTCGCCGGCTTCGCGGCCTCGATCGGGCGCGACGCCGACTTGTGCGGCGGGTCGCTGTCCCAACGGACGTCGTCGTCGGGCGCGCTCAACGTCAGCATCGACGAGCCGCGCCGCACCGTCGACGGGCGCCGACGCGGGGGCGGTGCTTTCGCGCGGTCGTCGAGGCCTTCGTCGGCCTCCGGCTGGGTATCCGTGCGCTTGCGCAGCGATTTCTTGAGCTCGTTCCGGATCTTGTCGAGCTCAACGCGCACGACGCTCGCGTCCGCGTAGCGCCTCTTGCGGTCACGATCGAGGCAGCGGAGCACGAACTCCTCGAGCATCGCCGGAGCAAGGGGGGCGACCTTGCGAAGCGGCTGGATGGTGCGCGTGCGCACGAGCTTCATGACGGCGTTGCCGTCGGCAGCCTCGAAGGGAGTCTCGCCGGCGAGCATCTCGTACAGGATGACGCCCATCGCCCAGACGTCGGCGCGAGCGTCTACCTCGGCGGCCGTCGTGATCTGCTCGGGCGCCATGTAGTGCGGCGTCCCGATGAGCATGCGCTGCTCTTTCGCGCTGAGCGCACCGACCGTCTTGAAGAGGCACGCGCCGAAGTCGAGGACCTTCGGGATCAAGCTGTCGCCCTCGCGCGCGAGGAAGATGTTGGCGGGCTTGAGGTCGCGGTGCACGACGTCCTGCTTGTGCGCTGCCGCCACGGCGTCAGCCACGGGGATCATGATCTCGAGTGCCTCGGCCGCCGAGAGGCAGTCGGGCCGCGTGCCGAGGTACTGCTCCAGGTCCTGCCCGTGGAGGAGCTCCTGCACGATGAACGGGGTGCCGTCGTCCTCGCGCGAGACATCGAACACGTCGACGACGTTGGGGTGACGGACCGCAGCAGCTGCACGCGCCTCTCGGAGGAAGCGCATCACGTCCTCCTCGTTGCTCGTGTGCTCCTTGTTCAGGATCTTGATCGCGACTTTGCGACCGAGCGAGACGTTGGTCGCGCGATAGACCTCGCCCATCCCGCCGATGCCGAGGCAGTCTTCGAGCAAGTACTTGCCGCAGAGAAAATCCCCCTGCCGCGCGCCCGCCTCTTCCTCAGCAGCTTCGCCTCGCACTTCAGCAGGAGATGATAGACCCACGCTTCGCCGCAGGTCAGATCACTCACGCACTCACGGACGAATTCTGGAGTGCTCCCCGAAGGCGCCGTGGCTCAGAAGTGCGCGCCGAGAGAGCCCATCGCGCCGCCATTGAGAGCGCCGAAGTCTACGCTCACGTTCGTGAAGCCGCGCTTGGGGAGGGGACGCGGGGGGAGGGGACGCGGCGTGTTCGAAGCGTGACCGGTCTTGATGTCAGGCTCGATCTTCGGACGAGTGATGACGAGGTACGTCGCCACGCCGAGGGCGACGATTCCGACGCCGAGCGAGATGTCGGCGATGAGCAG
>JAYSXP010000235.1:0-15090 GCA_043717125.1 Polyangiaceae bacterium | reverse complement strand
CCGTGCACGCCCCAGCGTCCAACGCGCTTCGGACGAACATGCATCTCGAAGCGCACCTTGGAGGCTGCGGGTAGATCGAGCGTGGAGGGGTAGATGGTCACCTCGAGCATGCTCGACGCGACCGGGCGCAGGTTGACGCCGCGTGCGTCGTCGAAGCCGCGGTTCCGGAGCTCGGCTTCGAGGATGATCACGTCGCCGCGCGTCGCCTTCGTGACACGACGCGTGGTTCCCCAGACCATCTCGAAGCCGGACGCCCGGATGCGCGTGACCGTCGAGAGTGCGAGCGCGCGTCCGAGCGTCACCGCGAGCAGCATCGCGCCGCCGAAGGCGACGGCCGGGGCGACCTTGGCGGCGACGCCGACCGCGACCATCGCGGCCCCCGCGAGGGCGACCTGAAACGTCGCGCGCGTGGGGTGAAGCTGCATGTGCGGTGGGCCTCGAGCTCAGACGGCTCGGAAGCCGCGCCGGTAGCCGACCTTGGACAGAGCTTCTTCGATGATCGCCTCGCGCGCGCGCGCATCACCTTCGACGTCGGCGACGAGCACGAGACGGTGTGCGAGGACGGCAACGGCGACGGCGCGCAGGTCCTCGGGTACGACGTAGTTGCGGCCTGCGAGGACGGCGTGGGCCTTGCCCGCCGACATCAGACCGAGGGAGGCGCGCGGGCTCGCCCCGAGCGCGACCTTCGGGTGCGCGCGCGTATAGGTGGTGAGCGAGACGGCGTAGTCGTGAAGGTCGTCGTCGACGTGAATGCGCGCGGTGATCGCCTGGAGCGCAGCTACGTCCGTCGGGTTGAGGACGGCCCGAAGCGCGGGCGGGTCGATGCCGTGCGTGCGGAGCATCAGGGACTCCTCGCGCGCGCTCGGGTAGCCCATCACCACGCGCACGAGGAAGCGGTCGATCTGCGCCTCGGGGAGAGGGTAGGTGCCTTCGAGGTCGATGGGGTTCTGTGTCGCGAGGACGAGGAAGGGGAGAGGCAGCTCGAAGCGATCGCCTTCGATCGTGACCTGACGCTCCTGCATCGCCTCGAGGAGCGCCGACTGCGTCTTTGCGGGAGCGCGGTTGATCTCGTCCGCGAGCACGACGTTCGCGAAGATCGGCCCGGCGCGCAGACTGAACGTGCCGTCCTTGGGCGAGAGGACGTAGGTGCCGGTGATGTCGGCGGGGAGGAGATCCGGCGTGAATTGAATGCGTCTCGCCGAGCAGCCGAGCGCGGTCGCGAAGGCCTTTACCAGCGTCGTCTTCGCGACACCGGGGACGCCTTCGAGCAGCACGTGGCCGCGCGCGAGAAGCGAGACCATCATCATCTCGAGCGCGCGCGCCGAGCCGATGTACGTCTTTTGAACCTCGCGCCGGAGCTCCTCGATACGCTCCTTCGCGGCGGCGATCTCGTGACCGCCACCACCTTGCATGGGCACCGTCATTGGGCTTCGCCCACGGGGATGGGGGAGGTCGCGGGAGGCGAGAACGCCGGCGGCGCGAGCGAGGGGCGCCCGCGCGCGGAGACCTCGGCCGCATCGAGCAGCTGCTTCACGGTGCGGGCGATGGACATCACCTCGTTGTCCCGGATCGGCTGCACCATTCCTCCACTGCGCTGGAATACGACCATCGTCTCGACGCTCGCCATTCGTAGCAGAAGCTTACGCAGCGCGACCACCCCTTCGGCATCGAGGAGGCCCCGGGTCGAGACCTGGTTCATCAGCTCGGTCTGGCCCGGAACCTTGGGTAAACCGAGCAGCGCCGTGAGCTGCTCTTCGAGGGCGCTCTTCAGCTCGAGGATCGCGAGCACTCGGGACGTCTGCGGGGCCGCGATCACGGCGGCGTGGCCGGCCACACCGCCCTGAGCCACGGCCGGCACCTTGCGGACGAACCGAGGCGTCACGGGCTTGTGGAGGCGACCGGCGCGCGAGCCGACCCAGACGACGAGCGCGAGGCCGAGTGCGCAGGCGATCGCGTACGCGAGCCACGCGGGGAGGCCGTCGTGGCGCATGCCCTCGAGGGTCTCGCGCAGGGCCCGCATCCAGTCGCTCCACGTGCTCTGCTCGTCGCCGTACACCCCCTTCTGCTCGAAGTTTCCCGAGGCGATGAAGAGCCTCCCGCCGCGCTTGCCCCACGAGTCGTGATCGACCGTGTAACGAACGAGGCCGCGCGCGAAGGCCTTGTTGCCGCCGTAGCGGAGCATCGAGTTCATCACGATCGAAGGGTCACCGACCGCGAGGAGGCGCCCCTGACCGACCGCACCGGCCACGGCCACGACGACGTCGGGCTCGCCGTTTCCGCGGATCTTGAGGACCGGCGAGAGATCGGGATGCGAGAGTCCCGTCGGGTGGTTCGTGACGACGCGCGAGACGTCGCTCACGACGGGGTGAGCGCTCGCGGGCTCGGCGAGTGCGAGCTGCGGGTTCTTGCGGAGGAACTCAGCTGGCCGCCGCGGGCTAGCGACGCGCTCCATGCCGAAGTGACGGAGCAAGGAGTCGCCTCGCCCGAAGTCGTCGAGCATTACGACTCGTCCGCCCGCTCGCATGAACTTCGAGAGCTCGTCGACGTCGAGATTCCGCTCGGGATAGAGCAGGAGGAGCCCGTCGTCGGGCTTCAGCTCGTGGAAATCGATCTGCGACGTCACGACGACGCGGGTCGGTCCGAGCTCGGCCCTTGCGAGGCGTACGAGCTCCGCGCAGCCCTCCCAGTCACTTCCGGCCAGGTCGAAGGGCGCCGCGTCCGAACGCGTCACGACGAGAAGAAACGTGAGCATTACCGCTACTTCGAGCCCCCGGAAGGCGCGGCGTGCGAAGGAGCTCGACCGTACGAAAATGACGCGCATGATCGTGGCTCGTCGCTTCAAGGCATAGGGCTCACGATTGTCGTGCACGGGCGCCTTCCCCATACGTACTCTTCGAAGTGTACCACCGGCTGACCATGGGTCGTGTCGCGCCGTACACTTGACCAGATAGGGCAGATTGCTAGCTTCCATCTAGACCCCCCGGCGCCGCTTCCCGGGTACCGTTTCGTAGTGACTATTCAAGGCTTTCGAGGAGGAATCGATGTTGCCTCCGTTCATCATCGAACAGATTCGCCGCCGCGAGGAACAAGAGAGGAAGCAGTACGAGCAGCCCCAGCTCGAGCTCCCCATTGCGCCGTCTCGGCCACCCCAGCCGAAGCGACGGGATGAGAGCGAAGAGGGTCAGCGCGGCGTCATCATCTTGGACCTCTGAGCACGCAGGTCGAGTTGGACCTCGGATCCCGCGTCAATGACGCGGGAGGCCGTGCCGGCCGTAACCTGTTGCGTTCCGCGGACCAGGAACACTAGGCTGCGCGCCGAATGGCCCGCCGCGCCCCCGAAAAGCCGCTTCTCCGTGTGGCTTCGCGCGCTTCGCGTGCGCCTCTTGTGGCTGCTCTCGCCGCCTGCGTGGCGTCCGGCAGCTGCTACTCGACCGGGGACGGAAGCCCGCCGCCGCTCCGCTCCTTCTACTACCCCGTCGGTCTTGAGGTGTCGGCCGGAGGCACGGTCCTCTACGCCGTCAATTCGGACTTCGACCTCCAGTACAACGGCGGGACCCTTCAGTCGTACGATCTGGCGCTGATCCGCCGGCATGCCCTCACGCTGATCGCCGATCCGCGGAGTCTGAACGTCCCGATCCTCGATCGCGATAAGTTGGGTGACAACCCGTGCCCCGCGCGCTCGCCGTCCTTTCCGACGCTCGGCGAGACGTGCGCTCCTCCCGTCGACTCGAGCTTCTACGTACGCGACACGGCCATCATCGGCGCGCTCGCGACCGACCTTCTCCTCTCGCGTACGCCGTCGGCGCTTGTCCCTCAGTCGGCGCGACCGAAGGGCGAGAGCCCGATCTGTCCCGCGCCCGCGTTCGGCAGCGCCGGGCCGGGCTGTCCCGCCTTCGGTCCGCGGCGCTTCGACCGCCTCTTCAGTCCCATGCGCGGCAACGCCTCGCTCACGTGGGCGAGCATCGAGCGTGACGGTCCCGACTCAATCGCGCCGCTCGACCCGACGGTGCCGTACGGCCCATTCGCGATCCAGTGCGGCAAGGACAACAGCGGCCGCTGCGACGGCGGTCACATCGCCGGCTCGGATCCGGACGAGCTCGGCAACACCCGCCACATCACGATGCCCGGCGAGCCCTTCGGCGCGGCGATGAGCGAGGACGGCGAGTCCATGGTCATCACACACCAGAACGAGACGAAGACCAGCCTCTTCGCCACCGGCCTCTCCCGGAACGACGCGGACTCCGCCAACGGTGACGGCGCCCCGCGGCCGTTCCTCCAGTTCGTCCTCGACGGCGTTCCGTTCGGTGGCATCGGCGCCACCGCCGTTCCGCACGACCGCGACGCGTTCTTCAGCGCGACGACGTTTCCGCGTCCCGCGTTCTTCCAGACGAGCCGCTCGATCCCGGAGGTCAGCCTCCTTCGCCAGTACCCCGACGAGAGCGGTACGACCGCGTCGTCGCTGCACCGTCCCTTCCTCGATCGCGAGACCGGCTTCCCCGTCGCGGTCGGTGCCGGCGGAAACGACTCGCGCAGCATCGTGGTCGACCCGTCTCCGCGCATCGCGTGCAAGGCGAAGGTCCATCCGGTGGACCCCGCGACGAACCGCGCGCAGAGCGACGTCGACCTCGACCTGCAGACCTGCGGGCAGAAGCCTGCGCGCGTCTTCATCGCGAATCGTTCGCCGGCGTCGCTGCTCGTCGGTGAAGTGGGCGGCGAGGCGACGGCAGCCGACGCCTACAACCCCGATCGCCTCGTCATCCACTCGACCATCCCGCTCTCTGCGGGGCCGTCGAAGCTCTACCTCGCGCCGGTCGTCGAGCGCGACGGCGCCTACGGCCTCCGCGTGTTCGCCGTGTGCTTCGATTCGGCGACGGTGTTCGTCTTCAACCCGGACACCGAGCAGGTCGAGAACGTCATCCGCGTCGGCTTGGGGCCGTTCGCGATGACGTTCGACCCGTTCGACATGAACGAGGTCGCGACTCACGCGCAGGTTGCTTACGACCCGCGCGCGGCGGGCACCGGCCTCCGCCGCTACCGGTTCGCCTACCTCGCGAGCTTCACGAACTCTTTCGTCCAGGTCATCGACCTCGACAACGCACAGGTCGACCGCTCTACCTTCGAGCGCATCGTCTTCAAGCTCGGCCGTCCGCAGACGCCGAAGGGATCCTGAGATGACTCGCCGCAAGCTCGCCCTCGGCGTGGTCGCCTCTCTGCTGCTCATCGCTGCGACCGCGCTGCTCGTCGCGTGCTCGCAAACACCCACGAGCGTGCCCGTGCGCACGTTCGAGCGCGCGCAGCGGATGGACGTTGCGTGCATGCAGCTCTACGACCCGACGACCCTCGCGACACGCGAGCCGCTCGGCAGGCCGCCGGAAGAATGCGCCCCCGTTCCGGCGCTCGTGAACGGTGATGCGTTCGGCAAGCAGCTCTACGCGTTCGTCACGCAGTCGACGCGCGGTGAGCTCGCGGTCGTCAACCTGTCGGCCGGGCGTCTCATCGACCAGAGCCGCGCGACGCCCGGCATCAACTTCATCCCGGTCGGCGCGTTGCCGACGGACGTCGCCACGACGCCCGACGGAAAGATGGCCTTCGTCGGCTCCGCGGAGTCGAACAAGGCTGCGATTTACGGCATCCCGACGCGTCGCCTTCTCGGCGACACGGACGCGCGGTTCCCCCGCGACAACGAGCCGATGTCGCTCGCCTCCTGGCCGGTGTGCGCGCTTCCACAGAACCCCGGTGCGCTCGCGATCGTTCCGCGTCGTACGCCGGCGCAGGCCACCGACGCGGGCACCGCAGACGGCGGCGATGCGGGTGACGCCGGCGCTCCCGATGACGGTCCCGAGTACGAGCTCGTCGTGGTGCTGCCGGGCGATCGGCTGAACTCGGCCAAGGTCATCACCATCGACACGCGGCCGTTTCGCCGTGGTGGCCTGAAGAAGAACCCCGATGGGACCCTCGACTTCAGCTCCGACCCCGCGCTCTCTCCGAACGGGCCGACCCTCCAGCCCGGCTCGCTCGCGGCATGTCCCGTCACGTCCGCGATCGAGCTCATCGGCGAAGCCGCGCTCCCGACTTCGTTCGCGCGCGGCCCCACCTGGGACGACGGCGTGAAGTACGTCGACGGCGGCACGGACCTCACGTGTCTCCGGCCCGCGTCCGCGGGCAGCTGCGGAAAGCCGCCTTGCTGCGCGACTGTCGACACCGGTGACGCCGGCGCCGAAGGAGGCATCATCGATGCCGCTGCGCCCGATGCCGCTGCGTGCGAGCCCGTCGCGGCCGTCGACGCCGGAGCTCTCCCGCTCGTCCTGGGACCGCTCGATCCGCCGCGCCTCGTCTCCGTCGTCCGTGACGACACGACGCTCTACGTCGCCGACGACGCGGTGCCGTTCATCCACGTCATCGATCTGTCCACGCCGGGGGCGACTCGCGAGGTGGCCCCGCTGCTCGCGACGAGCATCATCGACCCGTCGCGTGTGGTGAAGGTCAGGGCGCTCGCGCTCTCCCCGCCGACCCGTGAATACAAGCGCTTCCTCTACGCGGTCGATCAGACCGAGGGCTCGATCATCGTCTACGACGTGACCGATCCAAAGACGATGCAGCGCACGCCGCTCACGCGTCCGCATCCGGAGCTCGACCCGTTCCAGCCGCCGGACCGCATCGCGTTCAGCTCCCCAGTCGTGGCCGTCGCGTTCGCGCGTCACGACGTCCCGCTCGACCCGCTGAAGTTTGGATCGGCCTCGCCGTCCGGCGTGCTTTGCAACCCGAACCCGGCGATCGACGCAAACCCGCTCGGCGATCTTGGCTTCTACTACCGCGCCAACGCCACCGAGCCCGGTCAGGACATCGGCCCGCGCCGGCTCCGCGGCATCTTCGGCTTTGCGACGCTCGCGAACGGCCAGGTGCTGACGATCGACGTCGACGACTGGGACTCGCCGTGCCGGCGACCGCGTGGCATGACCAAGGCAGTCTCCGACGTCGCGCCGGCGCAGGTGTCTGGCGGTGCAGGGCCGTACAACGCGCCGACGGTTGCCGATCTCTCGGTGACCAACGAAGCGTTTTTCCCGATGACCGCGCCGCACTCGCTGCGCTCCGAGGTCCTCGTCCGCGACGACACCACCTCGGGCAACCAGCTGCCGCGTCTCCAGGGAACGCCGACGGTGGCCACGGCTGGAGTGATCCTCCCGCAGGTGGGTACCGGCTCGGAGACGACGCCGCTCCTCGACCTCAAGTTCTCGTCCGAGGATCCGCATCCGCAGATCGATCAGGACTGGCACCTCACTTATGAAGGCGCGCTTCCCGGCTTCGACGGGCTCTCTGCGGTGCTCTCGAGCGACGACGACTTCGTCTCGCTGACCATGAAGCAGCCGTCCGCTCGCTTCTGTAGCAAGGGCGTCGAGGACTGGGCGCAGGGCGTCGGGCGCACGAACGCGATCTCCGCGGCGCTCGCGAGGCGCGGCGCGAAGTTGCCAGCGCGTAGCGAGCGCCTCATGACGGACTACGTCCAGTTGACCGAGGACATCCTCGGACCGGACGACGGCTACTGGCAGATCGACCAGGCGTGCTGGGATCCGTCGCTCGGCAAGGGACTTCCGCGTCAGGACGCATGCGCGCGGACCTTCGGCATTGCCGCCGATCAGAACACGCAGCGCGATTTTCCGATCGTCGAGGCCTACGACGACCATGTCGTCCTCGGGCGCTTCTACACGACCCCCGATAAGCACCGCGAGGTCGTCTACAAAGACCCGTCGAACGCGCCGTACCTCAAGCTGATGCAGTGCTGCTTTCACAACCAGGTGCGCTTCAGGGTGCGCACCGGGCAGCTCTGGTCCGCCGTCGGTCAGGTCGTGGGCGGAGGACCGGGCGTCGGCTTCTTCAGCCACATGACCTCGGACGCGGCTGGGCGTTGTGTGAGCTCGTGCGACCCGCGTGAGTCGCTGCTCAACGGCCGCATTCCGACGAACCCGAACGGCACTGTCGTCGACCTGGCGACGACGCAACGCAACAGCGCCCTCGCCGCGCGCAACCCGATGTTCTCGATGTCGATCCTCGGCGGTTCGGTCACAGACGCGACAGGCACCGTGCCAGCGCCTATCGCGCGCGACACGCAGTACACCTTCTCGACGCGCGGCCAGTTCCGCGCGCTCTTCGTGGGCATCGGCGGGGGCTCGATCTCGGTGAATCCGCAATCGATGCGCTACCTCGAGTCGCTGGGCCAGATCGCAGTGGTCGACGGCGCGTCGCAAGGCCTCGTGCTCATCGACCTGCGGGCGGTCACGGTTGCGCGCGCTCCGTACTTCTGACAGACCTTCTCGCCATGGCGAAGGCGAGCGGAGCGGCTTCTCCGGGCATGCGGCAATACCTCGCCGCGAAGGCCGCTCATCCGGATGCGCTCCTCTTTTTCCGGATGGGGGATTTCTACGAGCTCTTCTTCGATGACGCCGTCGTCGCTTCGAAGGCGCTCGAGCTCACGCTGACGAGCCGAAACAAGGGCGCCGAGGACCCGATCCCGATGGCGGGGGTTCCCCACCATGCGGGCGCCGCCTACGTGCAGCGGCTCCTCGATCAGGGCTTCAAGGTCGCCATCTGCGAGCAGATGGCCGACCCGTCGACCGTAAAGGGGATCGTTCCGCGGGAGGTCGTCCGGGTGGCGACGCCTTCCATCGCGTACGACGACAGTGCCATCGACGCCCGGAAGAACCTCTTCCTTGCCGCGCTCGACGTGGACGCGGCGACGGGTCGGGTCGGCGTCGCCGCGCTCGACTTCTCGACAGGGGAGCTCTGCGCGTGCGAGGCCGAGAGCATCGGTGCTGCGCTCTCCGAGATCGTACGGCTCGATCCTCGCGAAGTTCTCGGCGGCGCGGGTTCGTCCGAGCTCATCACGGCCGTCCGCGCGGCGCTGCCTCGAGCGACCGTGCGCGATCTGGAAGGCGCGACCCGCGACCTCGCCGGCGCCCTGGCATTGCTCGACGACGTGCTAGGAGCGGGTGAAGCACGGAGGGCTTGCGCGAGCGACCTCGCGCTCGTGGCGGCCGCGCGCTGCGTGGCCCTCGCGCAGGAGTGCGAGCCCGGTAGAAAGCTTCCGCTGAGCCGCCTCGTTCCCTACGAGCTCGGCGACACGCTCGTGCTCGATGACGCTGCCCAGCGCCACCTCGAGCTCGTGCGCACGATGGACGGAGACTCTGCGAAGGGGGCCGGCTCGCTCCTCTCGCAGATCGATCTCACGCGCACGGCTCCCGGCGCGCGACTCCTCCGTCGCCGGCTGCTCGCCCCACGCACGGACGTGGTCGAGATCCGTCGCCGGCTCGACGGGGTCGAGCTCTTCGTGACCCAGCCGGGGCTCCGCGCGGAGATCCGTGCTCGGCTCGACCGCGTCGCCGACATCGAACGGCTCGCCGTGAAGCTCGCGGTCGACCGCATCGGGCCGCGCGAGCTCCTCGCGCTGCGCACGTCCCTCGCCGAGCTTCCGGGGGTCGACGATGCCCTTGCCGCGTGCCGCGATCCTGGAGTGCGCGAGGCGCTCGGCCTCGAGGGCGCAAAGAGCGACGTCGGTCAGGCGTCCTCTGCGGAGGCGATGAAGAAGAACGGCGCGTTTCTCGATCGCGCCGAGGACGTCCATTCGCTCTTGGCGAGCGCGATCGTCGACGACCCGCCGGTGCGCTCGAGCGACGGCGGCGTCTTCCGCGACGGCTACGACTCCGAGCTCGACGAGGCGCGCACCCTCACGCGTGACGGACAGCGCCTCATCGTCGAGCTCGAGGCGCGGCTCCGCGAAGGCGCCCAGATCCCCAGCCTCAAGCTGCGCTTCACGCGCGTCTTCGGTTGGTACATCGAGGTCACGCGGACGCACCTCGCGAAGGCCCCGCGGGAGTGGCGCCGCAAGCAGACCATCGCGACCGGTGAGCGCTTCACGTGCGAGGAGCTCGACGCTCTCGCCGACAAGCTCGCGCACGCCGAGGATCGCCTCGCGTCTCGTGAAGGAGAGCTCTTCAGCGACCTCGTCAAGCGGCTCGCGGCGCACTCCGAACGTCTTCGCGCGCTGGCCGCGCGGCTGGGGACGCTCGACGTCTCGAGCGCGCTTGCGGAGCTCGCTCATCGCGACGACTACACGCGGCCCGACGTCGACGACTCCTGCGAGCTCGTCCTCGAGGACGCCCGCCATCCGGTCGTCGAGCGGCTCGCCGCGGCGGGGCGCTTCGTTCCGAACGACGTCGTGCTCGACGCCATGGCCGAGGCCTCCACGGAGCGCGCGCGCCTCTGGATCGTCACCGGCCCGAACATGGCCGGCAAGTCGACGTTCATGCGGCAGGTCGCGCTTGCCGTGGTGCTCGCACAAATGGGGTCGTTCGTGCCCGCACGGCGCGCGAAGATCGGCGTCGTCGATCGCGTTCTCACGCGGGTCGGCGCGAGCGACAACCTCGCGCGTGGCGAGAGCACCTTCATGGTCGAGATGAAGGAGACCGCGAACATTCTGCGGCGCGCGACGCGCCGCTCGCTCGTCGTTCTGGACGAGATCGGTCGAGGCACGAGCACCTATGACGGTCTCTCGATCGCCTGGGCCGTCGCCGAGCATCTCCACGACGTCGTCGGCTGTCGGGCCCTCTTCGCGACGCACTACCACGAGCTCACGGATCTGACGGCCAGCTGCGCCGGTGCCGAAAATCACAGCGTGAGCGCGCGCGAGCACGCCGGAAACATCGTCTTTTTCCACAAGGTCCAGCGTGGCGCGGCCTCGCAGAGCTACGGCGTCGCCTGTGCGCGTCTCGCGGGCCTGCCCGAGCCTGTCCTCGCGCGAGCCCGCGCGATCCTCGGCTCGCTCGAGGGCGGCGCTGCGTCTCCGGCAGGTGGGGGGAAGCCCGCGCGTGGCAAGCGGGCCCCGCAGCTCGATCTCTTTGGAGCAGGGACCGCGGCAAGCGCCCTTTCCGAGCCTACGCCCGCGAGCCCGGCCCTCGACATGCTGCGTGCGCTCGACCTCGATCGCATGACCCCGCTGGAAGCGCTCACGACGTTGGCGAAGCTGAAGGAGCTCGCCGAGCCGACGTGAGCGACGCCCGACGCAGAAGGGCGATTGGCCTAGGGCTCGTCGCGATCGCGGCGGGGGGGTGGGGCACGTGGCCCATCATCTTGAAGAACGCTCCGATGCCCGCGGCGCTCCAGTCGGCCCTGCTCATGGGCGTCCTCACGCTCGCGAGCCTGCCCGTCATGCTCCGGGATCGCGTTCGCGTGCGCCCGACGCTCGGTCAGTGGGCAGGCGTCGCCTGGCTCGGAGTGGGCGATGCCCTCAACGTGGTCCTGTTCTTTGCCGCCTACCAGCGCACGACGGTCGCGATCGCCGTTCTCACGCACTACCTCACGCCAATCTTCGTCGCGCTCGCGGCACCGCTCGTCCTCCAGGAGAAGGCCCGGTTGCGGACGTTCGGCGCCGTCGCCGTCGCGTTCGCGGGGCTCGTCCTCCTCCTCGAGCCGTGGCGCGTCGGTCTCGGGCGCAATGACGTCGTCGGCGCGGCGCTCGGCGCGGGGAGCGCGGTCTTCTACGCGTCGAACGTGCTCGTGAACAAGCGCCTCGTCCGGTCCTTCTCCGGGAGCGAGATGATGTTCTTCCACGGCCTCGTGGCGACGCCGCTTCTCTTCGCACTGGTACCGCCTCACGAGTACGCCCTCGTCTCGAGGAGCGCCTTCGTGGTCGTCCTGCTGGGCGCTCTCGGCCCGGGCGCCCTCTGCGGTCTGCTGTTCGTTTGGGGGCTTCGCCGTATCGCGGCAAGCCAAGCCTCGGCGCTCACCTTGCTCGAACCGTTCGTCGCGGTCGTGCTCGCGGCGGCGATCATGGGAGAGCATGTCGGCCTCGTTTCGGTGCTGGGCGGTATTCTCGTCCTCGCGGGGGCCCTGCTCGTCGTGACCGGACCCGTGCCAGGCACGAACACGACATCGGGCGATGAGCCCAAAGGTGGAGTAGACTCCGCTGCATGAGCGTCAGGGACTCGCTCATTTCCATTGCTCCGGTGGCGCCGGGGGAAATTCTCGTCGTCGACGACGATGAGGCTACGCGACGCGCCGTCATCACGCACATGGGAGCGCTCGCCATGCGGGTCGCGCAGGCCGAGAGTGGGTTGCGCGCGCTGGAGGTCGCCGTCGAGAAGGCGGCCACCCTCGACTGCATCCTGCTCGACGTCGCGATGCCCGGCTCCGACTCCTGGGACGTGCTCGAGAAGCTTCGCACCGACCCGGACACGGCATCGATTCCGATCCTGCTCCTCACCGACGGCGCGCCCAGCGAAGCCGAGATGCTCAAGATGATCGAGCAAGGCGCGATGGATCATCTGACGAAGCCTCTGTCGGCGATGCTCCTCTGCGCGAAGGTTCGCGCCGTCTGCGAGCGTTCGCGCACCCAGCGCGAGCTCAAGAACAAGCTCAAGTTCGCCCTCGACAACGCCGCGCACGACGGACTGACAGGCCTCTTCAACCGTCGCTACTTCGACCGGCGCCTCCGCGAGGAGATCGCCCACGCGAAGCGGCACAAGCGCCCCTTCTCGCTGGTGTTGCTCGACCTCGACCACTTCAAGCTCGTGAACGACACGTACGGTCACGAGGACGGCGACCGCGTGCTCCTCCACATCTCCGAGGTCGCGCAGGCGCAGCTTCGCGAGGACGACGTCGCCTGTCGCTATGGCGGTGAGGAGTTCATGCTCCTCCTGCGCGATACCCCGGGGATGGCGGCCCGGATCGTCGCCAACCGCCTGCGGACGAACCTCGCCGATCGGCCGATCACCCTGGGCCCGACCGACGAGCTCCGCCACATCACGTTCAGCGCCGGCGTCGCCGCCGCGGACGAGCGCAACTCGTACAACACCGACGACATCGTCTCGCGCGCCGACGCTGCGCTCTATCGTGCGAAGCGTGCCGGTCGCAACCGCGTCGAGACCGAATAGGTCACGTTCGGCCCGTCGTCGTCGATATGCGCGGGTCGAGGAACGTTGCGCCGTCCGCGGTCGCGGCGGTGGCGGTACCTTCGACGGGTAGGCCGAGGTCGACGGAGCGAAGAAGGCCGACCTCGCCGAGCCCGAACGTCTCTTCGGCGACCTCCTGGAACGCGCGCTGCTTCGACGCCGAGTCGAGCCACACGGTGATTTCCTTGCAGCGCATCCCGCCGAGCATCGCGTGCCAGCGCAGGGTCGTCATCATGGCGTTTGCCGACATCTCGATCCCGACCCGCGCTGCGCCCGTTCCCAGCGCAGGAACAGCGAGCGTGTGACAGCCGTGCTCGTCCGAGAGGAGGAGTGCGCGAGCGAAGGCGCGGCCGACGCACGACACCTCGTTCCATGCGCTGACGGCATGGAAGACGTGCTTCGTCGACAGCGCGCCGGGCTCGGTGCGGATGCACGAGCCGAGGGGGCGCTCGCCGCCGCTCATCGCCTCCGTCTCGATCGAATCGCCGCCTCGCAGGCGTAGCGCTTCGCCGACGCCGCTCCGCATCTTCAGCTCGAAGTTCGCGCTCGAGACGATGGCCTGCGCCTCGGCGCGCGCGATGTCTCCGACCTTGAACGAGACCTTCACGGAACCGAGGAGGAGCGTGCTCGCGTCGAGGCGGCTTGCGGACGGCTGCGGCGGCTCGAGCGCGCGCCCCAGCATCGAGAAGTGGTGCAGTGGCGCCGACATGTCCTCCGGGCGCCGGCGCACGTCCTTCTCGAGCATCGCGCGGAGGAGCTGCTGGAAATACGCCTCCGCGGGGGTTCCGGGCGGGGGCATGCGTGCCGGTTCGGCCGGGTCGAGGATGTCCTCGACGCTGTCGAACGGCGCTCGGCCGTAGCGGAGATCGCACGCCGTCGCCGCCGCGCCCCACACGTCCGTGAAGCGACCGACCTCGCCGCCACGGAACTGCTCGGGCGCCATGAACTTGAGCGTGCCCGCGCTGTCGCGGACGGAGCCGTCGGAGACGGCGACGGCGATGCCGAAGTCGCCGAGGCGGATGCCGCTCTCCGGCGCGCCGAAGATGTTCGACGGCTTGAGATCGCGATGCACGACGCCAGCCTGGTGGGCCGCGCGCAGTCCGAGCCCCATCTCCCGCATCATGTGACACACGAGCCAGAGCGGAAGGCCGACGCCGAGCGAGCCGCGCCGCCGGCCGTCCAGCTCCGCAAGGTCCAGGCCGTCGACGTATTCCTGGACGAGGAACGGAATGCCCGAGCCCGGCACGACGCCGGCGTCGATCGCGCGCACGATCCGCGGGCTCGCGACGCGCGCCATGAGACGAGCCTCCGAGCGCACCCGCGCCGCGGCCACCTCCGGACCTTGGGCTTCGAGCAGCGCGCGACGCAGCGTCTTGATGACGACCGGCACCGCGAGGCCCTCGTGCTTGGCAAGCCACACGTCGCTCATGCCTCCTTCGCCGAGGAGGCCCCAGACGTCGTAGCCGGGCACGGTTAGGCCACTCATGCCCCCCAGCGTAGCTCGCTTTTGCTACGCGCCCAGGAGCTCCGATTCGAGCGCACGAACGAGCCATGCCTCGTACCGCTCGGCCGTCCAGCCGCGCCGGTGGACGAGCAGAAAGAACACGCTCGGGTCGTTGAGGACCCACACGATGTCAGCGGCGGCATGAGGCTCGAGGCCCTTGCGGAGCGGCGCCCGCTTGCGCACCTCGGCGACGATGCGGTCCCCGCCGCGGCGTCGCTCGGCGTAGGAGGCGTCGAAGAGCTCGCGAACCTCGGCGTCGGAGCCCGCGGCCTCCCGCACCGCCTCGTTGATTCGCGAGAGGTGGATGCAGATGTCCCTCGCGAGCGCGGCGTAGCTCGCGAGGTAGGCGCGTGCGGTCTTCTGGGCGTGGATCTCCGCGGCGCGCGGCCGATCGACCAGGGCGATGCCCTCGCCCCCGCCCGCGGCGCGTGCGAACGCCGCCCGGTAGGCGCATTTCAGGAGCTCGGGCTTGCCGCCGACGGACGTGAAGACGGTCGCGCGACCGACGCCCGCGGCCTTCGCGATCGCGTCCACCGATACGGCAGCGTAGCCCTGGTTGGCGAAGAGGGCGCCCGCGGCGTCGATGATCGCGGTGCGGGTCGCACGCGCTTGCTCGTCGCGCAGCGGCGACGCGTAGACGCGCTT
>JAYSXP010000234.1:0-5264 GCA_043717125.1 Polyangiaceae bacterium | reverse complement strand
GCGGTGGGCGGTCACGTCGTTCCAGCGGACCTCGAGGACGTCGAGCACATGTGCGCTCTGCTCACGGCCTGCGACAAGCTCCCGCTGCCGTCGGGTCTGGTGCCGCACGATTTCGTCGGCTGCACCCGCGCGCTTCATGCCGAGCTCGCGTCTCCCGCGGCCGTCACGTTCTCGCTCACGCTTCGCGAGTGCGGGCTCCGCGCGAGCTCGTGCGGCGAGCTCCGCTCGTGCGCGCTTCGCGGGGCGAAGACCGACGTCTGCACCGGCCGAGGCAAGGCCGGACCCGTCGACATGTGCGACAGCGACGGTCGAGCGATCACGTGCAACGCAGAGCGCGTGACGCTCGTGCGCGACTGCCCGCGCGGCGGCGAGCAGTGCGTGGTCAGCGACGGTCACGCGGTCTGCGCACTCGGCTCGTGCGAGAAGGACGCCGCGCCGGCGTGCTCGGCCTCGGGCACGCGCGTTCTCGAGTGCAAGAAGGGCAAGCTGCTCAGCCTCGACTGTGGAGCGTTCGGGCTCCGTTGCACTCCGTCTCCCGACGGCCCGAAGTGCGCGACCCCGGCCGCGAGCTGTCAGGAAGGCAGCACACGCTGTGAGGGGACGACCGCCGTCGGCTGCTTCCGGGGCCACGAAGTGCGCGTGGAGTGCGGAGCGCGCGGGCTCGCCTGCGGGGCGGGCACCGACGCTCCCGGAGGAGCGCAGAGCGCGATCGGTGCGTGCGCGCTGCCGGCCGTTCGAGCCGCCGATGCCGGACCTCCTGCCTGCGATCCCGCCGCGCCGCCGCGGTGCGACGGCGCGACGCTACGGTGGTGCGCCTGGGGACAGCCCCGCGCGTACCTCTGCAAGTCGGTAGGCCTCCAGCGCTGCGTCTCGGACGAAAAGGGAGCGCGCTGCGCTCCTTAGGGTGAAGCGCCGTGTGCTAAGACCTCCCGCGTGAAGGGGTCCCCTCGCGTCAAGGCTTGCCTCGTGTGGGCGCTCGCTGGGCTCGTCGCGGCGGCATCGGCTGTCTCGTGCAGCAAGTGTGGGGAGCGCACCGAGGATCCTGCGCCGGTCGCGAAGCCCGACGAGCCCGCCGTGGCAGTGCCCGAAGGTCTGCTCGCGGACGTCTACATGAGCACGCCGGATGCGTCGTGGTCGAAGCTGCAGCACAACGTCGGAGGGGCGGTCGGGTTTTTCCCGGCGTCCGCGAGCGGAACGATCTGCATGGCCGCCGGCCTCGATCCGTTCGTCGCCTCGGAGATCGACGGAACGGCACCGATCTTCGGCGCTCTCGCCGGCGATCCGGCGAACGCCGGCTTCGTCATCGCCATGAAGCTGCTCAACCTCCGGAAGGCGAGGGCCGTCCTCGCCGACGGCGAGACGGCGCGCTTCAGGGCGAAGGAGGACGCCGGCGTGACCGAGCTCCTGCCGAAGGGTGAGGCGCCCGGCGCGGGGTTCATCGTCGGGCTCTCCGCGAACGGCTACATGCTGGTCGCGCGGCGCTCCGAGGATCTCCTCAAGCTCGCTCCCTATGTGACGCGCGCGCTCCCGAAGAAGCCCCTGCCGACCTCCGGCGCCGTCGTCTTCGACGTGCCGCGCGCGGCGCTCGGCTCGGTCATGAAACCAAGGCTCGAGGACCTTTGGAGCTTGGCGAAGGCCTTCCTTCTCTCGGAGGACGAAGCGATGCGTCGTCGTCACGGCGGTCGTGCTCCGGACTACGGCGACCCCAAGGCGATCGTCGGCGCCGTCGACACGTGGGTCACGAAGCGGATCGCCGTCGTCGGCGACCTCGAGAAGATGCGCATCGCCTTCGACGTCGTCGAGGACGGCGTCTCGATCGTCTCGACGATGACGCCCGTGACGGGCGGTGGGCCGGCGCGCAAGTGGACTGATGCGATGAAGCTCGGCGACACCGCGCTGCTTGCCGCGCTTCCCGCCACGACCGCCGCCGCGCTCATCATGCGCGACGGCGAGGAGGAGCGCGCGGAGCAGGCGAGCGCTGTCGAAGGTCTGATCACGTCAGCCTTGGGCACGCGCATCGCTGAACGCGACGCGAAGAAGCTCCACGACGTCCTCCAGGACTTCACCAAGGCGCGGGGAGAGGTGTTCAGTGCCGGCGTCGCGTGGGATGAGCCACGAGGGCTCTCCCTGCGCGCTCCGGTGCGAGACTCCGACGCAGCGTCTCGCGCGGCGCGCGGCGCGGTGGATCTCGCGAAGGTGGCGCCGTTCAAGGAGCTCTTTCAGGTGCGCGACATCACGTCGTCGACGGAAGAGCTGCCCGGTCTCGGCAAGGCGTCCGTCGCGACGCTCGTGCGCGAGCCTTCGCGCTCGAACGACGGTGATCTACGTGCGCGCTCAGCGCGCGTCGCGGGAGCGTCCGGCGCCGATGCGGGGGCCGCCCGTGCCCGGGCGAACGAGCTCGGCCTCGCGTGGCTCGTGGGCGGAGACGTCTTCTCGATGGCGAGCGGCGAGATGCCCACGGCAACGTTGAGCGCTGCGGCTCGACCCGAGCGCAAGCTCTCCGATGAGCCGGCGGTCGCGCGCCCGCTCGCCGTGCTCGCAGGCAGCTCGAGCACCGTGCTCGTGGTCCAGCCTCTTCGCTTCGACGTGGCGCGTGCGAACCTGCCGGCCGCGCCGCTGGTCATCGCGCTCGGCCGGAAGGACGCCGACGCGACGGTCCGTATCGACATCGCGAACGGCCTCCTCCGCGAGATCGCCCGCCGGCAAATGGGGCTCTGATCGTCCTCGCGTCCGAAGTCACGCTGTTCGCGCTCGACCCCACCGGCCCCGGCTTGGCGCTGACCGTTCTTAGGAGAGAGGCCGCGCGCGCGCGAAGGTCGAGCGACTGACGGACAAATGGGTAAGGCTGCAACCACGACCGCCGTCGTCGGTAGCCCGAAGAGACGTGCGAGCGTCGCCATCGAGCGTGGGTGCGCCTCCGGGTTCGCCTCGGTGTCGTAGGGCACCTCGTCGTAGGCGAATCGCTCGGTCACCGCGCGAGGATAGGGGGCTCAGAAGGCGTAGGCGAGTCCTCCGCCCAGGGTGGGCCCTCCTTGATCGAAGCGGCGTGCCTGGTAGCCCGCACGCACGTCGAGGCGCAGGCCCGCGCCCATGTCGATGCCGACCTCCCCGAGCAGGCGAACGCCGGCGACGTCTGCGTGGGGCATCGTCGTCACCTCGATGATGGGCGCGAGCGACAGACGCGAATTCGCGACGAGGTCGAGGCGCGTGTAGCCGCGCACCCCGAACACCTGAATGCCCTCGAAGCCGAGCACGAGCTTCGAGCCGTACGGGTCACCGAGGAGCACGGCGCCGCCGCCGCCGACGGAGAAGCCGACCTCGGTGACGCTGGTGAGGAGCTCACCTTCCACGTGCAGCCAGTCCTCCGCGCGGAGGCGGATGCGCGGTGCTCCGTAGTTGAGCCCGACCTCGTACTTGCTCGGGTCGGACTCGCGCCGAACGAGGGACTGGCCGCGCACGATGCCCGCGCGGATGCCAAACTCCGACACCGTGCCGAGCAGTCTGTACGTGTAGCTCCCCTCAACCCGGTAGAACTGGTCGGGGACCCTTCGCGTCTCGGTCGGACCCGGGAGCGATGCAGCCGGCACCGCTACCGGCACCGCCGCCGTGGTGGTGCCGAAGCTCGCGTACTCGCCGGACGTCTGTACGACTGACCTTCGGCCGTGGAGCCGCGTGAGGAGAGCCGCTTCGCGCCGATCCTCCGGCGCGTCGAGGACCGTGACGTGGTGGGGCGCCGCGCGCGTCGCGAAGACCTGGAGCTGCTCCCCCGTCGTCGTCTCGATCTCGATCGAGTAGCCGAGGTCCGGGCGCACGGCGGTCGCCGGAATGATCGCGACGTAGCCCAGCGGACCCGAGGCGCGCGCGAACTCGACCTCGCCGTGCGTGCCGCCGCCCTGGAACACGAGCAGTGCTCGCTTCACGCGATCGGGACGATCGACCACGGCGCCGATGCTGATGTCCTCGGCGAGACGTGCGGTGACCTGAGGCGCGTGATGGAGCGCGGGGACCTCGGCGTTGACTGCGGGGGCAGGCGCAGCTGCCGGCTCCGCGGACGCCGCGCTCGCGACGCAGAGGAGCGCGGCGCCGAGGAGGAACGAGACATGCTTCGAGTTCACCATTGGTAGCTCGCGGCGAGGCCGGCGCCGGGGCCAGCGTGGTTGATGGTTCGGCCCTGATACGAGCCGCGTACGGCGAGCACGAGCTCGTTCGTCAGCTGGTAGCCGACCTGCGCGATTGCGCGCGCGCCGACGTCGCCGGAGCTCGCGGGCTGGGTCGTCACCTCCGTTCGGAGGACGATGGGGACCCGAGGGACGGTGCGCCAGTCGAGCTGCACGATGCCTCGCTGCCCGACGCTGCCAAGGATCTCTCCGCCGACGGAAAGATTCGTCCGCAGGTCGTTGCCGATGCGGATGAACGCCTGCGCGCCACCGGTGATCCCGTTGTCGCGGAGGCCGAGGATCGGGCGAGCGATGAGCGACGTCGACGACGAGAGCGTGAGCTCGGCCTCGATGTACCCATAGGTGAGACCGACCGCGGTGGAGTCCTTGTTGAGCTCGTCGAGGTCCTTCAGCGAACCCCCTTGGCCGCGGAGGATGCCGAACCCCGAGCGCACGGCACGTATGCCTTGATCATGGAGACGCCAGCCGACGGAGCCCTCCGTCTGCCAGACGTAGTCGTTCGCGCGCTTCGTGTTGAACGAGGCGTACTCGCTCTGCAGCGTGACCTGCGCGAGCGTGCCCGGAGGTTTGGCCGAGCCCGGGGAGGCATCGACCTCGACGGCGCGCGGCTCCTCTGCAGTGCCGATGAGCGCGACGGCCGGAGCCTCCTTTGGCACGCCCTCGACGAAGTACTCCATGCCCGCGTCGGTCATGGCGTCTCCGGGCAACGTCGCGGCCCAGTAGCGCGGCCCGAGGCTCGCCATCGGCAGAGAGCGGTATGCGGCAGTGCCCTTGCGGCGCACGTGGACGACAGCGCCGACGAACTGCGGGTCGAGCTCGACCGCGAATTGTTGAGGCTCACCTGCACGAACGCGTTCGAGCTTCGGCGACGACCACGGGTGGTTCTTCTGCGTCGGCGCCTCGTGTGACGCGCGCAGCGCGGCCACCTCCTCGCGGAGGACCTTCACGAAGCGGCTCTTCGGGTGCGCTCGAAC
Source organism: Polyangiaceae bacterium (assembly GCA_043717125.1). GTDB lineage: Bacteria > Myxococcota_A > Polyangia > Polyangiales > Polyangiaceae > Labilithrix. The sequence goes on along the minus strand of JAYSXP010000234.1, from coordinate 112 downwards.
GAACGTCTCGTAGGCCATCGTTCGGCTCGCGGGATCACTTCCCGTGAGGGTGCTCATCAGCTCGCCGAGCGCCTGACCGTCGGGGTCGCCGGGGGCGGGAGACGGATTGACC
>JAYSXP010000233.1:0-1726 GCA_043717125.1 Polyangiaceae bacterium | reverse complement strand
TTCCGGCTTTGGTGGTGCCGATACCTTTCGGTTGGCCTTCCTTTTTTATCCTGGTGAGAATACGATCCGCCGTAGCGGAACTTATGGCAAGCAGTTGCTGGCGCGTTTGGGCTGAAAGGAAAGATGATCGTGGCGCTCTAAATTTGCAACTAATTCTGGTAGAAATGGAACCAGGTGTTTAGCGCAGATGAAGTTAGAAGCGGCCCAGGCGGTAGAAAGAGCCTCTTGCACTTCAGGGCCATATTTTCTGGGCCGAGACCGCTTGATAGTAGTTTTGATTGGGATGTTATGGTTTTGGGATTGAGAAAGAATACGAATGGCATATTTGCGCGAATAGCCAGTGACCTGGATAAATTCTCCCAGGATAATACCTTTCTGAGCAGGAGAAGCCTCGGCATAACGAGGGGTTATCTGGATCAGTAATTCTCTTTTAGCTGAAAAGCTCATAGTTGTTCTCACTTCATTTCTCCCTGCGCTTAATGAAAATTAAAAGCGTAGGGTTACATTACTCGTGATGCAAAAGAGCTGTCAAGGTTACATTTTAGGTGATGACATGCGCCCTACTTTTCTTATTGACGTTTAACAAGACCATTAAAGTCTGCAAAAAAGTCATGGTGGAAGAAGTAAAAGACAATTCTGGAACAATAATAAATTTCTCCGCCGCAAGCAGCGGAGTAGTTTAAGCGGATTACTCTCACAAGGATACGCCGCAAGCAGCGGGGAATTCAACCCTGAGAGATTAAAAACTTGGATCGTAATGATTTATATAAGGTTCTGTTTTAATGTCTCTGACCTCAGACATAAGGCACAAAACAAAGAAGCTAAAGATTGCTAACTACAAGGCTATAAAGTTCTAGCACATTCCCAGGAGTAATTGCGCTGATCAATGAAACCAGCTTGTTTGAATTACTGGAGAATCCTCGGCTCGTTGGTCCGTATGGAAAGTCCAGCCCTGTGATAAACCAGCTGTTTGAGGTGGTAGAAGCCTGGAGTGAAGAGCTAGAACAAGCTATTATTAGATGGCTTGGAACCTACCTCATGCCTGCTAACCCACCTATTTTACCTTGCCCATCTGAGCAGGATTTTTTCATGATTATAGATCAGGTATTTGACAACTTGCCTCCCGACCCACTTCTGGCATTTCTCCAGGAAGGAAAAACCCTGTTGAATAAGACCCTGGAAAGTGTACGGGCCGCCAACCTTAAAGACCCTGCCACGCTTACCACTCAGAACAATTGGGTTGCAGAACTGGAACGGCGCTTGGATGGAATTGACCTTCTCATTAATAATGTTGAAATTGAAGAAGATTTGGATGATGATGACCTTACGAATGAAGTAAAGATTATCTGCCCAATCTGTATGATGGAGAATGACCTTTGCAGCAATAAGGTATGCAGTCATTATATTTGCAGTGAGACTGATGGCAATCAGTTTAGTTGGGTAAAGGGCACTCCCCACTTCTATAATGAGGTGGGCCAACTAAACCACTCGATCAACCGCATTAAGACTGAAGGCGGCTTATTTGAAACAGTTCTGGCGGAAGTATCTGACGAACTTGGAGAACTGTTCCGGGCCGTCAGGAAGAACGGATCGTCTTATTGGGTCGGCCGAGAGGCTGTTGTAAATTTTCACTGGGAGACTGATGGTTGCGGGACAAGTTGTTCAAGTGAAGAATACTTCCATCATAGTGCTATCGAGTTGATCTCTAGCATTAAGGAAGAAGCAA
>JAYSXP010000232.1:0-15116 GCA_043717125.1 Polyangiaceae bacterium | reverse complement strand
ACAGGCAACAGCCAAATCCTCTGCTTGACCCCGCATGCCAGGCGAGGTGATAAGCAGTCCCCCGTGACGGCCCCTACCCTCGTCCGTGCCGTTAAGGGCATGAATGACGTGCTCCCCGGCGAGATCGGTCGGTGGCACCGGGTCGAAGCGGCATTCCGTTCGTCGATGGAGCGACTGGGCTACCGCGAGGTCCGCACGCCCTACGTCGAGCCGACTCCGCTCTTCGTACGGACGATCGGCGAGTCTACCGACGTGGTCGAGAAGGAGATGTACTCGTTCGTCTTCCACGACGAGCCGCTCACGCTGCGGCCCGAAGGCACCGCCGGCGCGGCGCGCGCCTACGTCGAGCACAAGGTCCACAACGAGGAGCCCGTCTCCCGCTGGTACTACCTTGGGCCGATGTTCCGCGGCGAGCGGCCTGCGAAGGGTCGCTACCGCCAGTTCTACCAGGTCGGCGCGGAGTGCTTCGGCGACGCCGGCCCCGGCTGCGATGCGGAGATGATCGACGCGCTCGTCGGCTTCCTCGTCGAGATCGGGATCCCGAAGCCCGACGTGTTCATCAATTCGATCGGCGGTCCGGAGACCCGTGCAAAGTACAAGCAAGCATTGGTGACCTACCTCGAGCCGATGAAGGACACGCTGAGCGCAGACTCGCAGCGAAGGCTCGGAACGAACCCGCTCCGGATTCTCGACTCCAAGCATCCCGCCGACAAGGCCGCCATCGAGGGCGCGCCGATCATCCTCGAGCTCCTCGACGGCGAGGACCGCGCTCACTGGGACGGCCTGCGCCGGAACCTCGATGCACTCGGCACGCCGTACACGGTCGACGCGAAGCTCGTGCGCGGGCTCGACTACTACGGCCGCACGCTGTTCGAGATCAAGGGCGCGTACGACAAGCTCGGCGCCGGCAGCACGCTCGTCGGCGGCGGCCGCTACGACGGCATGATCGCCGAGCTCGGCGGTCCCTCGGTGCCGGCCATCGGCTTTGCCGCCGGCCTGGAGCGCCTGCTCATCGCGAGCGAGGTCGTGGCGGAGGCGAGCGTCGTCGACGTCGTGATCGCCCCGATCGGCGAGCGCGCGACCGCCGAGGCGCTCGTTCTCGGACGCGACGTCCGCAAGGCGGGCCTCCGCTGCGAGGTCGATACGCGCAACGCATCGGTGAAGGCGCAGCTCCGCCGCGCCAACTCACTGGGCGCGCGGTTCGCCGTGATCCTCGGCGATCGCGAGCTCGACGAGGGCGTGGTGGAGCTCAAGGACCTCACGGCACGCTCGCAGGAGAAGGTCCCGAAGTCCGACGTCGCACGTCGCCTCGTCGCACTCCTCGCGGCCGTCATGGTGGTGCTGGTCGCGACGACCGCGCTCGCGCAGGGCGCGGGTGGCGGCAAGCAGGGCGGCCCGACGCAGTCGAGCCCGACCCGCAACAAGCCGGTCGGCCCGCGCGGCGGAGGAAATCCCGACGAGGACCCGCAAGGGACGTCGCCTTCGTCACGTCCGCTCGACGAGCCGACCGCGATCGCACCGACGGACCCGCTCGCGCTCCCCGAGGGGGTCGGCGACCGCATCGGCACCGACTACGACGGCCGGCCGCCGTCACCCGAGGGCTCGCTCCACCGCTCGTACTTTCCGTACTACGAGGAGAGCCGTGGCGACTACCGGCTCAGGCTCATCCCGCCGCTCTATCTCGAACACACACGCGGCCTCGACCCGAAGACGGGCGAGAGCACCCCGCAGACCGACCGCGAGTCGCTCGCGGCGCTCCTCTTCTATCAGCGACGCTCGCCGAACGTGGACGCCGACGTCCTGTTTCCGTTCGCGTGGCGCGTGCGCGATCGCCAGAACCACGTCCTCGTCCTCGGGCCCCTCGCTCATCGCGAGGCACCCGAGGAGCACGACAACTGGCTCCCGCCGATCCTCTTCGAGGGCGCACGCAAGGACGGCGGCTACTTTCATTCGCCGCTCACGCTCACCACATCGCACTGGGATGCGAAGGGCGCGTTCACGATCGTCGGCCCGTACTTCCGCGACCGCACCTTGAAGGACGTCGACTGGGGCATCGCCCCTTTCTGGTTCCACGGCGACAACGGAGACGACGAGGGTGCGCGCAAGACGTACTCGCTCGTCCCACCGCTCCTCTATTTCCATCGCGAGCGCGAGATCGAGCAGAGTCAGCTCACAGTCGTCGGGCCGGTCATCTCGAAGTCCGACCCGAAGCGCTCGGTCTTCGACGTCGCGCCGCTGCTCTTCACGATCACCGGTCGCCCCGAGACGGGAGGCGTGAAGGAGTTCCACTACACGCTCTTCCCGCTCTTCCACTACGGACGCGATCCGGAAAAATCGCTCTTCGTACTCCCGGGTTACCTGCGTCGCGTCACGCGCTCGAGCGACACGATGATCACGCCGCTCTTCACGCTCGCGTCGACGCGCAACAAGTCGACCCAGCTCACGATGGTCGGGCCGATCGTCCCCATCTACTACCGGTCGACGGACATCGACCTCGGGTACAGCGCGACGGGGATCTTCCCGTTCTTCTACCACTCGAGCAGCCCGACGGGCCGCACGTTCGCGACGCCGCTCTTCGCGCGCTCCGAGAGCTACAACGTCTCGCGCACCAACTGGTTCTTCCCGACCATCGTAACCAGTACCGACACGAAGGGCTGGGAGGTCGACATCCACCCGATCGTCTATCTCGGACGGAGCGAGCGCTCGACGCACACAGTGCTCGCGCCGATCCTCTGGGACTTCGCCTCGCCGAAGGGGCGTACCACCATCGGCTTCCCGCTCTTCTGGCGGTTCGCCGACACCGCAGACGAGTCGGTCACGCAGGTCGCACTCAACACGCTGTACCGGCAGAAGCGCGTTCCCGGCGGCCTCGACTGGCAGTTCCACCTGCTGCCCGTCTTCTCGTACGGGCAGAGCCCGAGCGGCAGCTGGGCGAACCTCTTCTTCGGTCTTCTCGGCTACGACCACGACGGGCCGACCACGAAGATCAAGGCGCTCTGGCTGCCGATCACGGTCGCCGGCGGCGGCGCCGCCGCCGCCGTGCAAGTCCCCGCGCCCGCCTCGACGCCGGCCGCCGCGACGCCCGACGACGAACCGCCGCCTCCGACCTCCGCCACCCCGCGCTGAAGCGACGAGCTAGGCGCGGCGCATCCGCGAGGTCACGCGGTGGAAGGCGGCGATCGCGGTCGTGATGTCCTCGTCGGTCGTCGTCTCGCCGAGCGAGCAGCGAATGCCCGAGGCGGCGTCGCGGTCGCCCAGCATGGCCGCGAGGACCGGTGACGGCTCCACGGTGCCCGCGCTGCACGCGGCGCCGCTCGACACGCTCACGCCCTCGAGGTCGAGCGCCGCCACCAGCTCCGCACCCGACCACCCCGGCCACACGAGCATCGAGACGTGCGGCGCGCGCCGGGCCGGATCGCCGGCGCCGCGCGCGGCGCTCTCTCCTTCGATCATGGTGAGGAGCGCACGCTCGAGGGCATCGCGGCGCGCGGTGATGCGTGCATAACGCACGCTTCCGCCGCTCGCATGCGTGGCGGCGACGCCGAGCCCGGCGGCCAGGACCGGATCGATCGTGCCCGGGCGGAGGCCCTTCTCCTGTGCGCCCCCCAGCAGCACCGGCGTGAGGCGGAGCCCCGCGCGAGCGACGAGCGCGCCGACGCCCTTGGGGCCTCGGATCTTGTGCCCGGCCAGGCTGACAGAGTCAGCCCGTGCGATCGCCGAAGTGTCGACCTTGCCCCACGCCTGCACGGCGTCGATATGAATGCGCGCGCCGGCGGCGTGCGCGATGGCGACCGCTTCCTGCACGGGCTGGAGCATCCCCGTCTCGTGGTTCACGGCCTGCAAGGTCACGAGGGCGATCGGCTCGCCGCGCGCGAGGGTCTCGCCGACAGCACGCTCGAGGTCCGATAGATCGACGATGCCGCTCGGAAGGATCGCGAGCCACCGCACCTGTGCGCGGCCCTCTTGCTCGAGGGCCTCCGCGACGCGCGCGACCGACGGATGCTCGAGGCGGCTCGTGAGGATCCACGGCCGGCCATCGCCGACCGCCGACCGCACGGCGATGTTGTTCGCCTCGGTGCCCCCGCCGGTCAGGATGACGTCGCGCGCGTCGCTCATGCAGAGCTCGGCCACGGCCGCGCGTGCATCCTCGACGACGGCCCGAGCCGCACGTCCGTCGCCATGGATGCTCGATGGATTGCCCCACGTGCGCGCGCCGACGTCGCCCATCGTTTCGAGCACCTGCGCGAGAGGCGGCGTGGTCGAATTCCAGTCGAGGTAGACGCGCCGCAGCGGGTGCATGCGAACCCTTTCAGACGCTGTCGACGACCACCGTCGGCGCGCGCTTCGCGACCGACAGTGCAAACGCTGCGCCTCCGAGGAACATGCCCTCGATCGTCGCACCCACCGGAACGAGCTTCACGTCTCCGCCGAGGCCGCGGGCCACACGCCTCGCGATCGCGAGCCCGACGCCGGTACCGCCGTGCGAGCGCGTCGCGGAGCCGTCCACCTGGAAGAACGGATCGAACACGCGGTCCACGCGCTCCTTCGGGATGCCCGGCCCCGTGTCGGCGATGACGAGCTCGTACGTGCCGTCGTGCGGGCGCACGAGGACGCCGACGATGCCGCCCTCCGGCGTGAACTTCGCGGCATTGTCGAGCAGCTGGGAGATCGCGCGCCCGAGGCGGTCGCTGTCGCCGTAACCCGGCAGCGGACCGCGCGGGAATTCCTCGAGCATCGTGAGCTTACGTTCCGCAAACGCGTCGGCGTGGCCCGCGATCGCGCGGCGCACCGTGTCGAGGAAATCGTAGTCCTTGTGGAAAAACCGCATCTTGCCGGTCTCGAGGCCGGTCACGTCGATGAGGTTGTCGAGCTGCGTACGCAAGCGACGAACACAGTCATCCATCGCCCGGAACGCCTTGCGCTGCGGCTTGCTCGTCTCGCCGAGTTCCTCGTCCATGAGCATGCGCAGGTAGCCCACGATCGGCGTGAGCGGCGTGGCGAGCTCGTGCGAAACGTTGCGATAAAACTCGGTGCGGAGCCGCTCCATGTCGCGTAGGCGCTCGTTCGCCGACGACAGCTCGGCGACCTTCTCCTCGAGGTGCGCGACGATGCGGCCGCTCTGCTGACGAAGTCGCTCGCCCTGCATGTCGGGCGTCGACAACATGCGCTCGCGCTGCCCGCCGATGTACCCCGCGACCTGCTTCGCGAAGTTGCGTGCGTCGATGGGCTTCTGCATGAAGCCGTCGCAGCCGACGGCGAAGCTCGTGTCGCGATCGCCTTCGGCCGTGATCGCGATGATGGGCACGCCGTTGAGCGAGGCCTCGGTGCGGAGACGTAGCGTGACCTCGAACCCGTCGAGGCCCGGGATGTTGAGGTCGACGAGGACGATATCCGGCCGCTGGCCGATCGCGAGGCGAACGCCCTCGAGACCGTCGGCGGCGTCGATCACCTCGTGACCGTCGGCAGAGAGGAGCTTGCGGACGAGCAGCCGATTTCGCGGGTCGTCCTCGATGTGCAGCACACGCGCCACGGCCGCATCATCGCATCCAACCCTTTGCTTGCCCTAACCGAACTTGGGGAGGCTGTGTCGTGTGCGTTGCACACGACCACGTGAGAAGGTAGGGTCCGCCCCCGATGGCTTGGCTGAAGCGTGTCGGTTTTTTCGCAGTCGTTTCCTTCGCCCCCGCGCTCGCGCTTGCGCTCGGGTGCGCGAAACTGACGGAGCCACCCAAGGAAGAGGCCATCCAGGCCGAGCTGGCCCAGCCGGCGGTCTCCGCGACCGCTCCGCCGGCCCCGACCGCCACCGCCAAGCCTGCCGAGACGCAGAAGCCCGCAGAGCAGGCGCCGCCGAGCAACGAGAAGCTCGAGACCAAGGATCTCGTGGTCGGCAAGGGCACCAAGGCCAACACCGGGGACTCCGTCAAGGTGCACTACGTGGGGACACTTCCCAACGGCAAGGAGTTCGACAGCTCGAAGAAGCACAACCAGCCGTTCGAGTTCGAGCTCGGCGCAGGTCGTGTCATCAAGGGCTGGGACCAGGGCGTGGCAGGCATGAAGATCGGCGGAAAGCGCAAGCTCACGGTGCCGCCGAGCCTCGGCTACGGGGCGCGCGGCTTTCCGCCCGACATCCCGCCGAACTCCACGCTCATCTTCGAGGTCGAGCTCCTCGAGGTGAAGAAGAAATGATCCGGCTCGCGCTCGTCGTGCTCGCCGCGCTCGTGGGTTGTGGCGCCTCGACGGCGAGCGTGGCCACGTCGAATAGCTCGACCGACGCGAATTTCGCGACCCAGGCGTCCGAGCCGCGCAACAACGATACGACTGCGGCGCAAGCCACGAGTGGGCCGGCGACAGCGGGCACTGCCGTGAAGCTCGGCGGCGGGAAGAAGGCACCGACGGCGGCGACCGGGGAGCCGCCGCCCGCGTTCCCGATTCCGAGCGAGCCTGGCGAGTCGGTGAAGGCGGTCGCGACCGTGGAGCCGACCAAGATCAGCGCGCGTCATGTCCTCATCCAGTGGATGGGCGTGGATCGCGCTGGAAAATCCGTCCTCCGCACGCGCGAGCAAGCGCTCGTTCTCGCGCAGGAAGTCCTGAGGCGCGCGAAGGGGGGCGAGGATGTCGGGCGGCTGGCCGTCGAATATTCCGACGAGCCCAACGCCGGCGCCCGCGGCGGGTCGCTCGGTCGCTTCGGCAAGGGCCAGATGGTCGGCGCGTTCGACGCCGTCGCCTTCAAGCTCAAGGTCGCGCAGATCTCGGACATCGTCGAGACCCCGTTCGGCTACCACATCATCCAGCGCACCGAGTGATGGCCAAGGCGACAAGGGCCGCCAAGGCGACAAGGGCCACCGAGCTGGCGAACGTCGGTAACCCCCTCGTCCGCGGAAGACTTGCCGACGCCGGCGCGATCCTGAGCGGCGTCCTCTACTTCGTGGCGTTCGCGGGCTTTGACCAGTGGTGGCTCACGTTCGTGTGCCTCGTGCCGCTCTACGTCTCGCTCATGGGCCAGACGACGAAACGCAGCGTGTGGCTTTGCTTTCTCACCGGCCTCGCGATGAACCTGGGCGGCTTCTACTGGCTGACCAACATGCTGAGGACCTTCAGCGGGTTCCCGATCTACCTGTGCGTCTTCTTCGTCATCTTCATCTGCTCCTACCAGGCGCTGCGCCTCGCGTTCATGGGCTGGCTCTACGGTCGCGCCTCGCAGCGCGGCTGGCCGCTGCCGCTCGTCTTCGCCGGCTCGTTCGCGGTGAGCGAGCTCGTCTTTCCGCTGCTCTTCCCCTGGTATTATGCGGCGACCGTCCACAACGTGCCTGTGCTCATGCAGACCGCGGAGCTCGGCGGTCCGATCCTCGTTGGGCTCGTGCTCGTCACCGTGAACATGGCCATCGCCGAGCCGCTGCGCGCGCGCCTCGCCGCGAGCCGCGAGGTCGTGCCGAACGCGCCGACCGCGTACCGCGGCTCGACGAACAGCGAGGAGCGCGTCCACGTCCCTCTCGATCGCCGCATCATCGGTGCCGGCGTCATTGCCATTGCATTCGCGCTGGTCTTCGGCGCCGCTCGCATCTCGATGGTGAAGAGCAGCGTCGAGAAGGCCGAGCCCGTCCGCGTCGGCTACGTGCAGGGCAACATGGGGCTCATGGCAAAGCGCGAGCAGCCGGGTGAAGGCCTGCGCCGCCACGTCAAGCTGACCCAGGAGCTTCGCGACAAGGGCGTAGACTTCGTGGTTTGGAGCGAATCGTCGGTGGCCTTCTCCGTGCCCGAGGAGATGGGCATGAAGACGCCCTTCTACCGCGACCGGTTCGCGGGCCGCCTCGGGGTACCGACGATTTTCGGTGCCGTGCTCTTCCGCATCGACCCGGACCGCGAGCGCTGGTTCAACACGGCGATCGCGACGAACGCCAAAGGCGAGGTCACGGGCCGCTACGACAAGCAGTACCTCCTCGCCTTTGGCGAGTACCTCCCGTTCGGCGACGACTTCCCCATCCTGTACAAGTGGTCGCCCCACAGCGGTCGCTTCTCGAAGGGCACGTCCTTCGAGCCCGTCCTCCTCGACGTCAAGGGCGTGAAGCACAAGGTCTCCGTCCTCATCTGCTACGAGGACATCCTCCCTTCGTTCACCAACAAGATGGTGGCGTACGCCGATCCGGAGCTGCTCGTGAACATCACGAACGACGCCTGGTTCGGCGACACCACGGAGCCGTGGGAGCACCTCGCGCTCGCGAAGTTCAGGGCCATCGAGCACCGCCGGTTCCTCATCCGCAGCACCAACAGCGGCGTCTCGGCGATCGTCGACCCGATGGGAGGGGTCGTCAGCCACACGCAGACGTTCGTGGCGGAGGCCCAGGAGGGAGTCGTTCGCTGGATGCGCGGCCACACTGTGTACGAGATGGTGGGTGACATACCCTGGTGGCTGCTCGCGCTTGCGATGGGTTACGCGAGCTTCAGGCGATTCCCCGGACGATCGGACCGGTCGCGCTCGACGAGTTCGCTTTCTGCCGATGCCTGAGGCACGGTTAGGGTCTTACGGGATCCTTGGCAGGCCTTCCGGCTGCCCCGTATCCTTTCCGATGCGTTGAAGCATGGGGCCCTCAGCCCCGTCTATCCTTTGGCGCAACCTCGCTCGCTTCTCTCTCCCGCAAGGGGTCGCCTTTCTTTATGAGCTTTCGCCCGTCCTACGCCCTTCCTGCGCTTTCGGTCGCCCTCGCGGCCGGCGCCGTGATGTTGGCGGCTAGCGCACTGGGTATGGGGCTCGAAGGCTGCACCATCCTCACGAACGATGCCCTGCCCGACGACGCGGGCAGCTTCGAGGCCGGCGACGGCGGAGCCTCGACGGCCTGCGTGTCCTGCGTAACGCAGGAGTGCACCGGCGCCTGGGCTGTATGCCTCACCGACGCCCGCTGCATCGCGCTTCGGGCCTGCAACAACCCGTTCGGCGAGTCGCAAGGCGCTCGCGACAAGTGCTTCTGCGACACGGCGGACGCGGGCGCCTCTACCCACGACGGCCTCGACAGCCCCGATGGCGGAGCCGACCCGCTCGCCGCATACGGCGCGTTCGCCTCCTGCAACGACGCTCGCACGTGCGGCAAGTGCGCCGCGGACTGCACGGCCACGTGCGCGAGCGGCGCGACGAAAACGACAGCCGGCTCCTGCGGCTCGCCCGACGACGCAGGAACGGACGCCGACGCGGCGCCCGACCTCGACGCGGGCGACGACGCAGGCGACGCAGAGGTTCCCGAAGCAGGCACGCCGCCGGAAGCGCCCAGCGCAGACCGGTGCTCGCAGTGCGCCTCGGACAGGTGTGGTGATCAGAAGAAGGCATGTGCAATCGGCAGCGAGTGCAGCACCTTCCTCGGTTGCTCCTATGGTTGTGCAGACGCCTCGTGCGTCGGCGCATGTGGAAAGGCGCACTCGACAGGCAAAGAGAGTGCGACGGAGCTAGCGAACTGCACGCTCACGAGCTGCAGGTCGGCGTGCGGTTACTGAAGCTTGTGAACTTGAACGGGCATTCGTGCCCAACTGGAGGACCCTCTCATGACGTTGAGCGCTAAATGGACTGCGGTTTCGTTCCTTGCCCTTACGGCGGTTGCCACGGGCAGCTTTGCCTTCGCGGGTTGCTCCGTGACGAGCTCGAACCCCACTGACACCGAGGGCGGCACGGGCAATCCCGTGGTCGACAGCGGCAAGGTTGCAGTGAAGTGTGAGGGCAACAAGCAGACCGGTGGTGATCTCTTCAGCGCGAGCTGCCAGGCGAAGCTGAACGCACTCTGCTGCACGGAGCTCAAGACGTGCTTCGACATCGCCCCGACGGCCGACGCAGGCGCCGACGGCGGCACCACGCCGGACGACTGCAACAAGTTCTCCTCGTGCATCACTGATTGCAAAACGAAGGCAGACGGCACGCCCGAGACCGACCAGGCCGCCCTCTCCGCCTGCGGCGACGACTGCGAGGCGCTCAGCACCCCTGAGGTCGCCAAGGCCTACGACGCGATCGTCGCGTGCGCGACGGCCAAGGCCAACGCCGACTGCCAGTGACCGGTTCGGCGTCCTCGCGAAAAGCGACGGACGCTGGAGGATGAGAGCGGGGCGGTCCTTCCAAGGATCGCCCCGTTTCTCTTTCCGGCCGTCTACGGAAGCTTCATCGCCTTCTTGAAGCGCTTCGCGTCCGCGAACATGTCGACGTTCGTGAACACGTACGTCGCGTCTTTGTGCTTCGCGTCCTTGGCGAGGGCGGCGAGCTTCTCGATCGCCGGGTCCTCGTAACGGCTCTTGTGGCCCGCGGGACCGGCGAGGCGGTAGTACGCGATGGGCGCGGTCGTGAGGCCGTGCAGAAGCGGATCGCGTGCAGCGATGACCTTCACGTCGGCGGCGAGCGCGACGGCCTCGTCGGCGTCCCACGTCAAAGGCGCTTCCCAGATGACGCGGTCGAACTTCTTCCGGACGCTCGTGAGGAAATCCTTCACAGCGGCCTTGTTCGCGCGATTGTGGGCGAGCTCGGGCGGCGAGACGAAGACGGCGATCTTCGACTCCAGCTCCTTGCCGACCTCGAGGAGCGTCTTCAGCGCGGTCTCCACGACCTTGCCTTCGCGAAAGCCTTCTTGACCGATCTCTCGCGGAGCGAGCATCGCGAAGACGAACTCCGCGGGAGCCTCTCGGCGCCAGCGACGAATCGTGCCCATCCCCGGAAGCGCGTGGTGCGTTTCCTGGATCTCCACGAAGAGGAACTCCTTGAAGTACCTCGTCGCAGGAACGGGAAAACCAGCACACCCCACCGTGATCATGAGGCGTGGACGTTACCACATGCGCGAGCTTCGCAGCTCATTCGTCGCTCGGGCTCGGCAACCCCATGATTCGCGATGCGAGGCGCCTTCCGAGGCGGCGTCCGGCCGCTCTCAGCGCGTCGGAATGCCGGAAGGCGGCGCCGCGCGCGTCCGTCACAACGGCGACGCTTTCGAACGCGCGCACGTCCCCCGTGTCCCGCATCCGTTCGGCGCCGGGCGCCTCGAGGACCCAGGCGCGGGCGACGATCCCTACGCGCGTAGCGCGGGCCTGAGGGACGAGCCGGCCCCCCTCCCCCGGCATCGAGGCGATGCCCTCCGCGGCCTCGTCCATGCGGAGGATCTCGACCTCGCAGCGCGGATAGGCCGCACCGGAGGCGAGGGCCCCCGAGCGAGCGAGCTCCTCGCGGACTCCAGCGAGCACTTCGTCGGAGGCCACCGCGTCGGGGACCTTCGACTCGGAGAGCACGACGGAGAAGTGCGCGGCGCCCGCGCCGCCGTGCACTGGCTGATAGCCGCACGACGCCAGCGCAAGCGACAGGGAGAGAGAGAGAGCCTTCATCCCACGATCAGGTTCAGGATTCGCCCCTTCACGTAGATGACCTTCTTGATGATCTTGCCGTTGGTGAACGCCTGGACCCTCGCGTCGGCGAGGGCGGCGGCCCTGGCGGTCCCCTCGTCGGCATCGACTGCAATCTGCACGCTTCCGCGGGCCTTGCCATTGACCTGCACACCGATCTCGACGACGTCGTCCTTCACGAGCGCGGCGTCGAACGCGGGCCAGGGCTCGTAGGCGAGCAGCTCCTTCGAGCCGAGGCGCTGCCAGAGCTCCTCGCCGATGTGCGGCGCAAAGGGAGAAACGAGGAGCGCGAGCGCCTTGGCCGACTCGCGCGGCGTTCCGCCCGGAAGCGCGCCGAGGTGCCTCACGAGGATCATCATCGCGCTGATCGCGGTGTTGAAGCGCATGTGCTCGATGTCCTCGCCGACCTTCTTGATCGTCTTGTGGACGAGGCGGCGAGTCTCGTCGTTCGCGGCGGCGTCCGAGACGTTGGTGCACACGTTCCACGTGCGATCGAGGAAGCGGCGGACACCCTCGATCGCGCTCGTCTGCCACGGTTTCACGGCCTCGAGCGGGCCCATGAACATCTCGTAGAGGCGGAGCGCGTCGGCGCCGTGGCTCTTCACGATGTCGTCGGGATTGACGACGTTGCCGCGCGACTTGCTCATCTTTTCAGCGATCATCACCACCTCGACGCCGAGCGCCGCGTGGAACGTCTTGTTGTCGCGGGTCACGATCTCGTCCTCGCGCGCCCACAGCTCCTCGACCAGCTCCTTCGTCTGGGCGAGGCGGATCTCCGGCGGGTCGGTGGGCCTCAGCACCTTCGAGCTACCTGCGAGGAGGCGCTGGTCACCTTCGAGCGCGCGGAAGTAGCGATACGAGGTACCGAGGATGAGGCCCTGGTGCACGAGCTTCGTGAACGGCTCGTCGCCCTTCACGAGGCCGAGGTCGTAGAGCACCTTGTGCCAGAAGCGCGCGTAGAGGAGGTGGAGCACCGCGTGCTCGGAGCCGCCGACGTAAAGGTCGACGGGCATCCAGGCGTCGTAGTCCTCGCTCGTCCAGCCGGAGGCAGCGTTCTTCGGGTCGAGGTAGCGCAGGTAGTACCAGCATGAGCCTGCCCACTGCGGCATCGTGTTGGTCTCGCGCGCGAACCAGGTGCCGTCCTTCCGAAAGAAGCGCCAGTCGGCGACGCGCGCGAGAGGGCCCGCGGGGTCGGTGCCGGGCTTGAAGTCCTCGAGGTCGGGGAGAACGAGCGGCAGCTCGCTCTCGTCGACCGGGATCGGCTGGTCGTAGCGGATCGTGAACGCGGCGCCCGCGACGCGCGGATCGCCGTCGCACTCGACAGGGAAGTAGATCGGGATCGGCTCGCCCCAGTAGCGCTGGCGCGAGAAGACCCAGTCGCGAAGCTTGTAGGTGATCTTCGAGCTGCCGGCGTGCTGCGACGCGAGCCAGTCCGTCACGACGCGGCGGACCTCTACACTCGGCATGCCCTTAGTGACCGGCGCCTTGCTGCGCACGACGGCGGCCTCGCTCGCGACACCGTCGTCCGTGAACGCCTCCTTTTCGATGTCGACCGCGGTCATGCCCGCCTTCGCATGCGGGTCTGCCGGATCAACGACGCGGAGGATGGGAAGGCCGTATTTCAAGGCGAACGCGTGATCGCGCTCGTCGTGCGCGGGGACCGCCATGACAGCTCCGCTGCCGTAGCTGCCGATGACGTAGTCGGCGACGAAGACAGGGACCTTCTCGCCGTTGATCGGGTTGATCGCGAACGAGCCAGTGGGAACGCCGGTCTTCTCGCGGCTCGCGTCGCTGCGGACGATGTCGCTCTTGGCGTTGGCGATGTCGGCGTAGGCCTTCACGGCGACGACGTGGTCGGCCTTGCTGATCTTCTGCGCGAGCGCGTGCTCGGGCGCGAGCACCACGTACGTCGCGCCGGCGAGCGTGTCGACGCGCGTGGTGAAGACGGTGATCGTCTCGCCAGGGTGGCCGTCGACCGCGAACTCGACGTTCGCGCCCTCGCTACGGCCGATCCAGTGCGCCTGCTTCACCTTCGTCTCTGGCCAGTCGAGGCCGTGGAGGCCCTCGAGCAAACGGTCGGCATACTGGGTGATGCGGAGCGACCACTGGCGGATGCGGAGCTTCTCGATCGGGAAGCCTCCGACCTCGCTGCGGCCGTCGGCGGTGACCTCGTCGTTGGCGAGCACGGTGCCGAGCTGAGGGCACCAGTTGACCGGCATGTTCGACTGCTGGAACGCGAGCCCACGGTTGAAGAGCTGGAGGAAGATCCACTGCGTCCACTTCACGTAGCCCGCGTCGGTGGTGTCGACCTCGCGGTCCCAGTCGTAGCTGAAGCCGAGCATCTTCAGCTGGCGGCGGAAGTTATCGATGTTCTTCAGCGTGGTCGCGCGGGGGTGAACGCCGGTCTTGATCGCGTACTGCTCGGCCGGGAGGCCGAAAGCGTCCCAGCCCATCGGGTGGAGCACGTCGAAGCCGCGCATGCGCTTGTAGCGCGCGATGATGTCGGTCGCCGTGTAGCCCTCGGGATGGCCGACGTGGAGCCCCGCGCCCGAGGGGTACGGGAACATGTCGAGCACGTACATCTTCGGATGACCCGGGCGGCGCACCGCGCGAAAGGTCTTCTGCTCCTCCCAGACCTGCTGCCACTTCGGCTCGACGACGGCAGGATCGTAGGGGTGCGGGGCGTGTTCGCTGTCGCGGTCCATGAGGACCCGGTTTTTACCACAGCTTGCGGGTCTTCTCGTTCACCTTGCGCGTGAGGCGTGCGGCGCGATGCGCGATGCGGTCCTCTTTTTCGCCGGTCCCCTCGAGGACGACCGCGAGCGCGCGCGCGGCATCCTTGGCGTGGTGCTCGTAGAGCTTGGCGAGCTCGAGGCGCACCGATGGGTCATCGACAGCGGCGGCGAGTGCCTCGAAGTCAGCGAGAGCTCTCGCCTTGTCGCCGCGGGCCTTCGAGATCTCGGCGCGGGCGCGGACGCCGGCCTTCCCTGCCCCTCGCGCGAGCGCCTCGTCCGCCACGGCGTAGGCGCGATCGTTGTATCCTGCACGCTTCAGCGTTCGAGCGACGCCGACAAGATCCTCCGGGTGGAGCATGGTGCCTTCGAGCGGCTCGCCGTAGAGCGCGACGATGGCGGCCATCGACACCACGTCCCAGAGGTTGTGGTCGACGACGCCAAGGAGCGCGCGCGTGTCTCCCGTGCGGATGAAATGGAGGTAACAGGCGCTGACCTCACCGGAGGGCACGTCGTTCTCGCGGACGAAGCCGAGGACCTCGCGCTCGATGGCCCCGAGACGCGCCCCGAAGCCGCGACTGCCATGCAAGCGTCGCGCGACGTGGACGAGGTCGAGGTGGGGAGGCTCGTCGGGGAACGCGGAGCGCCCCATCACGAAGCGCGTGCGGAGCACCGGGAGGTCGAAGCTCTTGCCGTTGAACGTGACGAGCATCTCGCAGGCGCGAATGCGTTCGGCCACGTGCGCGAGCATGGGCGCTTCTTCGCCGAGGTTGCGCACGAGGATCTGCTCGACGGTGAGGCCACCCGCGTCGGCGTCCCACCACGCGAGGCCGACCAAGAACGCGACTGTCCCCGTCCCGCCGTTGAGCCCCGTCGTCTCGGTATCGAGGTAGAGCGCGCGCGCGGGGCTTCGGTCGGCGAGCGACGGATCGAGCGCGAGCAGCGCGAGGAGCTCGGAGCTCGCGGTGCGTGACGGCAAGAGCGACGCGTGGCCCGTTCGGTGCGCCGCCGAGAGACGCAGCGTGCGAACGT